>NZ_JBHSWW010000094.1:0-8274 GCF_042661865.1 Halorubrum tibetense
GGGAACGGCGACCGCGGCCGGCAGCCGGGCAAGGGTCGCTCCGGCGGCTCGACCCGCCCGATGAACGACCCGGACCCGCAACCCGACCACGCGGACCCGGCGGACGGGGGATGGGACGATGGGCGTTAGCGTCTCCGCGTCGACGGCGATAATCGTCGCGGGGTTGTTCTTCGCGTTCACCGCGTTCTATCCCGTCGCCGCTAACGGGTTCGACCGCGTCACCGACGCCGAGCGCGACGTTCACGAGCGCGCGCTCGAACGACAGAACACGGCGCTCACCGTGACGGAGGCCACGTATAACGAGTCGGCCGGGGAGTCGGGCGAGCTCGTCGTCAACGCCACCAACGACGGGTCGGTCGGCCTCGTGGTGAGTGACACCACGCTCATCGCCGACAACGAGTACGTCGACCTCGGCGCGGACGCGACGTGGACGAGCGTCGACGGGGTCATGGACACCGACCTCTGGCTCGGCGGCGAGGCGCTGTCGGCGACGATCCCGAACGAGGCGATCGACGCCGACCTCGCCGAGGTCGACCGGGTCGTCCTCGTGACGGAGTCCGGCGTGCGCGACAGCGCCGACGTGACGGAGGTGAGCGGCTGAATGGCGAGCGTTCCGGTTTCACACCTCATCCTGTTCGTCGCCAGCCTCGTGATCGCCGCCGGCGTCGTCGGCACCGTGACGACCGGTGTCGACCGCGTGAGCTCCGCCGTCAACGACGGGAGCCTCGACGCCACCGAGCAGCTACGGACGGACATCACGGTCGTCTCCGACCCCAACGGCGGGGTGTACGACGCAAGCCACGGAGCGGAGGGGAACGTCACGCTGTTGATAAAGAACACCGGGACACAGCGGCTCGCTCCGGACGGCTCCGGCGTCGACATCGTGTTCGACGGCCGGTTCGTTCGGCCGTCGGCCAAACACGGCGAGCTCGTCTCCGTCGACGGGGCGACCGCGTGGAGCCGCGGCGACGTCCTCGCGCTCACGATCGATCTCGACGAGGTGGACGGCGTCGGCTCGTTGGACGATGAGACGAGTGACCACCGAGTGTACCTCACCGTCAACGGCGACGAGGAGCTGTTCCAGTTCCGCGTGGAGGGGAGTAACTGAGATGCCGCGTGCCGACAACCTCCTGTCGCTCGGACTCGGCGAGCGCGACCGCCTGAACAAGGAGCTCGGCGGCGGTATCCCCCGCGGTTCCATCGTCCTCATCGAGGGGGATTACGGCGCGGGGAAAAGCGCCATCTCCCAGCGGTTCTCCTACGGCCTCGTCGAGGAGGGGGCCTCGGTGACGCTGATGTCGACCGAACTCACCGTTCGCGGGTTCATCGACCAGATGCACTCGTTGGAGTACGACATGGTGAAGCCGCTGTTGAACGAGGAGCTGCTGTTTTTGCACGCCGACTTCGACTCCGGCGGCGCGTTCTCCGACGACGACGGGGAGCGCAAGGAGCTGCTCAAGCGACTGATGAACGCGGAGGCGATGTGGAACTCCGACGTGATCTTCCTCGACACGTTCGACGCGATCTTCCGGAACGACCCCACGTTCGAGGCGCTCGTCCGGAAGAACGAGGAGCGGCAGGCGGCCTTGGAGATCATCTCGTTTTTCCGCGAGATCATCTCACAGGGGAAAGTCGTGGTTCTCACCGTCGACCCCTCCGCCGTCGACGACGACGCGATCGGCCCGTTCCGGTCGATCGCCGACGTGTTCCTCCAGCTCGAGATGATCGAGGTCGGCAACGACATCAGACGACAGATCAACGTCAAACGGTTCGCGGGGATGGGCGAACAGGTCGGCGACACCATCGGCTTCTCCGTTCGCTCGGGGACGGGGATCGTGATCGAGAGCCGGAGCGTGGCCTGAGGGCGGCACTTGGACGCCCGAGCGCCGGGTCGCCACGGGTGAACCACACACGACGCGCGATCAACACACGACACGCGACCAACACACGACACACAACAGACGATGACAGAACACGGGACCGCGAAACCGTCGGACGAGCTCCGGAAGGCAGCGATGCGGCGGCCGCACCTCCGGGAACACCTCCAGGAGTTCAAACAGATCACTGGGGAGTTCCCGCTGTTCATCGAGGAGCCGAAATCGGAGTACGAGTCGGCCCGGCCGAACGTGCTCTACCCGGTCGGCGGCCCGATATTCTGTCACGTGTACGGCGACCTCGGACAGGAGACCAAGTACTACGCGATCGAACCGGAGATGTCGGGGCCTCAGGCGACGGTACTCAACCAGGTGAAAAACAAGCTGCTCGCGGCGAGCGGCGGGCACACGGCGCCCGACTCCGAAGCGGAGTACGACGACCTGATCGAGGAGCTGTTGGCGGACGTCACCCACATCCAGAACGGCGATTCCGGGTGGAAACGGACCGCTTCACAGCTCTTGAACATGGGGAAGCTCTCCGTCACCGAGGAGACGTACGAGAACATCCGCTACCGGCTCAACCGCGACATCGTCGGACTCGGCCCGCTGGAACCGGTGATGCGTGACCCGGCCAACGAGGACATTCACGTCATCGGCCCTCACGAGTGTCACGTCGATCACGGCACGTTCGGGATGTTGGAGACCACCGTCGACTTCGGGACCCCGAAGGAGTTCGACAACTGGCTCCGGAACATGGGCGAGCGGATCGGTGACCCGCTCTCCGACTCCGACCCAATCGTCGACTCGACGCTGCCGGACGGCTCGCGTATCAACATCATCTACTCCGATGACGTCTCGCTGAAAGGTTCTTCGCTCACGATCCGGCAGGGCGAGGAGGTGCCGCTGTCGATCAACCAGATCACCAACTGGGGGACGCTCTCGCCGGAGCTCGCGGCGTACCTCTGGCTCTGTCTGGAGAACGAACAGACCGTGTTCGTCGTCGGTGAGACCGCGTCCGGGAAGACGACGACGCTCAACGCGATCCTCTCGTACATCCCACAGGACTCGAAGATCTACACCGCGGAGGACACCGCGGAGGTCATCCCGCCGCACAACACGTGGCAGCAGCTGTTGACCCGCGAGGGCGGCGGCGAGGGCTCCTCGGACGTCGACATGTTCGACCTAGTCGCCGCCGCGCTCCGGTCGCGTCCCGACTACATCATCGTGGGTGAGGTCCGTGGTGCGGAGGGGCGGATGGCGTTCCAGGCCGCCCAGACCGGTCACCCGGTCATGCTGACGTTCCACGCCTCCGACATCGTCTCGATGATCCAGCGGTTCACCTCCGAGCCGATCAACGTGCCGGAGACGTTCATGGACAACGCGGACGTCGCGCTGTTCCAGAACCGGGTGAAACAGGGCGACGACGTACTCCGTCGGGTGACGAGCGTGCAGGAGATCGAGGGGTACTCCAAGGAGATGGAGGGGGTCGTCACCCGTGAGGTGTTCAGCTGGGACCCCGTCGAGGACGAGATCGTCTTCCAGGGAATGAACAACTCCTACGTGCTCGAAGAGCAGATCGCGACGCTGCTCGGCTACGCGGACACCCGCGACATCTACGACGACTTACAGTTCCGCGCGGAGCTGATAGAGCGGATGATCCAGGAGGGGATCTTGGGCTACCACGAGGTCAACGAGGCCATCGACGCGTTCCAGCGCGACGGCGTCGAGGGGCTCCCCTTCGACATGCACCGGAACGTCAGATGAGCGCCGGCAGCCGACGCCGAGGTGTGTGAGCTATGGGCGTGAAACAGGCCGGTCAGGGGCTCGCCACCGCCATGCGGCTCACCGAGGAGGTGATGGCGTCCTACGAGAAGCTCGACATCTCGAAGCGGCAGTACGTCGGCTACGTGCTCGTCCCGGCGGCGGTCGTCTTCCTGCTCACGATCGCCGGCGCGTTCCTCCTCCCGCTCCCGTTCGCCGCACGGGTCCCGATCCCGATGTTCGGCGTGCTCACCCTCGTTTCGGCCGTCATCTACCCGAAGATCTACCTCAGCAGCGTCGAGAACCGGATCGACAACCAGCTCCACCTGGTGATGACCCACATGACCGTGCTGTCGACAACGAACATCGACCGCATGGAGGTGTTCCGGACGCTGGCCAAAGAGGAGGAGTACGGCGCGGCTGCCGAGGAGATCGGGCGGGTCGTCAGCCTCGTCGACACGTGGAACCAGAGCCTTGACGACGCGTGTCGTCGCCGCGCCAAAGAGGTGCCCTCGGACGCGATGGCCGACTTCTTCGACCGGCTCGGCTACACGCTCGGGGCGGGGCAGTCGTTGGAGGACTTCCTCGTCTCCGAACAGGACGTGATGCTCGCCAAATACGAGACCCTGTACGAGTCGTCGCTGTCGAACTTGGAGGTGATGAAGGACCTGTACATGTCGATGATCCTCTCGATGACGTTCGCGCTCGTCTTCGCCATCGTGCTTCCGATCCTGACCGGAAACGACCCGACGGCGACCGTCGCGGCGGTCATCGTCCTGTTCGTCTTCGTCCAGCTCGGCTTCTACGCGATGATCCGGGCGACGTCGCCGTACGACCCGATCTGGTACCACCCCGAGGAGCGCGCCCCGGGCGACCTGAAGCTGTGGGCGTCGCTCGGGATCGGCGGTGGACTCTCGTTCCTCCTCATCGGGTTCACGGCTGCCGGGATGTTCGGATACGGTCCCGGGCTCCCCGGACTCCTTTGGTTCATCGACGATGTCCGACTGCCGCTGTATCTCGCCGTCCCCATCTCGCCGCTGTTCATCACGGGGGTGATCCTTCGCTCGGAAGAGCAGGCGATCAGCGCTCGTGACAGGGAGTTCCCCTCGTTCGTTCGCGCGCTCGGTGCGACCGAGAGCGCCAAGCAGTCGACTACGACCGACGTGCTGACGACGCTCCGGGACAAGGACTTCGGAGCGCTGTCGCCGGCGATCACGCGGCTGTACCGCCGGCTCAACATGCGGATCAGTACGGAGGGCGCGTGGCGGGCATTCACGCGTGACACGCGATCGTATCTCATCCAGAAGTTCTCCGAGATGTACCTCGTCGGCCGGCGGATGGGCGGCGACCCCAAACAGCTCGGCGAGCTGATCTCGAAGAACATGAACGCCGTCAACCAGCTGCGCGAGCAGCGCCGGCAAGCGGCGGTGACGTTCATCGGGCTGTTATACGGGATCACGGCGGCGGCGACGTTCGCCTTCTTCATCGGACTGGAGATCGTCGCCATCCTCGCCCAGCTGACGGCGGACTTCGAGCTCGACCAGATGGATATCGGCCAGATCGTCTACCCCGGCGCGTACGACATCCCGTTGATCGAGTACCTGCTGTTGACGGTCGTGCTGTTCAACGCGGCGCTCTCCTCGCAGATGATCCGGAAGATCGACGGCGGGAACCCCGCGAACGGGTACATCCACTTCGTGTTGTTGACCTGGCTCGGGGCGGGGACTGCCATCGCGACCCGAGTCCTCGTGAACGCCATCCTCTCGATCTGACTCCGGGCGGCCGGTTTCACGCACGTACCGTCGCTGGTGTCACCCACCTACCGCCGCCGGTTCCCGCCCGCCTCCGGCAGGTTTTAACGCGCAGAACCGCTACCGTCGCGTATGCAATGGGACACGGATTGGGGGCTTCGTGGACGGATGGCGTTCACGATGTTCCTCCTGTTCGCCCTCTACCTCGTGTTCGTCGGGTTCATCACCCTCTACTTCGAGGGTGGGCTGTTCCCGCTGATCCTGCTCGGCGGGTTCGCGATCGCACAGTACTTCTTCAGCGACAAGCTCGCGCTCCGGAGCATGGGTGCCCGGGAGGTCGACCCCGAAGAGTACCCGGAGCTCCACCGTATGGTCGAACGGCTCAGCCAACAGGCGGACCTCCCGAAGCCGGCGGTCGCCGTCGCCGACACGAACGTGCCGAACGCGTTCGCCACCGGCCGGAACCAGAAGAACGCCACCGTCGCGGTGACGACGGGCCTGCTCCGCACCCTCGATCAGGACGAGCTGGAGGGGGTCATCGCCCACGAGCTCGCCCACGTGAAGAACCGCGACGTGATGGTGATGACTATCGCGTCGTTCCTCTCGACTATCGCCTTCTTCATCGTGCGGTGGGGCTGGCTGCTGGGCGGGAACAACCGACAGGGCGCGCCCGTCATCGTGGCGATCATGGTGTCGCTACTGGTGTGGGTCGTGTCGTTCCTGCTGATCCGCGCGCTCTCGCGGTACCGCGAGTACTCCGCCGACCGCGGCGCGGCGGTGATCACGGGGAAGCCCGGGGCGCTCGCGTCCGCGCTCGTCAGTATCAACAGCGGGATGGAGCGGGTCCCCGAGGAGGACATGCGTGAGAGCGCGGAGATGAACGCGTTCTTTATCTTCCCCATCTCGAAGGGGTTCATCGGCCGGATCGCCTCCACACACCCGCCCACGGAGAAGCGGATCGAGCGTCTGCGCGAGCTCGAGCGGGAGATGGAGACGGCCTAACGGGGTAGCAGTAGTTCCCGCACCCGGTCCCGGTCACTCAGTGTTCGCCGCCGGTTCCGCGCCGGTCGGAGTCCAAGTCGATGTCGAGCTCGTCGAGTAACGCCTCCGCCTCGGCCCGTTTCTCCTGGTGGTCCGCGAGGAACTCGCGCATCAGCTCGGCTGCCTGCTCTTTACAGCCGCCACAGAGCCGCTCGCCGGTGACACACTCGGTGTACACCTCCCTCGTCAGTTCGTCGTCGTCCCCGGCGAGCAGGTACGCGTACAGCTCGTACACTGGACAGTCGTCGGCCTCTCCGCCGAGCTCGCGCTGTTCCGCTGCCGTGTCGCGGCCGCCCGTGGTCGCGGCTTTCACCTTGTCGTAGCCGTCGTCGGGGTCGTCGAGCAGCGAGATGTGGCTCGCCGGGATCGACGAGGACATCTTCCCGCCGGTGAGCCCGGTCATGAACCGATGGAAGACGGCGGAGGGCTGCCGGAAGCCGAACCCGTCGTGGTCGATCTCGACCCCCCGCGCCAGCGACTCGGCCTCCTCGCGCGTCAGCTCGAACGCGTCGATATGCCCCTCGAAGACGCGCTTCTCGCCGTCGACCGCCTCGATCAGCGCCTCGAACGCCGCGTCGGTGGCGTTGCGATCGAAGAAGCGCACCCGCGGCCGGAGCGGCTCTTTTCCTCCCGCCCGCAGTTTCTCGATGGCGGTCGGTTTGGCGGCCGCGAGGTCGAGTCGCTCGTCGCCGGTGTCGGGCGGCTCGTAGTCGGCGAGCCACTCGGCAGCGTCCGTACAGCGGACGTCGGCCGCCTCCGAGCCGTCGGCCGTGCCGGTGTTTTCGGCGGCCGCGGCCGCCAGCGCGTCGTATGCGGCCCGCACCAGCTGGCGTTCGGCGTCGTCGAGCTCGAAGCTCGCGAACGCCTCGGTCACCTTGAAGTAGCGCATCCGGACCGCCAGATCACGCGAGAGCCGAACGTGCGGGTCCTGGTCGGGGCCGACCGGGATCACCGTGGGCTTCGGCTCGTCGACCAGCTGCGGGTAGAGGATGTCCGCCATCTGGGTCAACACCGACTGCATGTGTGAGACGTTCGTCTCGCCGTCGAAGCCGTACAGCGCCTGTAGCTCCGAGAAGTTGGCCTTCGAGCCGAGCTCGAAACCGAGATCCTGTACCGCGCGGTTGTCGGACTGGCGGTAGATCGCACCCGCCTCGGCGTCGAACCCGAGCGCGAGGAGGCTCAAGAGGTAGTCTCGCGCGTGCTCGTCGATCTCGGGCCAGGACATCCCCCGGGCGGAGTGGGCCTCGAGGTCGGCGATCAGGCCGAACGCGTCCGCGCCCTGCTGTTGATGCCAGATCAGCTCGTCGAAGACGAGCTTGTGGCCGATGTGTGGGTCGCCGGTGGGCATGAAGCCGGAGAGCGCGGCGAACGGCTCGTCGTTCGCCATCGCCTCCGCGACCGCGTCGTACTCGCGGTGCCCGAAGATGACGCCGCGACGCATCAGGTAGTGCGGGTCCGGGACGTCGCCGCTCACCTCGTCGAACGCCTCGATGCCGAACTCCGCGAACAGGTCCGCGTAGTCGCCGACCGACGCCGACCCCCACGGGTCCAAGGCGACGTCCTCGGTCGGTCCGTCGGCCTGCTCCGTCCCGCCGTCGGGCCGGGAAGTCCCGTTGTCGGGTCGGGAGGTCCCGTCGTCGGATCGGGAAGTCCCGTCGTCGGGGGTGTCCTCGTCCATACGTCCCCTCCCGTCGGTCGACGCAAAAACCGTTCGCTTGTGCGGGAGTCGCTCACGGGGACCGTCGACCACGCGCCGGGACGCTGACCGCGCGGCGGGAGGACGGCCACGCGCGAGGACGACCCGCGGAGGTTTATATTGCCCGCGGCCCGACCCCCGTGTATGACCC
>NZ_JBHSWW010000095.1:0-8129 GCF_042661865.1 Halorubrum tibetense
TTAAGCAGGTGCTCTTCCTCTATCTCGCTGTCTGCTTGGGTTGATTGCACATCCTCTCCAAGCAGACGCTTACTCTAACCCGATGTGATCGACTGAAACTCGGTCTCGAGATCGGTGATGCGGTCGACGTCGAAGTCGCCGATGCGACGACCGTCGCCCATGCCCTCATCGACAGCAAGGACTCGGACGAATTTCTTATCGTGACCCCTGCCTGACTAATGCAAAGTTCACTCACCTACCGCACGAATCGTGACCTGTTCTCTAATTACTACCTCGACGAGCATCTCCCCGAGACGGAGGAGTGGGACGAGGTCGACGACGACGAACTAGAAGCCGCGTACGACGAGATCGTCGATCTCTACAAGCGGGAGAAGAGCACGGCCCCGAAGCGGAACGAGTCCCAGCTGGAGGAGAAGTTTATCCGGCCGATGTTCCGGAAGCTAGGAATTCCCTTCGAAGTCGAGGAGAGTACAAGCCGGACGCAGCGACGCCCGGACTACGGCTTCTTCGAGACCGAGGACGCCGCGCGTGACGCCTTCGAGCGCCGCGAAGGGGGAGGCGACTTCTACGAGAACGCGGTCGCTGTCGCTGACGCTAAGCGCTGGGGACGCCCGCTCGACACGCGGGGGAGCGGAGAGCACGAGCGCGACTTCGAGAACCCGAGCTACCAGATCCACGTCTACTTGCAAGAGACACCCGCTCAGTGGGCGGTGCTAACGGACGGGAAGAAGTGGCGGCTCTACTACGGCCCGACGAGCCATCGGCTCGATTCCTACTACGAGGTCGACTTACCAACCGTCCTCGAGAAGGGGGATCTTGAGGATTTCATGCCTTGTTTTGCCGCCGAGTGATGGTAGCTTCAGACGCTCTCACGGCGTTCTTCCGTCAGATTAACCCGGGATTGGACGCCGTCTGGCGATATGGCATCGCTCAGACGGCTAGCGCAGATGTGTCGAGACCTTGCCAAACAGCACGTTGGCGACCCGGACGTACCCGCCGCGCCGGACGGCGCGGGCGGGTACGCCGAGTGGGTGCAGATCGCGTTGATTCTGTACCGCGTCGAATTAGAGAAAAGCCTCCGCGAGACGGAAGACTACCTCAATGAGATGCCCGGTGTCCTTGCCGTGTTTGGACTCGACGAGGCACCGCACTACAGTTCGTTCTGCCGGTGGGAAAACGAGTATCGAATGCGTGAACTCCGCCGCCTGCTCCGCGCTTCGGCGGAGCAGGCGGGCTGGAGTGGTGAAGCCGCTATTGACGCGAGTGGCTTCCAGCGTGACCAAACCAGCTACCACTACCGCGACCGCGCGAACTACTCGTTCCAGTCGATGAAGACGACGATCTTGATCGACGTCAACTCACTAGCGATCAAGGACGTTCATTTCACTACGCAGAAGGCGTGGGACGGCCATATCGGGATGCAGGTCTTCCGCCGGAACGCGGAAGACCTGCGTGTGCTGTCTGCTGACGCGAACTATTCATGGGGAGAGCTTCGTGAAGAGTGTCGCTCCGAGTCAACGCGACCGTTGATCAAACACCGAGAACAGACGCCGTTACAGAAGGCGCACAACGCACGGATGAACGAAGACTACAACCAGCGGTGGATGAGTGAAACCGGCTTCTCGCAGTTGAAGCAAGACGACGGCGAGAAGCTGCGCTCCCGGAGCTGGCACGGCCAGTTCCGGGAGCTGACACGGAAGTGCATCATCCATAACCTGACGCAGGCGGCGAGTTAAGGGCTCGCCGCCTGCTCTCCTTCTCCGGACGTATCCAGGAGAGGCATCGCCGTCGTCATCGAAGCAAAGACGCTAGATACCATAGTTCTGATCCTTCAGCAAACGACGGTAACTGCGAGTGCTGCATCTTCTGCGTTCAAAAAGTCGCTTCTGACACCGTGACGCTGTAGATTATCAACCCCACCCCGCCGCTGTCTGGCGTTCAACAAGGCAGATGAACAGCATCGAGAGGATGAACCCATAAAACGTGTCGCCGAAGTCCTCTAGCGTGTCGATATCGTCGCTTGATGGCCTCTCGAAGTTACGGATCTGCTCGTGGGTCTTGTCGAACAGCTCAAGTTCCTCTTCCCGTCCCCCAATCAGGCTTTTCAGGCACCGCTGGAAGCAGTATCGATATTCCGTGTCGCGCAGATCATAGTCCCCGAACAGGAACTTCCCATCTGACATCGGGACCGGGTATTCGATACAAAGCCGGAACCGGTCTTCGACGTGCTTGAGCGCTCTCACGAGTTCCGCCTGCGCAGAGAGTAGCGTGTCGATTTCCTCATTGAGTTCATCGCCGCGGTCTAAGTACTTGTCTCCGAAACTGCTCTCGTCCGCCGTATAGACGATTTGGATTAGGTAGTTGATGTAGGCGAACTCCCGCATCTTCAGGCGACGGTTTTCGTAAAAGCTGTACGAGACCTTGTTGAGACGTTCTATGAGGTAGAGGAGTAGGTGGCCCTTGTCGTACTCCTGCATAAGTTGGACTAGGTTCTCATCACGGAGGAACTGCCGGTCGCGTCTAACTTTCTCCTCAATTTCGTCCTGGTCCGCGATCTGGATATCGAGACAATTCGGACACACCAGTTTCTCGTTGTTATGGTCCAAGATGAGAAGATGGCTACAGTCAGAACAGGGCATATCCTTGTTTATGCTAGATTTGTGAGTTTAATATACCTTGGCTGGGAGCCGTCCTAAGATCGACAGTCTGGGATGGTCTGACTACATATCGAGATAGGGGCCGCAAGCCCGAAATCTGGCACTACTGCCGATCGTCCAGCACGAGTTCAGTAATATACCCCGACGACCGACGCGGTTATCGCTCCAAAGTCGGCGGTTATCAGGCCCACTCATCGAGTTGTTGAGAACCTCCTATTTCATCTGGTGAAACAGCTGTTGGCCTAGTGATATTGTGACGGGTTGGCGTGCAAGATGTAGAGTATGAGTGCAGCACTGTTACAAGCATAACAACTTTTAATTTCCAGATTTTTTTCTGTTATGATGGATAGACGCCAATTTATTACGGGAGTTGCCACGGTAAGTGCAGTTGCACTTGCAGGGTGTGGGGATAGTGAAGGTGGGGGAAGAGAACTTTCAGATAGAACGGCAGAAGACGCAGTTGAACAATATTACACTGCGGCCAATGACGATGATGTTGAATCCGCAAATGAAGTGATACATCCTGAATCCGAAGCGCACCCGATTGAAGAGGCTGATCTTGAGGACTTTGACGCCACCCTTATAGAGGTAAATCAGCTCTCAACGAGAGAGTTTGTTGAATGGGAGCAAGGGGGTGAGTTATCCGAAGAAGAGATTGAACAAGAAGTTGAAAGACAAGAGGAAGTTCTTAACGATGTAATTGAATTTTTTGATGCAGACGATGCCGCTCTGGTGTTGGTAACAGAAGAGGTGGATGGTGAAGAAATTGAAACTACGGTTCGTACAGTTCAAGACGATGGTGATTGGTATTTATACAATTAACACTCATAGTGAGTGTGTCATAGAATCGATCACAGGGTTTTGAGCTTCGTTCATCCGGGATTGTGTCCTCTTTTGTATAATAAAGTTAATTTTTCAGTTAATAGAAATCACTATTTGAAGCATTCTATGACACGCTAACTCTATTGCAAGACTCGCGCTCTGTATCTTGCACTGATCGACCTGCCAAATATCAAATATATACTGCTGTTTCACTATCCCTCTGTACTGGACAGCTGATCTCAAGGTTCGTCGAGAAGGAAGTGGTAATCGATAACAACGAAAAGGATACCTGTTTCATATACTAACCCGGGCAAAACGGAAAGTGTGACTCACGTCGCGTTATACGCCCGCGTCTCGACCGACCGCCAAGACCACGAGCGACAGATCCGCGAGCTCGAGGAGTTTGTCGGCAAGGAGTATCCTGACGCAAGCGTCGAGCGGTTCGCCGATATTATTTCGGGGACTGATGACGAGGGTGGCGCAGAGTACCACCGGCTTCGCGAAGCGATCGCCAATGGGGAAGTCGACGTCGTCGTTGTTCATGAGTTGTCTCGACTCTCCCGGCTTGGTGGTGGCGAGATCCACAACTTCCTCCAGCACGCGCTTGAGCACGACACGAGCGTCCGAGACCTTGAGGTTGGCCTCGAGCTTGATGTCGACGACAGTATGGTCGATCAGGCGGTCACCCAAATGATCGCCGGGCTCATGGGTGACCTCGCTCGGATTGAACAGACACAGAAGGTCCGCCGAATCCAGTCGGGGATCGACGCTGCCCGAGAGGCCGGTAAGTGGACTGGCCGGCCGCCGACGGGGTTTGAGGTTGTCGACGGACATCTCCGGGTCGACCCGGAGGAGTACCTCCGGGTACGCGCCGGCATGGAGCGAGTCGCCAGTGGTGAATCACTTGCCGACGTCGCCGATGACGTTGGTGTCGCTGCGAGCACGCTCCGAGAGCTGTATAACGACCGCGCGGAGCTATATCTCCGCGGCGAGGCTGACGACGATCGCGTTGACACCGCCCTTGAGGATGTTCGGCCACTGAGTGAGCCCGCTGCTGAGCCTGACGAGGATCTCAACGAGCGGCTCAAGCGGCTCGAACAGAAGGTTGAGAATCTTGACTGAACACAATCCACAGTAGTGATCCATCTGGAGATTTGTTAGTAGATCTGTACAAATCTCGATGTTAACTGGTCTCTGGAACTTCTGTCAGTTTCAAATGATGTTTGGGCCGGCGTGCTGAATGTAACGCGCGTATACAGCATTACTGTACCCCGCTAAGAGACCCGTCTCACTCGATTATGAGAGTATGAGCTTTGTAGAGTGCTCTATGGAACAGAAATAAAATGAGTCTCAATCTGAACTACAGGTCAGCATCAAACAACGGCTGATATTCTAGTTCTGCTGTTTCAGACTCACCAAAAGAAGTAAGCAGATAAACATCCTTGGTATATCATGGAAGATGAAATCAACGTGCTGCTCGTTGATGACGAACCCGGAATCACAGATCTAACAGCAAGCTTTCTCAAACGGGAAGATGATCGATTTTGTATCCGGACGGCGACTAGCGCCGACGAGGGACTGGCCATAATTAATGACTGCCGACCTGATTGCATCGTCTCAGATTACGATATGCCTGAAATGGATGGAATTGAATTCTTGCAGACCGTTCGAGAGGAGTTTCCTACTCTCCCGTTTATCCTCTTTACCGGTGAGGGCAGTGAAACCGTCGCCAGTGACGCGATTGCTGCCGACGTTACTGACTATCTTCAGAAAGGGGGTGGAGCCGAGCGGTACAAACTTCTCACCAACCGGATCTGTAACGCTGTTAACGCACAACGTGAGGCTGAGCGCGCTGACAGACAAGAAGAACTGATAGATCTCGCTGAGCGTGCCGATAGTATTGGTAGCTTCGAACTAGATACTGAGACCGGGGAGTTGTCTCTAAGTAATGGCCTCTACAACGTCATGGATCTTCCTGAGCAGGCAGATCTCTCACTGGATGATGCTCTTGATTTGTTTCACTCCGACGATCGCAAAGAGATCCAGCAAGATATTGACTCCGCTTCTCAGACGGGCGAACAGATACAGGGAAGCTACTGTGTTGAGACACCAAACGGAGAAAAACGAATTATCGGTGTTACCCTCAAATCGGCAGCCACCGAAGAGAACGATCAGATAGTCTATGGCGCTGTCAGCGACATTACTGATCGTCGGGAGCGCCAGCGAGAGCTCAGAGAGTACGGAACGATTATTGACGCGCTCACTGACCCGGTGTACGTCATTAGCGAAACCGGTCGGTTCACGCACGTCAATGACGAGTTCGTTGAGTTGGTCGGCTACGAGCGGGAGACGATCATCGGGAGTACACCATCGTTGATCAAAGATGACGACGCTGTTGAACAAGCAGAACAACAGCTGGGACGACTATTGTCGGGTGCTGGGCCAGAGACAGTTACTTTCGAAGTGGCGATACACCCTCGTAATGGAGATCCAATCACTTGCGAGGATCATATGGGTGTCCTCCCATACGACGGCAACTCATTTGACGGATCAGTCGGCGTGCTTCGTGATATTACTGAACATAAAGAATACGAACGGGAATTGGAGGCACAAAACGAGCGGTTAGAAGAGTTCAGCAGTATCGTGAGCCACGATTTACGGAACCCACTCAACGTTGCTGAAGGTCGCTTAGAATTAGCGAACGAAGAGTGCGACAGTGACCACCTCGATCCAATCGGTCGAGCACTTGATCGGATGGATACACTGATCACTGATTTGCTGGCGCTCGCTCGGGGGGCCAAAAGTACGACTGATATAACTTCGATCAAGGTTTCAATGCTTGCGGAGAACTGTTGGCGTAACGTCGATACCAGAGACGCCAGCATCGTCACCGATATCGAGCGGACGATTCGAGCCGATGAAGGGAGACTGAGTCAGGTGTTCGAGAATCTCATTCGTAATGCTGTCGAACACGGAGGTGACGGCGTGACGGTCCGAGTTGGCGAACTGGACGCCGGCTTCTACATCGAAGACGACGGCCCAGGAATTCCAGTTGGCGAACGTGACGACGTGTTCGACGCGGGGTATTCGACAAGCGATGAAGGGACTGGCTTCGGGCTGAGCATTGTCAAACAGGTCGTCGATGCCCACGGCTGGGAGATCCACCTAACTGAAGGTTCTGATGGTGGTGCGCGGTTTGAAATTACCGGCGTCATGTTTGCTGCTGAATAGATCCTCTGGGCCTTGTTTAGACGCGGTATAGATCGGACGGAACAGGTGCTACCGAAGGAACTAAACCGAACAGAGATGCCCTCATAGACGGATCCTGTTCAGCTGATACAGACGCTAACCCACACTATCAGGAGCGTCTAAACAATGCCGATCCTCTGTATCTCGCAGGCAGCTTCTGGCAAATCTCCGGTAGGTAACTCCGATACGTGCAAGATGCAGGGCGCGTATCGCATATCGACACTCTGTGATTGTGAACGCGTACTCGTGCTAGAACAAATGGATACGTTCTCCAGAGGGAAAATACTTGTAGACTAAAAACAAAATCAGATTATGTCAGTTGAACGGATGTCAACGGGCGTCAGTGGTTTTGATGAGGTTCTGGACGGTGGTCTCATTCAGGGTCGAAATGTTCTCGTGCGTGGCTCGCCGGGTTCAGGCAAGACAATCTTCGGATTACACTTCCTCTCGGCTGGGATAGATGCCGAAGAGACGGCTCTGTACATTAATATGGGTGAGCCGCAGGCGTACGTCGAAGAAACAGCCGACGCGTTCGGCCTCAATACTGAGCAGATACAGTTTCATAACCTCTCGCCGACCCAAGAGCAGTTCTCAGAGCGTAACTCCTACAGCGTCTTCGAATCAGCCGAAGTCGAACAGCCGGGGTTTATTGAAGATCTACGCGACAAAGTCGACAAAATCAAACCAGATCGTGTGTTGCTTGACCCCATCACAGAGTTTCGATATCTTACCAGCGACGAACGGCAATTCCGCTCCGGTGTTCTTGGCCTCCTCGACTATCTCAAAGAGGCTGGCGCGACGGTGATGCTCACTTCGCAGGCTGGCGGTTCAATCACGGACGACGATATTCAGTTCCTCGTCGACGCTGTCGTCACACTTGATGTGACTCCCGAAAGCAGGGCAGTCAACGTCTCCAAGTTCCGAGGGTCGTCGTTCCGACGTGGAAATCACTCCTACGATATTACTGACGAGGGACTGACGGTCTGGCCGACACTCGTTCCCGGCGAACAGGAGCGAGAGGTCGAATCGGGGACGCTCTCTTCGGGTGTGGCGGAACTTGACGATCTGCTCCACGGTGGCTTAGATCAGGGAACCGTAACAATACTCAGCGGTCCGACTGGCGTCGGCAAGACCACGACCGGTCTCCAATTTCTCATCCAAGCGGCCCTTGAGGGCAAACAGAGCATTCTATTCCAATTTGAAGAGGCGGAGTGGACCATCCGCAAACGAGCCGACGCGATCGGCCTCCCGCTACAGGATGCGCTGGACAGCGGACAGCTCTCCATCGTCGAAATCGATCCGGAAGAGTATACGGTCGGCGAATTCGAGCATCTCGTCCGCGAGGCGGTCACCGACGGTACCGAAGTGGTGATGATCGATGGCTCACAAGGGTTTCAGGAG
>NZ_JBHSWW010000096.1:0-8087 GCF_042661865.1 Halorubrum tibetense
CGCGCGGACGCGACCGCGGCGGCGATCCGCCGCCGTGTCGCCGAGGAGGACGGCGAACACGACGAGAGCGCCCCGATCGAAGCGATCGTCGGCGGCGGCGAGGGCGACGAACCCGCACGAGTCGAGTGTCCACACTGCGGCCGGGAGACCGACGCCGAGATCGAGTTCTGTCACTGGTGTACCGAACCGTTGCCGTGGGCCGACGAGGAGTGACGCGTGGCGACGTAGTTTCTCACACCTGATAACTGCGCGCGAACGTTCATATACTCCGACAGAAACCGTTCGGGTACGGACGCGAACGACGGACGGAACATGAGTCTGAATCCACGACGATACGACGTACGGGAGTTGCGCTGGCTTGCGGGAACGCGGGCGAGCGCCGACGATGCGGCTCGGGAGCGGCCGCTTCGTCCACCGAACGGGAGCCGAGCCGAGCAGGCGGCGCGCTCGGCCGCGTTCACCGAACTCCTCGGGCGTCAGCGCGGCCTTCGGAACGCGAGTCGCGGGGACCGACCGTACCTACGGACGGTTCCCGGCGGGCCGGCAGCGGAACACGAGATAGCCGACTGGATCGGCTACCTCGTCGATGTCGGCGGCCATCTTCGGAGCCGAGACGCGCTCTCGTACTACGCCGAGATCGGGTGGATCGCCCCCGGTGTCGCCGACGCGTTGGAACGCCGGTTACACGGGTTCGACGCGCCACGACACGACCGGGCGTTCACCCCGGCGGACCATCGGATCAGCCTCGTCTCCATCGTCCGGATCGCTTCGTGTGCGAGTGAACAATGAGCGACGCAGAATCCACGGAATCCACTGACTACGACGGAACCGACGCCCCGACACCGGTCGGGGTGAAACTCGGCAGCACCCGGACGGTACTCGACCTCCCCGACGAGCGCGGGGAGCGCGAACGACACTCCACGCTCACCTGCCTGGCGACGTACGACGACGCCATCACGGGCGAGGAGAAGGTCCTGTTCGGCCACGACGCCGCGATCGAGTACCCGGACACGGTCCGGTTCATGCTCCGATCGGGGCTCCCCGAGGACGACGACAGCGTCGCCGACGCCGAGCGCTTCTTCGAGGCGATCGTCGAAGCCCACGACGTCCCCGCGGACAGCGCGGTCGTCTACGCGGTGCCGACGATCGACAACGAGGCCGGCGTCGAGAACCTCACATCCGTGATCGAGGGCTCCTCGATCGGTGAGGCGGCGGCGCGAAGCTTCCCCGAATCGCTGTGTGGGGCGATCCCCGCCTACGGCGACGGCCTCGACGCGATCGACGACGTGTTCGTCTCTGTCAACATGGGGTCGACGACGCTGGAGGCGTGTGCGTACCGCCGCGGCGAGCAGCTCTCGCCGTTCTCGACCGGCTCGGTGACGGGCAACGAGGTCGACCGCTGGATCGTCGCCGCCGTCGAGGAGGAGAGCCAGGGCCGCGTCCACATCGATCGGACGACCGCCCGGGAGTACAAGGAGGAACACGCCGACGTGTACGAGTTCGAACCGTTCACCGACGTGGTCCAACAGCCCGGCGGCGGGAGCCACGAGTTCACCGTCGATCGCGGGGTCCGCGACCCGGTCGACCGCTACATCGACGACGCGGTCGACGTCGTCGCCAACGAGTTCCTCCCGGCGCTCGCGAACGACCACATGAAACCCTACCAGCTGGCGCTGGGCCGTCCGATCGCCGTCACCGGCGGGATGGCGTGTATCCCCGGCCTCGTCGAGGAGTTCGAGACGCGGCTCGCCGCCGAGCTCGACCGCGATATCGAGGTCGTCTCGCCCGACGATCCCGCGACGGCCGCCGCGGAGGGTGCCGCGCGCATCGCGGAACGACTGGTCTGAACGGCGCCTTCGGCGCACTCGCTTTTCGGAGCCGACCTGTCGTAGAGAGCCGACACGCTCTACCGTCGGATCGGAACCGTGTGATCGGGAATGACCCGCTTTGCGCATCGAGGGGTCGGCCAACGACCGTCTCGGGAGCTCCAGACCTCCGGAACTGAACTATCTGCAGAAATACGGACCCTGATTCGTCGTTTGACCAAATATATATATTCAAACTCGTCGAATGCAATTGTATATAAAAGATGTTATCAGTACGTTATGTGAATGAATGGTCACAAAACTATATATCACCGTGTGCCCTCCGGCCGGTGTATGCCATCTGGTAACCAGAGTCGACGTAACTTCATCAGGGCTGCCGGCGCGACCGGCGCGGCCGGACTAGCGGTCTCGATCGCGGGCTGTGCCGACGACACGGACGAGAACGGGCAAGGGTCCGCCCCCGACGGTGCCGACGAGCTCGGCGAGCAAGTGCGCGAGATCAACTTCGTCATTCCGACGGCCGGCGCGAACTCGTTCCGGAACGAGCTCGGGGTGATCACCGCGGAGAACTGGGAGGAGATCGGGTTCGAGGTCGACCTCGAGGTCCTCGAGTTCGGCGCGCACGTGGACAAAGCCGTCGTCCAGCAGGACTTCGACGCCTCGCTGCTCGGCTGGGGCGGAACCCCGGAGCGGATCGACCCGCACACGTTCATCTACGACATGCACCACTCGGACAACACGGGACAGGGCGGCCGCAACACGCCCGGGTACTCGAACCCCGAGTACGACGAGCTCGCCGAACTCCAGGTGACACAGCCCGACGAGAACGAGCGACAGCAGACGGTGTACGAGGCACAGGCGATCCTCTCGCGGGACCAGCCGCGGACGTACATCGCCAACGAAGGGGGGATGCACCCGTACGCGAGCGCCCGTGTCGAGAACGTCGACGCGACGCTCGGCGAGGGGCTCAACTCCTTCTGGAACATGATCTCGGTCACGCCGATAGGCAGCGATACGGTGACGATGGGGTACCCCTCCGAGATCATCTCGCTCAACCCGATGCAGGACCTCGCCACGCCGGACAGACAGTTCGTCCGGCTGTTGTACGACCAGCTGTTCCGCATCGGGCCGGACGGGCTCCCGCGACCGTGGGCGGCCGCCGACAACCCGGTCGTCGAGGACGACGGCCGGACGTACACCGTCGAGATCCGCGACGACATGACGTTCCACGACGGGGAACCGGTCACCATCGACGACGTCGAGTTCACGTACGATCTGTACGCCGATTCGCCGACGTACAGCGGTCTCGTCGAGATCATCGAGGAGGTCGACACGTCCGGAAACGAGATAACGTTCCATCTGGGCGAACCGTTCGCGCCGTTCACGGCGAACGTGCTCGGACAGGTGTACCTGTTCCCGGAACACGTCTGGGGCGACGTCGAACCGGAGGAGCTGGCCGACTTCCGCGACCCGAACTGGACCGGGAGCGGGCCGTTCCAGTTCGAGGACTGGGAGCGTCAGTCGGAGCTCCAGCTCAGGGCGTTCGCCGACCACTTCAACCCGCCGAACACGGAGCGGTTCATCCGTATTCCGGGTGCGGACGTCTCCCAGCTGGTCGGCGACCTCGAGTCCGGACAGATCGACTTCATCGGTGCGGTTCCGCAGCCGGCCACACTCACCCGGATCGAGGACGACCCCGACCTCAGTGCCACGCCGTTCGAGGCGATCGGTTACGCGAAGATCGCATACAACCTCCGCCGCGAGCCGCTCGACATGCGCGGTATCCGCCGAGCGCTCTCGTATTCGGTCCCGAAGGAGGAGTACGTCGAATTCATCCGTGACGGGATGGGGACGGTCACCGACTCGACCATCTCGGTCCACAACGAGTTCTGGCACAACCCGGACGTCGAACAGTTCCGGCTCGACCTCGACGCCGCCCGACAGGAGCTCGCCGACGCCGGCTTCGGCTGGGACGACGACGGCCTGCTCCATTACGGAGCCGACCAGTAACGATCCGAATTATGAACCCTATTTCACCGTGACCGCTCAATCGGCACCCCGATCGAGACAAGCCGCCCGTGCGCCAAGAGGGGGTGAGTGACGCGTGGCGCTCCGTGAGTTCGTCGTTCGCCGGGTCGCCCAGCTCGTCGTTACGTTCTGGGCGTTCTTCACGCTGCTTTTCGTCCTCTTTCGGCTCGTCCCGGGGGACCCGACATCCATGTTCCTCCTGGACGGGATGACGGCGGAGCAGCGCGAACAGCGGATAGCCGAGCTCGGGCTGGACCAACCGCTGTACGTACAGTACGTCAACTACGTGGAGCAGCTGCTCACCGGCGACTTCGGGCAGTCGTTCATCTACCGCGAACCGGTGATCGACATCATCGTCGTCAGGTTCATGAACACCATCGTCCTGATGGGGACCGCGCTGTTCTTCGCGTACCTCATCGGCGTCACGTTCGGTGCGCTGATGGGCTGGTGGCGCGGGTCACGGTTCGAGCGCGGCGGGATCATCGTCACCCTCGTCGCTCGCTCCTCGCCGGAGTTCTGGGTCGGGATCGTGTTGCTCTCGGTGTTCGTCTTCTGGCTCGGTTGGTTCCCGTCCAGCGGGATGCGGACCACCGGCGGGGTGCTGGGCGGCGGGTTCCTCCAGCGGTACGGCTCCGTGGACTTCCTTCGGCACCTGTTCCTGCCGGCGCTCACCGGCGCGATCGTCTACCTCGCGACGCCGACGCTGTTGATGCGGAGCACGATGCTCGACGTCCTCAAGGCTGACTTCGTGGAGATCAAGAAGGCCGAGGGGCTGCCGGAGTGGACCGTCCTGTACAAACACGCCGCCCGCAACTCGGTGTTACCGCTCGTCACGGTCATGGCGATCGCGACCGGGGCGGCGATGGGCGGCTCCGTCGTCATCGAGACCGTGTTCAACTGGCCCGGGATGGGCCGTGAGATGGTTCGAGCGGTGAACAACAACGACTACCCGGTCGCCATGGCGGCGTTCTTCCTCATGGGATCGGTGGTGATCCTGATGAACTTCGTCGCCGACTTGGCGTACGTGTACCTCGATCCGCGGGTGGAGTACGAATGAGCACCGAAACAGACCGATCGACGGACGGCGCAGTCACCGGAACCGCGAAGCGCGTCGAACAGCTCAGAGCCGGACTGGCGGTGTTCAAAGGGGACCGCCTGGGACAGATCGGCCTCGTGCTCCTCGCCGTCTTCGTGTTCGTCGGGGTTTTCGCCCGACCGATCTCGATCGAGTTCCTGAACGTCACGATCCCGGGGCTCGCGCCGTACGACCCCAGCGAGCGAGCGATCGGCGGGCGGTTGGAGTCGCCGTCGCTCGCACATCCCCTCGGAACGACACAGCTCGGCCGCGACGTACTCTCCCAGCTGATAGCGGGGACGCGCGTGACTCTGCTCGTCGGGACGCTCGCCGCGTTCATGGCCGTGTTCATCGGCACCAACGTCGGGCTGGTGAGCGCCTACTACGGCGGCTGGGTCGACGACGTGCTGATGCGGATCACGGACATCGTCTACGCGGTCCCGTTCCTGCCGTTCGCGATCGTCCTCGTGGCGATCGTCGGCAGCAGCATCGTCAACATCATCGGCGCGATCGTGTTGATCCTCTGGCGGTCGACCGCCCGGGTGATCCGGTCGCAGGTGTTGAGCCACAAACAGCGGCCGTACGTCGAGAGCGCCGAGGCGATCGGCGCGAGCGACCTGCGGATCATGTACAAACACATCCTCCCCAACGTGTTGCCGCTGGCGTTCCTGTACGCCGCGTTCGCGGTCGGATACGCGGTTATCGCCGAGGCGAGCCTCTCGTTCCTCGGCTTCGGCGACCCGAACATGCTGTCGTGGGGAGAGATGATCTTCACCGTGTACACCGCCGACGCGATCCGACAGGCGTGGTGGTGGGTGTTCCCGCCCGGGATCGCCATCACGCTGTTCGTGATGTCGGTGTTCTTCATCGGCCGCACGTTGGAGAAAGTCATCAACCCCGAACTGAGGCATCAAGAATGAGCCTACTCGAAATCACTGACCTACGGACGTACTACCGGGCCGACGACGGCTGGGTTCGCGCCACCGACGGCGTGTCCCTGTCGGTCGACCGCGGCGAGACTGTCGGACTCGTCGGCGAGTCCGGCAGCGGAAAGACCACGCTCGCGAAGTCGATCATCCGGCTGTTCCCGGACAACGCGGAGATCCGCGGCGGATCGATCGAGTTCGACGGAACCGAGATAACCGAACTCACCGACAAGGAGCTCCGCCGACGGATCCGGTGGCAGGAGATCTCGATGATCCCGCAGAACGCGATGAACGGGTTCGACCCGGTGTACACCGTCGGCGACCAGATCGTCCAGGTGATCCGTCACCACGAGGACGGCGTGTCGAAAGCCGAAGCGCGGTCGCGCGCCCGCGACCTGTTCGACGAGCTCGGGATCGAACCCGACCGGATCGACGACTACCCGCACCAGTTCTCCGGCGGGATGGCCCAGCGGGCGATGATCGCGCTGGCGCTGGCGCTCGGGCCGAGCCTCGTGTTGGCCGACGAGCCGACCACCGCGCTCGACGTCGTGATCCAAGACCGGATCCTGGAGACGATCACGGAGAAACAGGCGGAGATCGACAGCGCGATGATCATGATCACCCACGACATGTCCGTCGTCTCCGAGACGTGTGACCGGATCGCCGTGGTGTACGGCGGGCGAGTGGTCGAGATCGCCGACACCAGAACGGTCATCACGAACCCGCGACACCCGTACACGCTCGGCCTCCGGAACGCGTTTCCGGACATCAGCGACGACGACCAGGAGCTGATCTCCATTCCGGGGACGCCACCGGATCTCGTCGACCCGGACGAGGGGTGCCGGTTCGCGCCGCGATGCCCGTTCGCGGAGGAGGACTGCTGGGACGTGACGCCCGAGCCGCGGGAGTACGAACCCGGCCATCTCGTCGAGTGCCACCGGGCGGACGAGATCGACTACCTCCAGGAGGCCGCCGGCCGGAAGGCGACCTGGCAGGACGCGGACGCCGACGGTGGCACCGCCGTTTCGGACGGCGGGACCACCGAGGATTCGGGCGATGACGCCGGCGCTACGGCCGGGAGGTCCGACGCCGTCGACCCCGGAGGTCCCGACGATGTCTGAGGCGACCGAGCGCGTCGTCGACCCCGACCGGACGTACAAGCTCGAGGTTCGGAACCTCGAGAAACACTTCCCGGTGAACACGGGGATCGTCTCGCGGATCCTCCGCGGCGAGAGCGACCGGGCGGTGCGGGCGGTCGACGGCGTCTCCCTCGGAATACGGGAGGGCGAGGCGTTCGGGCTCGCGGGGGAGTCCGGCTGTGGGAAAACGACGCTCGGAAAGTCGGCGATCCGCCTGATCGAACCGACGGGCGGCGAGGTGTACTTCGACGGGACGGAGATCACGAACGCCGGCGGGGCCGAGCTCAATCGGTTCCGCCGGGAGGCACAGATCATCCACCAAGACCCGTACCAGTCCTTGAACCCGCGTTTCACGGTGTACGAGTGGGTGAAGGAACCGCTCGACGTCCACGACATCGGGAGCGCCGAGGAGCGTGACGCCCGGGTGTACGAGACAATCGAACAGGCGGGGCTCCGGCCGGCCGGGGCGTACGCATCGGAGTACCCGAGCGAGCTGTCGGGCGGCGAGCGCCAGCGGGTCGGGATCGCCCGCGCGCTGGCACTCGAACCCTCGTTCCTGCTCGCCGACGAACCGGCGAGCATGCTCGACGTTTCGATCCGCGCGAGCATCCTCGACCTGTTCAAGCAGCTCCAGACCGACCTCGGGCTGACGGCCGTGTACATCAGCCACGACCTCTCGCTACTGAAACACATGTGTGACCGGATCGGGATCATGTACCTCGGGCAGCTGGTGGAGGTCGGCCCCGCCGAGGAGATCATCGACGACCCGAAACACCCGTACACGCAGGCGCTGGTCTCGTCGGTGCCGCGGATCAACCCCGACGAGGACCGCGAGCGGATCGAGCTCGTCGGCGAGGTACCGGACCCGGTCGACATGCCTGCGGGGTGTCGGTTCCATCCGCGCTGTCCCCGGATCGTTCAGCCGGAGGGGTACACGTTCGACCAGGACGACTGGCGGGCGGTCGTCGACCTCCGCCGTGACCTGCTCGCGGACGAGCTCGACCCGACCGCGGCGACCCGGGAGGACGGCGGTTCGGGGAGCGACCCGACCCCAGCGGCGATCCGCGAGGCGTACGGCGTCCCGGAGCGACTC
>NZ_JBHSWW010000097.1:0-8021 GCF_042661865.1 Halorubrum tibetense
GCCGGGCGGCGCTCTCGCGGGCTGCCGGTTCGACGGCGTCGTCCGCGAGGTCGTCGATCCAGAGCTTGGTGGCGACGGTCACCGCGTCGCGGTCGACCTCGCTCGCGGCAAGCCCCTCGCCGACGACCCTCTCGTTGCCGTAGATCCGGGCGGTGTCGAGGTGGCGGTAGCCGACCGAGAGCGCGGTCGTGACCGGCACGGGGTCGTCGATTCCCATCGTCCCGAGGCCGACCGGGGGAAGGTGCATGTCGGGGTGTCGGGTCGCGACCCGCTAAAGGTTTCATACCATCGGACGACGGGAGAGTGACGGGAGACCGCAGTCCGGCTACGGCCCATCGAGGTGCTACTCGCGGGCCGTCGACCGACGGATCACGACCCGTCGAGGGTGGGGGTCTGCCGTCGGCCGCACAGACAGACCAGATCGTGGAGGTCGTCGATTTCGTACGTGGGCTCGACCGAGAGGTCGAACGACCGGCGGTGTGGTCGGCGGATGAACGCCGAGTCGATCCCGGCGTTGTCGGCCGCCTCGATGTCGGATTCGTTGTCGCCGACGAACAGCGCGGTGGTCGCGTCGAGGTCTTCGAGCACGCGTTCGAGATAGTACGGCGAGGGTTTCTTCCGGGAAAGGCTCGCGATCGAGGGCTCGCGACCGTACACGACGTCGAAGCGGTCGGCGAGCCCGAAGTGGTCGAGCAGGTCGTCGAGCGTAGCCTGTTGGTTCGAGGAGACGACCGCCAGCGGGGCGTCGACGTGTCGGAGCGCGTCGATGTCCTCGTAGGGGGTCTTGCGGCCGGCGCGAGCCGCCGTCGCCTGTGCGTCGGTAGCGAGCTCCTCGCGGACGCGCCAGAACGCCGCCGGATCGAGACCGTATCGCTCACAGATGTCGCTCAGGGTCGCGGGATCGACGCCGACGGCGATGTCGTCGACGTGTGCGAGATCCGGGTCCGACACGCCCTGCCGCTCGAAGGCCTCCCAGGCGGCCTCGCGGAGGGTGTCGAACGGGGTTCGCCCGAGGATCACCCCGTCGTGGTCGAGAACGACGGCGTCGTACACTCGCTATCCTTGGTCGGTAGCGGGCAAAAAGGTTTCACACACGGTCGGGAGTCGTGAGCGGGCCGGCATACAGGTCGCGGTGGGTGACGTACGGCCTCTCGACAAGCGCGCACACGATCTCTCGACGGGCGACCGGGTTCCCGTAGGGTCGCAGTATGCGGGTGTTGTCCCGCGTTCCGGGGGTGCGCGAGGACTCCCGCACTTTCAATACCCGGCGCGTCGAACCTTCGGGTGGATCATGAACATCTCTGATATCGCAGTGCCGGAGTACGTCGAGGTCGCCGCCGACGAGCGACTCGCCAAGGTCCGGTCCATCTTCGAGCGCGAGAACCCCAAGGGGATCGTCGTCACGGAGGACGGCGAGTACGCCGGTGTGGTCGGCGAGAAGCAGCTCCTGCGCTCGCGCATGGAGGACGACACGAAGGTCTCCGTCGTCATGAAGCCCGCCCCCTCCGTCAAGCGGACCGAAGACGTCCGCGAGACGGCCCGCCTCCTCGTCGAGGGTGACGTGAAGATCGCCCCGGTCTACGAGGGTGAGAAGCTCTACGGGATCGTCACGGTCGACCAGATCCTCGAAGCCGTCCTCGACAGCCTCGACGCCATCACCGTCGACCAGGTCGCCACGACCGACGTGATCGGGATCAACGATGGCGACAGCGTCGGACAGGCGATCAACCGGCTCCGCGAGAACGGGATCTCCCGGCTCCCCGTACTGGACGACGACGGTGGGCTCGTCGGCGTCGTCACCACGAACGACATCGTCGAGTTCGTCGTCCGCGATCATGAGCGACAGGGAAGCGGCGACCGCGCAGGCGACATCGATCGGATGCTCGATCTCCCCGTCTACGACATCATGTCGAGCCCCGTCGTCACCGCGACTGGCGACGAGACGGCGAAGGCCGTCGTCTCCCGTATGTTCGACAACGATGTCTCCGGACTGGTCGTCACCCCTGAGGGCGCAGACACCGTCGCGGGGATGGTGACGAAAACCGACGTGCTCCGAGCGCTCACGTTCACCGAGGAGGACTCGATGGACGTCCAGATCACAAACGTCGACTTGCTCGACCGCGTCTCCCGCGAGCACATCGTCGAGTCCATCGAGGGCGTCGCCGACAAGTACGCCGAGATGCAGGTGATGCACGCACACGTCCGGCTCCACGAGCACAAGGAGAAGCTCCGCGGCACGCCGCTCATCCAGTGTCAGATCCGGCTCCGGACCAACCAAGGTCAGGTCGGTGGCTCCGGAGAGGGGTACGGTGCGGAACACGCGTTCCACGTCGCGCTCGACAAGCTCGAACGCAACGTCCTCGAAATCAAAGGCGTCAACGCCGACGAGGAGTACCGCGGCCAGCTCCTCCGGAAGCTCGGCGAGCTGTAAGGCGACCGCGGTTCGGGCCCTGTTATTCACCTTCGTTTCGACGCCCTTCGTTTCGACGTCCGAGCACATATCCAGCCTCGACGCTCCGTACAACACCGCGGCGACTCGGCGGCCGCTACTCGTCCATCCCCGCCGCCAACCCCTCCTCGACGATCCGGAACGTGGCGGAGTCGCCGGCGGCTTTCGACCGGTGTTTCTCCAGCGTGACCCGACGGTTCCCGCCGCGGAAGCGGTCGACGCGTAAGATCGTCCCGGTCCAGTGGTTGAGGGTGTTGCCGCCGAGCGCACGGTCTCGGTCGCTGTCGGGGTCGGTGAACACCTGATTGGTGATCACCACGGCGAGGTCGTGTCGCCGGGCCAGCGAGAGGAGATGCGTCACCTGTTTCGCGACCTTCCGGAGGGACTGGCCCCCTTCGGTGTCGCCGGCGCGTTCGAGCCGGTAGAAGCCGGTCGCGGAGTCGAGCACGATCAGGTCGATTTCCGCCGCGAGCTCCTCGGCGTCGCGAACGGCCTCGCGCTGGTCATCGAAGTCGTACGCCTCCGAGATCACCAGTCGAGCGGCCAACGTCTCGACGTCGCTATCGGCGTCCGGTCGTTCGACCCGAGCGCTCGCGATCTGTTCGAACCGGTCGATGGAGAGTCCCTCGGTGTCGATGAACAGCGACCGGTTGCCGGTGGCCGCGAGCTCGACTGCCGCCGTGAGTGCGAGGTTGGTTTTCCCGGCCGCGGGCGGCCCGTACACCTGTGTGACGACCCCGCGCTCGAACCCCCCGCCCAACAGCTCGTCGACCGGGTCACACCCGGTCCGGATCGGATCGCTCACTGTCGACGGTTAGTCCGCGTCCGTCTTTAAAAGGTCGGTCACGGCGGGACTGGAGGACTGGCGATCGGTTTCGCCTACCGGGCCGCCAGCCACTCGGCGAAGTCCCCGGTGAGGAACTCGGCGTACTCGACGACACCGAGGTACAGCGAGACGAAGACGACGATCACGACTGGGATGCGAACGACCCAGATCCAGAGGTCGCCGAGCCCGCCGAGGTCGCCGATCCCTCTTTCGAGCTCCTCGCGGGCGACCTCGGGAACGGCCCAGCCGACGAACAGCGCGAGCAGTAGCGCGCCCAACACCAGCAGGATGCTGTCGGCGAACAGGTCGAGCAGGTCGAGGAAGACGAGGTCTACGGTGACGGGCACGCCGAGGAGGAACACCGCGACGCCGAGCCCGGCCGCGGCGGGAACCCGCTCGATGCCGAACTCGTCGATCAGGTAGGACGCGAGCACTTCGAGGATACTGATCGCCGAGGAGAGCGCCGCGATCCCGACCATCGCGAAGAAGATCACGCCGATGACCCGGCCGGCGGGGATCTCCGCGAACGCGCTCGTCAGGCTCACGAATATCTCGCCGGGACCGCCGTCGCCGGGTGTCAGCCCCGCGGCGAAGAGGAACGGGAAGACGACGAAGCCGACGATCACGGCGATGAGCGTATCGAGCCCGACGATCACGCCGGCGTCCTCCGCGAGGTTCCGGTCCTCGCCGAGATAGGAGGCGTACGTTATCATCACGCCCATGCCGAGCGAGAGGGTGAAGAAGGCCTGTCCGGCCGCGGCGGGCAGGATACTCGTCCAGTTCTCGGCGATAACGCCGAAGTCGGGCGAGAGGTAGTACGCGTACGCCTCCGTGGAGGCGTCGAGCGTGAACCCGTACGCCGCGAGCCCGATCAGGAGGACGACGATGGCCGGCACCATCACCTTCACCGCGACCTCGATCCCGCTGCGAATCCCCGCAGCGATGATCCCGATCACGAGCGTCATAAAGAGCGCGTGGAACAGCAGCGAATCGAGCCCGGTCGCGACGCCCCCGAACAGCGCCTCGGCGGCCTCTGGGCTGGCGGCACCCGCCGCGTAGCCGTCGGTCACGCCGATGACGGTGTACCGCAGGAACCAGCCGGCGACGACGCTGTAGTACGAGAGGATAATGAAGCCGGTAACGACGAACAGGTAGCCGACGTATTGCCACGCCCCGCTACCGAGCTCGCGGATCGCCCCGACCGGGTTGAGCTCCGTTCGGCGGCCGACGACGAACTCGACGAGCAGCGCCGGGAAGCCGATGAGAAGAATGAAGGCGAGATACACGAGGAGGAACGCTGATCCGCCTTCCTGACCAGTGATGAACGGGAACCGCCAGATGTTTCCGAGCCCCACCGCGCTTCCGACGGCGGCGAGGATGAACCCGACTCGTGTCGCCCACGTCTCTCGTGCCATGATCGTCGGAAAACTCGGGGGCGGATACAAAAGTATGTCTTTCGAAACCCCCTTATTCCGGATGTAATTAAACGAACGATCATCGGACTCGACGAGGGGCACGGGGCGTGAAAACACCGTGAATTTAATAGACGGAAGCCGACCTCACGGTACATGGAACGCGTAGACGTCGCTATCGTGGGTGGCGGCCCCGCCGGTTCCGCCGCGGCGCACGCGGCTGCGAGCGCCGGTGCCGAGACCCTCCTGCTGGAGAAGGGCGTCCCGCGGGCGGATCGGGAGGGACTCGGTCCCGACTCGACGGACGCCGCGGGCATCCTCGATTACTGGGTCGACATTATGGGGATCCACCCCGACGAGTTCGACGAGGGCGTCGTCCAGCGGGAGCTGAACCGGGCGGAGTTCCGTGGGCCGAGCGAGTCAGCGACGCTGTACTCGACGGGGATCGACTCCTCATACGACACGTTCGGCTACACTTTCCAGCGGGCTCGGTTCGACGATTGGATGCGCGAGCGTGCCGAGAACGCCGGCGCCGAGTACCGCGTCGGCGAGTCGGTTCGCGGGGTGGAGACGGACCTCGATGCGGCGACGGGGACGGACGGGAACGAAACGCCGACAGGAGGAAACGAACGGGCCGAAGAGGGGAGCAGCGGCCCGCGACACGTCCTCCAGCTCGCGTCGGGCGGGACTGTCGGGGCCGACTTCCTGGTGCTCG
The DNA here is from genome assembly GCF_042661865.1 of Halorubrum tibetense. GTDB lineage: Archaea > Halobacteriota > Halobacteria > Halobacteriales > Haloferacaceae > Halorubrum > Halorubrum tibetense. The sequence continues at coordinate 5,403 of NZ_JBHSWW010000097.1, forward strand.
CCGACGGGCCACAACGGACGGTGACGAACCGGGTGCTCGACGAGTACCTCCCGGAGGGCGCGGGTGGGTCCGACCGGCTCGCGCCGCCGGAGGCCAACCACATCGCCTATCAGGAGTACCGGCGAGTTCCCGAAGAGGTGTTCGCGGAGTTCGACGACGCCATCGTCTTCTGGTGGGGCGTTATCCCCGGCGAAACGGCGTACCCGTGGATCTTCCCGAACGAGGATCGGCTCTGTCGGATCGGGCTGACGATGCCGATCGGGATGGACATCGACGCGTTCGACGCCGCGGAGTACGAGCTGCTCGACGCGGACGACGAGTCGATCCCGAGCGGCGGCGAGTACATCCGGCGGCTGTTGGAGTGGCAGTTCGGCGACGAGTACGACATCGAAACGGAGTTTCCGCTGGTCGAGGAGGCGGGCAAACGCGGCGGAACCGAGACGTACCCGATCTCCTCGACGCGACCGATCGACTCGCCGACCGAGGCGGGGATCGCGGTCGTCGGCGGGGCGATGGGGACGACGTCGGCGTTCCACGAGGGTGGAGACCACGTCGCCGTCCGGACGGGTGCCATCGCCGGCGAGCTCGCCGCAAGCGGAGATCTCGCCGCCTACAACCGCCGCTGGAAGGAGGCGATCGGCGACGAGGTCGTCCGGAACGTGACGATGGCGGACATGGTCGCCGAGTACGGCCCCGCCGACTGGGACCGGGTGATCGGGGCGGCGGACGCGATGCTCGCGGCGGACACAGGTGATGGGCTGCTGGCACAGCCGTACCGCTCGGGCTGGGAGTCGCTGAAGCTCCTGCTCGGCTACAAGTGGAACAAGCGGAAGACGAAACGCGACTACGTGACGATCAGCGAGGACGAATACGTCTACTGAGGCCCCGAGCGGAGATCACTGGCCGTTCCCCACGGATCCGACACCCTCCTCTGACACGAGCGTGTACAACTCGGTCTGCGGCTCGACGAAGTACGCCGCGCCGTCGGCCGTCACCTCTATCATCTCCTCCTGTCCGAGATACCCCCACTGCGTGTCGACGCCGAGCTCGAGGGTGTATATTTCCCCTTCACGGACGATCCCCTCCGGCGACTCCCCGTACCGGTCCCATCGCGGACCGAGCAGCGTCCCGCCGTCGTGAGCGTTCCGCCCGACGTTGTGTCCCGCGGCGTGCTCGTACGCCGGCCAGCCCCGGTCGGTGATCGTCGACCGGGCGGCGGCGTCCACCTCGAACCCCTGTACTCCCGGCTCAACGGTCTCGAAGGCGGCGTCGATCGCCGCTCGGACGTCGTCGTATGCGGCCCGGAGGTCGGCCGGCGGCGTCGTCGGGTCCCCCTCACTCTCGTTGCCGCCGTCGTCGCCGTTGCCATCGCTGTCGTTCTTGCCGTCGTCCCCGTCGCCGTCCGCGGGTCGGTAGAAGAGTCGCTGGATGTCCGCGGCGTAGCCGCGGTGTTTCACCCCGAAGTCGACGTGGAGCACCTCGCCCGGGGGGAGGGTGCGGTCGCCGGGGGTCGTGTGTCCGACCGGTGCGTCTCCGCCGGCGTGGACGGTCGGACAGTACTCCCAGCTCCAAGCGCTCTCGAGACCGCGTGTCCGCATCCGGTCGTGGAAGAACGCCGAGACGTCCGCCTCGGTCCACGTCGGCGTCCAGGCCGCCGCGAGCTCGTCGAACAGCTCGATCGTGACGTCGGCGGCCCGCGCGACCCGGTCGTACTCCATCGAAGACTTCTCGCTTCGGAGGCGCGCGACCACGTCACGGGCGCTCACGAGCGCGTCCTCGTACCCGGTTCCGGCGAGCGCGTCGGTGAGCTGGAGATACATCCCGTGGGTGAGGCCGTCGGCGACTACGTCGTCGCGGGCGTAGTTGACCGCGATCTCCGTCGGGTCGACGTTATCGATCACCGTTCGGAGCGCCGGTTCGAACGACTCGTCGTACGGGTGTACCGTGTACTCGCCGAGCGCGTCAGCGTTCGGGGCGTCGTGACGACCGATAACGACGTGTCGCTCGTCCTCGGGGGTGACGACGACGAACGTCGGCCAAACGACGTCGAACCCGAGCAGAAACGGGAGACAGGGCTCGTCGATCTCGGTCGTCTCGCGGGCGACGGTGAGCCAGCAGTCGGTGTCGGTCTCACGGAGCAGGCGGACCGCCTGCTCGAGCTTCTCGCCGATGAGGGCTGTGTCGGACATGCCCATCCGGTCACGGGGGCCGAACATAGGCTTTCGGACGGTGAACCCGTTCGGTTCCAGCGGGTATCCCTCTCAGCGAATGACCGGTGCGTGTCGCTCGAACGAGGCCGAGGGGAGGCTATCGAGAGCGACCGACTCCACCTCGTGAGTCGGCCACTGGCCGGTCTTCGTCAGCGTCTCGAAGCGGTCGCTCGCGACCAGATACGTGTCCTCGCTTTTCGCTCCCCGGATCGTGGGGTTCCAAGCGTAGCCCATCGGTCGAGTCACCGGTTCGTCGCTGTCGGGGGTCGCGATCCACTCGCGACCGGCGAACCCGGCCGCACCGCCCTGGTGGTGGCGCTTCCACTCGTCGGCGAAGCCGACGGCGGCGTACGCCTCGCGGATCGCGTCGAACACGTCGCCGGCGGTGTCCGGTCCCTCGCCGGCACCG
>NZ_JBHSWW010000098.1:0-7994 GCF_042661865.1 Halorubrum tibetense
CGCTGACGACGCTGCAGCCGCGTTCGATCGTGTCGGTCCCGACGATCCGGTCGACGCCCGCGTTCCGGAGCTTCGTCACGGCGTTGGCGGCGAGCATGGGGTGGACGCAGGCGGCGACGATGCGCTCCGCGCCGCGGTCGGTGAGTACCCCGACCGCCTCGCTCATCGTCGACCCGGTGGCGACGATGTCGTCGACGACGACGACGTCCCGTCCGGAGACGGTGGCGTCGGACGGGGAGACGTCGACGGCCCCGGTCTCGCGGTCACGGTGTTTCTCGAAGTAGTCGGTCTCGCCCGTACCGTAAGCGTCACGGACGGTTTCGGCGATCCCGATCGCCCCCTCGTCGGGCGCGAGGAACAGCGGGTCGGTGAGCGCCGACAGCGGGTCGGCGAGGACGCTCGCGGCGTCGACGATATCGACGGGCACGGAGTAGAAGTCGGTCACGGCGGTCTCGTGTGGGTTTACGAGCACGACGCGGTCGGTCCCCGTCGATATCGCGCGGGCCATCGCGCGCGCCGAGACGGGTTGGCCGTCCGCGAACGACTCGTCCTGTCTCGCGTATCCCATATAGGGGATCACGGTGGTGACGTGCGTCGCCCCGGCCTCACGGACGGCGTCCTGTAGCTGGAGCAGCTCGACCCACGCGCTGTCGGAATCGGTCGTCGCGACGACGGTCGCCTCGTCGCCGTCGAACGCCGGTACGGCGGCGATCGTCTCGCCGTCCGGGAACCGGTCGTACGTCGCCGTCGCCAGCGGCCGTCCCGTATCGTCGGCGAGCGCGGCCGCCAGCAGTTGGGAGCTCGACCCGGGTACGATCATGCGCGTTCTTTCCGGGGACACCCCTAAACCAGTTTCTGTACTCCGCCGCCACGGGGGTGGGTTCCGGGTGGCTCGCGAGACCCGTATCGTCGACTGGGGGGTTCCCGCCCTCGATCCGCCGGTTCACCCACTGGCCGCGGTAGAATCACACACACGACGACGACAAAGTCGGATATTTACGCTCGGGGCGGGAACAACGCCGTAATGAGCGAAACCGGAGACCGAGTCGGTCTCCCCTGCCCGTCCTGTTCGCCGGGCGGGGAGACCGTCCACGAAGTACTGAAACCCGGCGGCCAAGCGACCGTTCGGTGTACCGACTGCGACCACACACACAAAACCGAGATCCCGGAGCCGGAGACACGGCCGATCACGATCGTCGTCTCACAGGACGGGGAGTCCTTCTCGACGGAGATGGAGGTCCCAGCCGAGGGCGGCGTCGCGGTCGGCGAGGAGTTCGTCGTCGACACCGAGGACGCGCTGATGCAGGTCCGGATCACCGGTATCGAGCTCGGCCCGGAACACCGGGTCGAGGACGCCGCGATAACGAGCGTCGACACGCTGTGGACCCGTGCGATCGACAACGTCTCCGTGGACGTCACGCTCCATCCGAAGGACGGCGACGCCGACCGCACCCGGTCGGTTCGGATCAACGTCCCCGGCGACATGGAGTTCGTCGTCGGCGACACCGTCGAGTTCGGCGACGAGGAGTTCACGATCGAGGGGCTTCACGTCCGCGAGGACGCGCCGGAGTACCGCCACGAGAAGCTCGACCACGACGGCGACATGGTGTACGCGAAGGACCTCAAGCGGGTGTACGGCCGCGACGAGAGTCTCACCGCGTGGTCGGCCTGGTAAGCGACGCACCGTAGGTAGGGAGGCAGTGCTCTCCCGTGACCCTCCTCCGGCCGACTCAGTGATCCTCCTCCGGTCGGTCGGCGGGTCGGCGTCGGTCGGTCTCTCGTTCAATCCACGCCCGCGGCTCACGAACGTTTATGACCCGAGGCTGAGAATGGCCGAATATGGCGAAAGGCCTTGACGTCGGTACGATGAACATTCTCTCGGGCCGCCAGGAGGGTTCCGAGACGGTGTTCGTACAGCAGCGCAACTCGTTCGTCGAGATCGAGTACAGCGATATGGCCGAGCAGATGCTCTCCCGCAGTGAGGTTCTCCACATCCGCAAAGACGACAAGGTGTACGTCGTCGGCGACGACGCGTTGAACTTCGCGAACATCTTCAACAAGGAAACTCGGCGGCCGATGCAACACGGGATCCTCTCCAGCGACGAGTCCTCCGCGATCCCGATGATCAAGCTCATCACGGAACAGGTCGTCGGCGAACCCGCCCGTCCGAACGAGCGGCTGTTCTACTCCAGCCCCGCGGACCCGATCGACTCGCCGTTGACGACGCTGTACCACGAGAAGACGCTCGAATCGATGCTCGGCGACATGGGGTACGACCCCGAGCCGATCAACGAGGGGATGGCCGTCATCTACTCCGAGCTCGCGGACAACAACTTCACCGGGCTCGGGATCAGCTTCGGCGCGGGGATGACGAACGTCTGTCTCGCCTACTACGCGGTGCCCGTGATGAAGTTCTCCATCGCCCGCGGTGGCGACTGGGTCGACGAGCAGACCGCCCAGGCGACGGGGACGCCCGTCGACAAGGTGACGAGCATCAAGGAGGACGACTTCGAGCTCGACTTCCGCACTGACGTCGGCGGCGTCGAGGGCGCGCTCGCCATCTACTACGAGAACCTGCTGGACTACGTCATCGAGAACATCTCCCGTGAGGTCGACGAGGAAGACGTCGAGGAGGGCCTCGACGTGCCCGTCGTCGTCACCGGCGGCACGTCCAGCCCGAACGGCTTCGAGGACCTGTTCGCGGACCACCTCGCGGACGCGAACATCCCCTTCTCGATCAGCGGCGTGCACTCGCCCGACGAGCCGATGTACAGCGTCGCCAGCGGCGCGCTCGTCGCGGCCCGCTCCGAGGAGGGCGCGGACGCCGACGCCGGGTCGGCGGACGCCGGTGCCGAGGCTCCCGAACCCGAGTCCGAGGACTGAACTCCCGCGCGGTTCCGCTCCGGTTTTTAAATATACGCCACGCTCCCAGCGACTGAGCACCCGATCCCGGTCCTAAGAGCTTCGAGCCTCTACCGACTCGTATGTCTCCCGCCGGCGACGACGCTCGTCGACTCCGGGTTGACCTCGACATCGACCCGCCCGACACGTGGGACTGTCCGATGGTCACCGAGACGGACCGTGCCACGGACGTGCGGATCAACGCGGTGGGCGACGAGTGTACGGTCGATCTTCACTCCGACGACGGCGAGGGGCTGATCCGGGCGGACGGCGAGGTCACCGAGGACTGTCTCTGCCACGTCTTCGGCGAGTTCGGCTGTGTTCCCCACGTTCGGGGCGTCGATGACGGGACCCTGCTCGTGACGACGTACGTCGCCGACCGCGAGCTCGTTCGTGACGTCGTCGAGGCGTTACAGGAAACCCTCGGGCGGGTCCGACTGGTTCGGCTGGCGGTCGTGGAGGGGCCCGACGCGACCGAACAGGTGACGTTCGACCTCTCGTCGCTCACGCCGAAACAGCGGGAAGGGCTCGAACTCGCGGTCGTCAACGGGTACTTCGACGACGACGCCGACGTTTCCCTCGGCGAGCTCGCCGACGAGCTCGACATCAGTAAGTCCGCGCTCTCACAGCGGCTCCGGACGGCACAGGCGAAACTGGTGACGGACGTGTTCGACGAGGCGGACCGCTGATCGGGTGGGTCAGTCGGCCTCAGAGCCGACGCCGCTCCCAGTCGGTATCCGACCCATCGCTTCGCGCCCCGCGCGCTCGGCGTCCGTGAGGTAACACTTCGGGTCCGGCGCGAACGGGTCGTCGTGTGCGGCGAGCGCTCGGAGCCGCGACCCGCCACGGCAGACGTCCTGATACGCGCAGTCGGCACACCGTCCCGTGAGACGCTCTTCCCGGTTCCGGAGCGCCGCGAGCAGGGGGTTCGACTCGTCGTCCCAGATCGCGCCGAACGGGCGGTCCCGGACGTTCCCGAGCGCGTACCCCTGCCAGAACTGCGTGAGGTGGACGTTGCCGACCGGGTCGACGTCGGCGACCCGCTCGCCGGTCGGGTCACCGCCGTTGTTCTCGAGGTACCGCCGGATCAGGCGGGCGCGGTCGGTTCCCAGCTCCCGGTCGGCGTACTCGACGAGATACCCAGCGTCGGCGTAGTTGCCGACGAGCAGCGTCTCGATCTCCTCGCCGGCCGCGTGGTACTCCCGGGTGAGGTCACACAAGTCGGTGACGGCCTCGCGGGTCGCCTCGGGCGAGAGGTCGACGTCGGCGATCTCCGCGCCGCGGCCGCCGTAGTCGAGGTGGTAGAAACAGAAACGGTCGACGCCGACATCGGCGAGGAGGTCGACGACGCCCGCCAAGTCCTCGACGTTGTGGTCGGTGATCGTGTACCGGAGTCCGGTTTTGAGCCCGACGTCGAGACACGCCTCGATCCCGCGGACCGCGGCGTCGAACGCACCCTCTTGACCGCGGATCCGGTCGTTGCGTTCCGGGAGCCCGTCCACGGAGACGCCGGCATACTTGAGCCCCGCCTCCTTCAGCTCCCGAGCCCGCTCGCGCGTCAGGAGGGTGCCGTTCGTCGAGAGCACCGGGCGGATCCCGCTGTCGGCGGCGTACGAGACGAGTTCGGACAGGTCCTCGCGGACCATCGGTTCGCCGCCGGAGAACAACAGGACAGGGGCCCCGTAGTCGGCGAGGTCGTCGATCAGCGCCTTTCCCTCGGCGGTGGACAGCTCGTTCGGCGCGCCCGCCGCGTTGGCGGCGGCGTAACAGTGCTCACAGTAGAGGTTACACCGTTTCGTCGTGTTCCAAACGACGACCGGCCGGCGCTGGCGCTCCTCAGTGATCTGCGGTTTCGTCGAGTCGTCGGCGGCGTCGTACCGGAGCCCGTCGCTCTCGGCGTCGAGCCCGCAGAGGAGCTTGCTGACGGAGATCATCGACGGTCGGCCTCCGACCCGTCGGTATCGGGGTTTCCGTCCGTCTCGTCGTCGGTCGCTCCGTTCCCGCCCGTTCCCTCATCGCTCGTGCCGCTGTCGCCTGCCCCGTTCTCACGCGGTGCGCCGCCGCAGGCGACCGTCGGGGTCCCCTCCGTCTCCTCGTACACGCGCGGTTCCGTCGGATCGTCGCCGGCGGAGTCGTCGCCGGAAGGGTCGTCGTCGTTGGAGTCCGCGGCTTCGGGGCCGAACTCGTCCTCGTTCGCGAGTGACGACGCGGAGTATCGATGCGTCTCCTCGGCCGGACAGATCCAGACGTCGCGGGCGTACCACGCGAACAGCTTGCTTGCCTCCTCGTGGGCCACGTCGGGTGTCGGCGCGGCGACCGTCCCGACGTGACGAAGCGGGTCGGACTCCGCTTCGCGGACGAACACCTCGAACCGGCGGCCGTCCGCGGATCGGGGGCCACCCTCCGTCGCGGTTCGCTCCGTCGTTTCGACCATAGTCACGGTAGCACCCCCTCCTGAAACGGGGTTTCGCACGTTCTCACGATCGGGAAATGCGGGCTGTGTCTTGAACCAACATAAACAATTATTATGAATGCCCACATCGGGGTGAACGTGCCCCCCGTAGTACACGACTGAAGCCAGCACAGGACCGACGACCGGATCGAACCCCCGCCCGGAACCGGGGACCTCGGCCTCGGCCTCGGCCGATCGATCGAAACCGAACCCCCCGAGCCCCGCGAAGCGTACGGAGCGCGGCGAAGGCGACTCAGACGACCATGCCGGCCGCAACGATAGCGATGGCAGCCACGGTGGCGACGCATCGCACGACCTTCCCACCGCGGCGGAGGCGGTCGCGCGGTGCGCTACCGTGTTCGACCCCGGAGCGACCGACCGGGTCCCGAACGGGACCGACCGATGGAACGCGTACGCGGGATCGAGCCACGACGCCGGAGACTGACGCCGCGGCCGGTGTTTTTAGGTGTTGAAACGCGTATCCACCAACGGCCGATGACGATCTACCGCTCCGAGCTGCCTCGGCACCAGCGGTGACGAGCCCTATGAGTACCGAGGCCATCGGTTTCACACTCGTACTAGTCTCAACGAAGGTATCAGTTCGGTCACGATAGCGCACGAGTCGTCCGAGTCGAGGGGAACTGTCGTCTTGAGGCGGCTTCCCGGCCGACCAGTGTCGAGTTGCTTCGACCGGACACGACCTGTTACAGTCGGCTGGTGTAGGATCAGTGCCCTTCCCAGCTACAGTCGAGCCGTATACAGGAGTAACAGTACGGAGACGACACAGACGAAGAGGATCCATCCGACGATAACGATCCCGACCCGTCGCATATCGAGCTCCTCCCCGCTGAGCATCTTCCCGATTTCCATGCGCGGAGTCACGACGACGCAGTTTATAAACTCCCCGTTCCGTCGGATTCACGCCATCGGCCCGTCACGGCGGTCGGGATGGTCCCGCACGAACTCGACGAGCCGGTCGGCGTACGCGTCGAACGGTGGAACCGCGAGCGCCCCCGTGCAGTCGTCGAGCGCCCGACGTGTTCGGGGACACCGGTATCGGGTCGGGTGATCCAGGTAGTCCAAGGTCGCTGGGTCGACGCTGACGCCGGCCCGGGAGAGCAGTCGACAGCCGGCCCGTGCGACCCGTTTCGTCGTCGGGACGCGGACCGTTCGGCGACGGTCGGCCGCCGTCGCCAGCGTCTCCACGAACGCCGTGACTCGGAGGGGATCCGGGTCACACAGCTGGTACGTCTCGCCGACCGACGCCTCCCGCTCGCTCAATGCGGCGATCGCGTCGACGACGAAATTCCGAGGCACCACATTGAGTTCCGACCTCGAGGCTCCCGGTACGGTGAACGTGACCGCGAGCGGACGCGGCTGCGCGAGGAGGAGTCGAAGCAAGTTGTACGGGCCGTCGAACTTGTCGGTCTCGCCCGTCCGGCTGTCGCCGACGACGATCGAGGGACGATAGACCGTCGCCGGGAACCCGGCCTCCATTCGGTCGCGGACCGCCACCTCCGCGCGGTGTTTCGTCGCCTCGTAGTGGTTGGTGAACGGGCCGTGATCACGGAGGTCGGCTTCGGTGAACGTCCCCTCGTACCGACCGCTGACGTAGCAGGTGCTGACGTAGTGGAACCGGTCGACGCCGAGCCGCTCCGCCGCGTCGAGCACGTGTTCCGTGCCGCGAACGTTCACGGCCTCCGCGAGCGCCCGATCGACGCCGAGGTCGTACACGGCCGCGAGGTGATACACCTCCCGGACGGTCGCGAGCGACCCGTTCTCGCCGAGCGCTCCGCCGAGGCCCAGGCCCGGTTCGGTGATGTCGCCGGTGAACAGGTGGACTGCAGCGTGCTCCCCGTCCGGGTCCGTTCGTCCGCCGTCGGCGTTTCCCCGCCAGTCGTCGCTGTCGGCGTTTCCCCGCCAGTCGTCGGTGCCCCCGACCCGCGAGACGATCGACTCGGCGCGCTCGCGAGCGGCGTCGAGGTACTTCGGTTGGACGAGGCAGGCGACGGGACCGTCGCCGCGGGCGAGCACTCGTTCGAGCAGCGCGGACCCGAGGAACCCCGGAAAGCCGGTGAACAGGACCGCCGGTGCGGTCTCGCTGTCGGCCGTCAGGGACCTATCGGCGTCGCCGACGACGGGGATCGAGTCGCGGGTGAGCGGGAACGTCACGGGATGCCCGTCGATCGGTCCGCTGCGACCTCAACGTTTCCCTCGAACCGACACTGGAACCGATGGGTCGGCTCGACCCGCGCAGTGCGAAGAGGTTTGTCGTCGGAGCCGAAATCGGACCGCGTATGGCCCGAGGGGAGGAGCTCGCACGGACCGCCGCGGCGCTCGACGGCTCCGTCGTCGTCTGTGGGACCGGCGCGTACGCGGACGCCCTCGCGTCGCGTCGGTTCCCGGGAGCTCGGGTGACGACGGTCGAAAACGTGCTCGGCGGGACGCCCGGCTCGAACTCGGACCCCGCTGACCCGGATCCCCCGAACTCGGACCCGGACCCCGCTGACCCGGATCCCTCGAACTCGGACCCCGCCGACCTCGGGTCCTTGGACCCGGATCCTGCCGATCCCCCGGCTGTCGCGGCCGTCGTGGTCGCCGTCGATGCCGACCGGGCGTCGGAGAGCCGCGAACCGTTGCG
>NZ_JBHSWW010000099.1:0-7992 GCF_042661865.1 Halorubrum tibetense
CCTTCACGCGACGGGGTCTCACACAACCCGCGCGAGTGGACCGACTGGGCGGACTGTGCGGCCGCGACCGAAGTGCTCGCCGGGGCGCTCGCGGAGATGGCGGGAGCTGCGGGCGCGACGGGGACCGAAGCCGGCACCACATAAGATGAGTGTCACAACCGTTTTGTCGGTGCCCGGCGAGGACCGGTCGTGAGACGTTCTGTCGCGATCGTCTCCGTCGCGATCGGCCTCGTCGCGGCGGTTGGCGGCGCGTTTGTGACGACCGCGAGCCCGCTCGCGACGTGGCCGATGATCCTCGAGTACCCGGCCGACTTCGTGGTGAGTCGGTCCCTGTTCGTCGCCGCGGTCGTGGGCCTGTCGTTCGGTACGTACCAGCTGCTCGTGGAGGTCCTGATGCGGTCGACGAACAAGCGGCGCGCCCACAACACGCGGAACCTCATGCGGCTCGTGTTCGGTTTCGTTAGCACGATCGCCGTCCTCGCCGTCCTGACGGAGAACTGGCTTGGGCTGCTCCTCTCGCTGGGCGTTATCGGGTTCGCTATCACGTTCGCGCTCCAGCAGCCGCTCTTATCGCTCATCGCGTGGGTGTACATCACGGTGAAACAGCCGTACGGGGTCGGGGACCGGGTCAAGATCGACGACGCCAAAGGCGACGTGATCGAGGTCGACTTCCTCGTGACGACGCTGTGGGAGATAAACGGCGAGCTCGTCACCACCAACCAGCCGTCCGGACGGGTCGTGACAGTGCCCAACAGCGTGGTGCTTTCCTCGAACGTCGTCAACTTCGGGGGCGGCGGCTCGGCGTACGTCTGGAACGAGCTCGGGGTACAGGTCGCCTACGAAACCGATCTCGACTTCGCGCGTGCGGTCATGCGCGAGGAGGCCGCCGCGCTCGTCGGCGACGAGATGGCGGAAGGGATCCGCCGATACCGGGAGGCGCTCTCGGAGACGCCCGTCGAACTGGAGGTGTACGACCACCCGACCGTGAACGTGAGTCAGGGCGAGTCGTGGATGGAGCTGCGTGTCAGGTATCTCACGCACCCGCGACGGGGACAGCGAGTGAAAAACCAACTGTACGAACGGGTCCTCGACCGATTCAACGAGAACCCCGACCGTGTCGCGTTCCCGGTGAGTCGGAGCCGGTAGCACCGGCTCGGGTGGAACGGCACGGGATAGGAGGACGCTCGGCGGAGACGGACGCGCTCGATTGGGGTCGCTTGTGTGCGTGTTGATCGATGCCAGTGTGTTTATATAGTTCAAATCGATACGCCGGTATTTTGGAACCAGTGTAAGCCGACACCGCTGAGCCGTATACGATTCAGACACCGGTAAACACCGTCCTCAGGTGTTCATACACCCGCGGGTAACACAAGATTTATATACTCTTACCACTAACTGTTAGTTAACGAATCGGGCATACCCGGCCCAGCATTTTCGTCGGGAGTTCGATCGGAGAACACCCATGACAGAGACACGCATCCGGAGCTACGACGGCGGCGAAGAGATCGAGCGAACGGCGGCCTCGCGTGAAACCGAGACGGAATCCGCAGCGACCGAACGAACCGACGACGAGCGGACGACGACATGCCCCGAGTGTGGCGGCCGGCTCGCGACGGACACGGAGCACGGCGAGACGGTCTGTACGGACTGCGGACTCGTCGTTGAGGAGGATTCGGTCGACCGCGGGCCGGAGTGGCGCGCGTTCGACTCCGCCGAGCGGGACAGCAAGTCGCGGGTGGGCGCGCCAACGACGAACATGATGCACGACAAGGGGCTCTCGACCAACATCGGCTGGCAGGACCGTGACGGGTACGGCAAGTCGCTGTCGAGCCGCCAGCGCCGACAGATGCAGCGGCTCCGCACCTGGAACGAGCGGTTCCGCACGCGGAACTCGAAGGAGCGCAACCTCAAGCAGGCGCTCGGCGAGATCGACCGCATGGCGAGCGCACTCGGCCTCCCGGAGACCGTACGCGAGACTGCGAGCGTCATTTACCGCCGCGCACTGAGCGAGAACCTCCTACCCGGCCGTTCGATCGAGGGTGTCGCGACCGCCGCGCTGTACGCCGCCGCGCGACAGGCCGGGAACCCGCGTAGCCTCGACGAGTTCACTGCGGTCTCGCGCGTCGACAAGATGGAGCTCACGCGGACGTACCGGTACGTCATTCGCGAACTCGGGCTCGAAGTGCAGCCTGCGGACCCAGAGAGCTACGTGCCACGGTTCGTCTCGCGGCTGGAGCTGTCCGACGAGGTCGAGCGGGTCGCCCGCGAGCTCCTCGTCGGCGCGAAGGAAGCCGGGATCACGAGCGGAAAGTCGCCGGTCGGCCTGGCGGCGTCCGCCGTCTACGCCGCTGCACTTCTGTCGAACCAGAAGGTGACACAGAGTCAGGTGTCAGCAGTCGCCGACATCTCGGAGGTCACGATCCGCAACCGATACAAGGAACTCCTCGAAGCCAACGACCACCTCACCGCCTGATCGCGGTGACGGCCGAGGACACGCGCCCCACGATCCGAGCGAAGTTGTCACATACGTTTTTGTCCCGGTAGTCTGTACACCCGCGCATGGTCGAAGCGTTCGTCAGGTTGGTCTGTCCCGAGTGCGATAAAGAATGGCAGGACACTCCGGCGGAGCTGCCGCAACTACGCACGAATTTCAGTTGTCCTCACTGTCACGCCACCCGGCGGCTTACGGAGTTCATGCGGACCGAACGTGACCTCGAAGCGGTGAAAGCGTTCCAGTGATCGCGGATCGGGCTCGGCGGTGACCCACCATGTCGGGGGACACAGCGGATCACAGTCCATGGTAACGCGACTCAAGATAATAATATAAACCTCCGGTAGCAAAGAACCGTTACTCATGAAGAAACAGGAGCTCATCCATCTTCACGGCCTTCTCGCGGAGGTACGAAAACAGTGCGAGTTCTGGGACGACGACCTCGATCTCGATGCGTATGAAGAACTGGGCGTAAAACCGACATCGATCCACAAGTCGAAGACCGACCACAAGGCCGCCGTTTTCAAGCTGACTGAGGGGATCACCGAGCCGATGGACGAAGCCGAGTCCGAACCGCTGGCCCCCACTGCGGACTAACACTTCCGATCGACGCCGTCACGACCGCGAAGACGAGAGTGGCAACGACGGTACGGCGATGACTCGGGCGAGACGCCGTGAGCAGGGCGATACCGTGAGCGGTTCAGCAACGACTCGAGCGGAGCGATAGCCTTGGTACATTCGGGGGACGGCAGGCCGCGGAGAGGCTATTAACTGTCGTGGTTTTCCTACCCACTGTTCGTCCGCGAGGTTTTTCCATCCGTCTCGTCGGCGTCGATCTCCTCGACGTTGAGCACTTTCAACGGAATGTTCCGGAGCCGCTGGCCGATCTCTTTCCGAACGATCCGACTGGCGTGTTCCTCCCGGTCGACGTTGAACACGTCCATCTGCAGTTCCAGGGCGACGAGCGCCTCGTCGGCGGCGATGAACGCCGGCGGCAGCTCCTTCCCGTCCGGGGACACCCGGCTCCCCATCTCGATCTCCACGTAATTGAGGTCCGGGTTCAGCATCTCGCCGGTCTTCGAGATGGCGATCCGTACCGCCTCGTCGGCGGTCTCCACGTCGTACACCGGAACGGCGGCCTCGACGACGACTCGGCAGTCCATCACGCTACCGCCTACCACGCGAACCACTATGAACTTTTGGCTGACAGGTCTCGTGCCCGAAACGACGCAAGGACGACTGACACAAGGATGACCGACCGAGAGACGACCGATTCGGCGACTACTCGCCACCCGCGCGGAGGTAATAAAACACGTACGTCTGTGCGTATCCGGCGAACTCGCCGCCGAACTGCTCGCGGATCGCGTTCGATGTCGCCGCGTACGACCCCCGATCGCAGTGGGGGTAGTATTCCTCGATGGTCGTGTTGATCCACGTGTCCAGCGGGACTGCCTCCAGAAACCCGAGCGAGAAGAGCGCGACACAGTCCGCGACCTTGTCGCCGACGCCGACGAACCGGGTGAGGAACTCGCGCGCCTCCTCGTACGGTAGGTCGGCCGCCTCCCGGGGGTGAGCCTCGCCGGTCGCTACCATCTCCGCCGTTCGTCGCACATAGGGAGCGCGATATCCCAACGAGAGGTCACGCAGGTCCGACTCGGATCGCGCCGCAAGCGACTCCGGCGTCGGGAACGCGTGATACGTCTCGCCGTCGAGCGTGACCGCGTCCCCGTACGTCTCCCTGAGCCGTCGTTGCATCCCGTGGATCCGGGCGACCCGCATCTGAGCGGAGCAGATAAACGATACGAGACACGGGAAGGCCGGGTCCCGAGTCAGTCGCATTCCCTCATATGTCTCGTACGCCCGCTCCAACAGCGGGAGTTCGGGGGTGGCACGCAAGATCGCGTCGAGGTCGTCGTCGAGACGGAGCAAGTGGGTGAGCAGGGGTACCGCGTCGATCGACGACTCCCATTCGAGGGTTCCCTCGTGGACCCCACCCCGCTGTCTGACCCTGAGCGGGACGCGGTCCTCGGTAACACCCGGGATCGGGTCGACCACCGTCTCGTACCAAGCGTCCCCGCCGTGCGCGTGAAGCTCCTCGTAGGTCCCGCCATCGGCACGGTTCCAGAGATAGCTCTGCCCGCTCTCAACGGTCGCCTGAAGATCGAACGGCCCCGCCAGTTCGCCGACGTCGATCGCGCCTCGTTCCATCCACCGAACAGCAGTACCGAGACGGTATCGGGGTTTCGGTAGCAGCACTCGGAGCGTGGGGGGTTTTTGCCCGCTCGGGTCGTATCACTCGGTATGCCGACGTACCGGCGGACGACCCGGATCCCGGCGCCGATCGAGGACGTGTGGGCGTTTCACTCCACCATCGATGGACTGATCGAACTCACGCCGACGTGGATGAACATGCGGATCGCGAGTGTCGAGGGGCCCGACGGAGAGCCCGATCCGGCGGTGTTGTCCGCAGGGTCACGGATCCGGATGTCCGTCGCCCCCTTCGGTATCGTCCCCCGGCAGCGATGGATCTCCCGGATCGTCGAGCGCGAACCCGACGGGACAGACCCTGTCGAGGGAAGTGCCTACTTCGTCGACGACATGATCGACGGCCCGTTCAGGAAGTGGGAGCACACACACGCCTTCTACGCCGACGGCGACGAGACGCACCTCGTCGATACGGTAGAGTACCGGCTCCCCCTCGGCCCGCTCGGCGACGCTGTGGGTCCGCTTGCGAAGGTCGGGTTCGAAGGAATGTTTCGGGACCGCCACACACGTACCGACCGGCGGTTCGGCGGGGAGTAGCCGGACTGCTACGGCACCTACGGAGCGATGCGGCGACACGACGCGGTTCTTTGCGAGCAGCTGGTGTGCTCGGTCCGAGCGAATACTGGTTCGGGCCCAAGAAGATCCCGCCCGTGGCGTGTACGTTGACCGTCGTGAGACGGAACTATCGGTAGTGAGAACGAGCCTGCCTACGTGGTCCCTGACGTCGTTAGATAGATCCCGATGAGAACGATCCCCCCACCGACGACGGTGAACGTAGTGGGTGCCTCCGAGAGGAGGACGAGCGCGAGTATCGTTGCCCCGACCGGTTCACCCAAAAGCGACACCGAAACCACGCTCGATTCCAGGTGAGCAAGCGCCCAATTGATAACGGTGTGACCGAACAGCCCGGGACCGATCGCCAAGCCGGCGAACACGAGCCACTCCCTCGTCGGATACCCGGTGAGGGGATGTCCCTCGATGATGACGATTGCAAGAAGCGAAACCGTACAGACCCCGTAGACGACCACGACATACGGTATCAGTGCGAGGCGCTGTCGCAGGGACCGCCCGGCGAGAACGTAGCCGGCCGCCATCACCGCACCGAACAGGGCGAGCGAGTTCCCGTACAGCGGGTTCGGTCCGACGAGGACACCGCCGAGGAGGTCCCCGAGGGACATCACCGCCATTCCTCCGACAGCGACCGTTATCCCGACAGCGATCCGGCGGGTGACCCGTTCACTGAGCAGCAGCCACGCGCCCAGCGCAACGAAGACCGGCTGCGCCTGAACGAGCGTGACGCTCGCGGCGACACTCGTCCACTCCAAGCTTTCGAACCACGCTGCGAAATGTAATGCCAATGCGATACCGGACAAGGTCGCGAACACGAGGTCCCGCCGACCGATACGGCGGAACTCCTCTCGGTACCGCCACACTGCGACCGGTATCAACGGCAGCGTCGTGAACAGCACACGATAGAACGCCGCCACCGAGCTCGGAGCGTGGCTCCACCTGACGAGGATCGCCCCCACGCTGACTGCGGCAACCGCCATGACGAGCCCGATTTCGGCCGGCATGTACGGGTCTTCGGTACTCGTCGCCACGAAACCCACTTCGACCCACCGGTGCTTACTGCTTTCGACGCCATAGAAGCGCAACGGCTGGGTCGAGCCAGGGAGTTCGGTGCGGCTTTGAGGTGCGCGCGCGAAGGCGACGCTATGTGTGCGGATACCTTCGGCGTCGGCGTCCACGTCACTGACGCGGAGCTCCGGCTGATCGTCCACGTTCCATCGAACATCGACCCCGGATGGACGGATCCAGAGGCGTTTCAGTCACTCGTTGCGGACGCCATGTGGGAGCGTCTCGACAGGGAAGAGGTCCTATCGGGGATCGCAACGGAGCATGAGGCGGGCGACACCGTGACACTCGGAACGGTCACCTTGGAAACCGACGGAACGATTGTCGAGTACAATCTTGAAGAGGCGTTCGACGACGAGGCACGTCAGTGACCCACCGGATCGGTCATCATCAGTCGGCCCGCTTGAGAACGTTCCTACCCGCCGTCCCGATCCTCGTCGACGATGGCCGTGAAGGCGCTACCGATGGCAGCCAGCCGCGCCCGGTCGTACACGGTGAGGTCGTATCGTGTCGGGCCGACAGTCTCGCCCCACACATCGAGTACGTCGAGCGAGACGAGTCCCGATAGCGTCGCACCGAGCGTACGAGGCGTCGTGTCCGGTTCGGAAAGGGCCGCATGGACTTGCTTCGACTGCGGGTAGTTTCGCGAACACGCCTCGATACCACGCTGTGCCTCCGCCCAGTATCGACGAGTGTACCCGAACGTGGTCGGGTCAGTTTGATGAAGCCGCTCCACCGCTGCTATCGCCTCCGGGTCGGTACCCAGCACCCGATCCGCGACATCTCCCAAGGGAACGAGCGACGACACAGTCTCTGGTGTTAACGAGCAGCCAATAGACAGTGACCCACCGAGTCCCGTCGTCACGTCGGCGACCCTCGCTGCGACCTCTCCTGCAGCCATCGCGCCGATCCGCGCTGCGAACGGTTCGAGGTCGTCGATCAGAACCGTCGGCGCCTCGCCTGGAAACTCCGAGAGAGCCTCCGAAACTGAGGTGAAAACGCGATCTCCGTCGGGGTTCGGTCCAAGAACGGAGTACGCAAGGCCGCGATTCGGGACAACGCCTGTCGAAGTGCCGGCAACGGCGCTACGGGAGTGATCGCTCGCCACAATGATAGTCTCCCGTCTCGGTTCTCCCGCTGCCGCGCTCTGCCAACCACGACGCCACTCTTCGAGATCCGTTCCGAACAACACCGAGACAACGTGCTCCGGCGAGGATCGGTCACGAACGGTCGGGCCACCCTCCGTAGCCACCCGTACCGTCACGTCCACGTTGTCCGTCGAGGGAACGGTCATCTTCGTTATTCACTTCATCGAGAAAAGTGATAAACTTACGGGTAAAGTATCAATATTGAGACCAGGAGACGATAGTGGTCGGTCTGTGGTATGCAGATGTAGTTGGTGATACAGAGACTGAGAAGTGAGTCGCTGCCGAGAGCCGTTGCTCACACGTCGAACGTCTGTCGAATCCGTCGTAACCGACGGATCCGGTGGGAGAATTCTCCCATATGAATGGGTGGGCGGCGAACCGCGGTTCCCAGAGGCTCGCGCACTCCAGTACTTCCCGGTACGCTGGTGGGCTTAACTTCCGTGTTCGGAACGG
>NZ_JBHSWW010000100.1:0-7941 GCF_042661865.1 Halorubrum tibetense
GCCCTCGCTCGCGAGGTGCGCCTGTGCGGCCGTGATCTCCGGGTCGCTGACGGCGACCGCGGTGCCGCCGGTGTTGCGGATCCCCGGCAGCGCCTTCGGCGCGTTGACCGGGTTGCCGATGCGGATCGCGGTCGCGCGGGTCTCCACCTCCTCCCAGCGACGGATCTCGTCGTTCCCCTCCGTTATCGCCTCCACCATCGGCGCGGCACCCTCGGCCTGAACGCCCGTCAGCTTCGGGACGTCGTCGACATCGAGCGCGGCTGCCTGGACGAGCTCGCGGAACCCTTTATATAATGCCGACGTGTTCCCGGCGTTGCCGACCGGGAGAACGATCCGGTCGGGATACGTGCCGTAGTCGGCGTGGAACTCCTCTAAGATCTCGAAGCCGATGGTCTTCTGGCCCTCCAGGCGGAACGGGTTCAGCGAGTTGAGCAGGTACGCCTCGCCGCGCGCCGCCAGCTCCTGAACGATGTCGAGACAGGCGTCGAAGTTGCCGTCGACTTCGAGGATGCGCGCGCCGTGAAGGCTCGCCTGCGCGACCTTCCCCGCCGCGACTTTGCCCTGCGGCAGGAGGACGAGCGTCTGCATGCCGCCGCGACCGCCGTAGGCCGCGAGCGCGGCCGAGGTGTTCCCGGTGGAGGCACACGCGAGCGCGTCGACGCCGAGCTCCTTCGCGACGCGGACGCCGACGGTCATCCCGCGGTCCTTGAACGAGCCGGTGGGGTTCATCCCCTCGTGTTTGATCCGGAGCGCGTCGACACCGACCGCCTCCTCGATCCGCGGGACGCGGTGGAGTGGGGTGCCGCCCTCGGGGAGCGTCACGCCGAGGTCGAACGGGAGCGCCTCGCGGTAGCGCCAGACGCCGCGGTCGGGACCCGAGGTGGACGCGCCCGCGCCGAACTCGTCGAACGTGGGCGGGTCGTCGTAACGGACCTCCAGCAGACCGTCGCATTCGTCGCAGGTGTACCGGACATCCTCGAACGGGGCGAACGTCTCGCCGCAAGCGATACAGGCGAGCCAGGTCCCGTCGTCCGCACAGGCCGGGACATCGGGGGCGGCGGCGTCGATGGCGAGGCTCATTGTGTCACCGTCGGTTGCGCCGCCTCTTAAGCCGGGCGATGGGGTCGGACGTTGCCAGCCGCGGGCGGTGGAGTAGGCGTCGCCAGCCGCGGGACCGACGGCCGCTCAGTCGACGATGATCTCCGAGTCGGAGCCGCCGTCGGCGTCGTCGGTGCCGCTCATCTCCGTCTGGTACCGGTCGATCCAATCGGCGAAACATTCGGGACAGAGCCGCTGAGTGTCGATGTTCGCCCGGTCGACGCTGAGCCGGACGGTGCGCGCGAGGGCGTCCGTCGTCGGCTCGCCACAGGCCTCACAGGGGTCGGTCGTCGGCGCGTCGCTCATACCGACCGCTCGTGGGCGGATCCCTTAAAAACACGCCACGGGCGGCCGCGGACCGCGGAGTTCGGGTGCGACGACCGAGTCGGTGTGACGATCAAATCGGTATGGCCATCACATCGGTATGACGGCCGGGTCGGGAGCGTGTTCCGCTCACGTCGTCCGGAACGCCCGGTCGCCGGCGTCGCCGAGCCCGGGGACGATGAACCCGTCCTCGTCGAGGTGGTCGTCGATGGCGACCGTCAGCAGGTCCGCGTCGGGCACCTCCTCGCCGACACGGACGAGTCCGTCGGGCGCGGAGACGGCGGAGAGCACGAACAAGTCCTCGTAATCGTCCGCCTCGGCGAGGATATGCTCGAGGACGGCACACATCGTCGACCCCGTCGCGAGCATCGGGTCGGCGACGATCACGGTGTCGTCCGGGCCGATCTCCGGGAGCTTCACGTAGTCGATAGTGATCGGGAACTCGCCGTCGTCGTTCATTCCGGCCTCCTCGTCGCGACCGGCGGAGATGACGCCCTGTTTCGCGCGGGGGAACGCCTTCAACAGCCCCTCGACGAACGGTGTCGCCGCCCGGAGCACGTTGACGATGACGACATCGTCCATCCCCTTGACGCGCTCGCCGGTCGTCTCGGCGAGGGGCGTCCGAACCGGCACGTACTCGGTTCCCATCGCGCCGTCGATGATCTCGTACCCGCAGATCCGGCCGAGCTTCACCAGCCCCTTTCGGAAGGCGACCTGCTCGGTCGAGACGTCACGGAGCCGCGAGAGGGTGTCCTTCGCCAGCGCATGCGTGACGAGATAGGCGTCGTCTCGGTCTTCGATCGTCATTACCGGAGGGGGGTCCGCGGGCGTCTTAAAAGGTGATCACGCATCGGCGTCGACCTGATCACGCGTCGGCATCGACCTGATCACGCGTCAGCGTCGACCTGATCACGCGTCGGCATCGACCTGATCACGCGGAGGTGTCGGGACGAGCCGATACGTTGATACGGTCGCATCGCTCACCCGCAGGCATGTTCGACCTCGTATCCGTCTCCGCCGTCGGTATCGTCGGATCGATGGCGACCCTCCTGATGGTCGTCGCAATGTTGTACATGGTCTGGCTCGCTCTCGGCGACGAGACCCACCAGCCGAGCCCGGACACCGGGAACGAGCCGGAGCCCGTCGACGAGTAGCCGATCGAGAGGACGCACGGTTGACGTGGCGTGCTATCGCGCCTGATACACGGACGGGGGAACTTATACTCGTCCGTTACGTACCAGACGACAACCAATGGAAGAGAGCATCTCCGGGTTCAAACAACGCGGAGACTGGGGCGACATCGTCGAGCACGGCGAGCGGATCACGCTCGCGCTCCGGGAGGCCGACATCGACGGCGACGCCTTCCACGAGTTCGACGACTGGCGCCCGAAGACGCACGAACGGATCGACGAGGACGTCTCCGAGAAGACCGCCGAACAGGCCTCGGTGAGCGAGGGGAACGGCGAGAAGGCGGGAAAGACCCCCGGCGACGACCTCCAGACCGCCGGCGAGAAGCTCACGGAGTCGTACGAGAAGGTCGAAGACGACGACACCGAAGGGGCGATAGAGCGCTGGAGCGAGTCGATCGACCACGTCGCGCGCGCCGCCGACTCCGCCGGCCGGAAGGCGATCCGGAAGGTCGAGGACACGGTGTACCGGAAGGTGATGACGCAGGTCGCGCCGTACTACTTCGACAACGAGCTGGTTAGCGCGAACGTCACCGAGGTCGGTCGCGGCGACGACGGGGAGACGTTCGAGTTCGAGGTGAACGTCAACGACGACGAGCTCAAAGACGAGGTGCGATCGATCCTCGAGGAGTACGAGTCGGAGATCGACCGATGGCACGTCGAGACCGAGAAGCGGACCGAGGACGTCGCGGCGGCCGAGGGGGTCGAACCGCCCGAGGAGGAGGGCGGCCCGGAGTCGACGATGACCTGAGATGGGCGGACCGGTGCGGATCGAGGCGGGCGAGCACACCGCCGACGAGATCATCGACCTATTGGAGACGGGTCACCGCGTACTCATCGGCGTCGAGGTCGCCGGCTCCGTCCAGGACGTGGTGCTCCGGTACGACGGGGAGACGTACCACTGTGACACGCCGACGAGTCTCCATCGACACACCGAGGAGTCGGAGATGCGCGGCTGTCTCGCTCGGATGGGCTACGCCGCGGAGGACTGAGCTTTAACCTCGACACCGCCAACGTGGGGGTATGGCCGAGTCAGACAGCGAGCGGTCCGACGGCGAGCAGCCCGACATCGACGACCTCGTCGGCGACATCTCACCCCCGTTCGACCACGTCCTCTCCTGTGTGTTCGGCGTCCGGGACCACGAGAGCCGTACGTACCTGACGCTTCTCGACTACCCGGGAAGCACCGTGAGCGAGCTCGCGGACGCGCTCGACAGGGACCGATCGAACGTGAACCGGTCGCTGTCGACGCTTCGCGAGAAGGGGCTGATCGAGCGCCGCCGTCGCCTCCTCGATTCCGGAGGGTACGTGTATCAGTACACCGCGGTTCCCGTGCCGGAGGCGAAACAGATGCTCCACGAGGCGCTCGACGAGTGGGTCGAAGGAGTACACGAGTCGATCTCGCGGTTCGACCCGGATAACACGGAGTAGCGGCCCTCTGGCGTCAGTCCTCAGGCTTCGATCGTTGCGGAACGATCGCCGCTCGCCGCTCGCCGAGCGTCGAGCGTCGCGGGTTAGTCGGCGCGGTCCGGCTCCGTCGTGTCGGGGCCCGCTTTCTCGTCCCCGTCCTCGTCCTCGCCCGCGGTGAGCCCGTCGTCCTCCGGCCGGTCGAGCGCCCGCGGCGCGTCGTGGTGATCCGAGTAGCCGTCGAACCAGCGAACGATACGCTCGATCCGGTCGACGATGTGGGCGGGTTCGCCGGAGCGAGACAGCTCGTGGCCCTCACGTGGGTACCGCACGAACCGGGTGTCGACCCCGTTCTTCCGGAGGATGCGATGGTACAGTTCGGCCGTACAGATCGGGGTTCGCGTGTCGTCCTCGGAGTGGATCAGTAGGGTCGGGGTGTCGACCGCGTCGGCGTGGCCGGTCGGCGACTGCTCCCAGAGCCAGCCGGGTTCGGCGGAGGGAACGGTGTCGAAGTCGCCCTCCAGCAGTTTGTACGCACCGTCGGTCGAGCCGTAAAATCCGGTGAGGTCGTACACGCCGCGCTGGGCGACGGCGGCGCGGAACCGGTCGCTCCGCCCGACCGCCCACGCCGTCATGAAGCCGCCGAAGGAGCCGCCGGTGACGAACACGTTCTCCTCGTCGATCGGGTAGTCCTCGAGCACCGTGTCGACGCCAGTCTCCACGTCCGCGAGCGTCACGTCGCCCCAATCGCGCTCGATCGCTTGCAGGAACGCCTCGCCGTAGCCGGCGGAGCCGCGCGGGTTCGACCAGAACACGACGTAGCCGCGGGCGGCGAGCGTCTGGAACTCGTGCCACATCGTTCCCGCAGTCGTCCACATGGCGTGGGGACCGCCGTGGATCTCGACCGCGAGCGGGTAGGTCTCACGTCCGTCCCCGTCATCACCGGTGCCTACCGAGGCGTCCGTCTGGTCGAACCCGGGTGGTGTGAGCACCCACCCCTGGATCTCGACACCGTCGGACGCGAAGCGTATCTCCTCCGGTTCCCCGACGTAGCGGTCGGCGAGGAACCCCGCGTTCAACTCGGTCAGTCGAGTCGTCTCCTCGTCTCCGGCGTCGAACAGGAACACGTCGCCGGGGTGGTCCCACTCGCTGAGCGCGACCGCGAGGCTACCCTCGTCGCTCGCGTTCGAACCGCCGACGGTCGCCCCCGCGACCGCGCCGCGACGGAAGCGACGCTCCGGGTCGGCACTGCCGTCCGCGGGGACGCGCCACAGCGCCGTCCGGCCCTCGTCAGGGGTAGCGAAGTAGAGCGCCTCGTCGTCGGGGCCCCACTGTGGACTCGCCTCGTACCCCAAGCCGCGGTCGAGCCCGTCGGTGAGCGATCGGACCTCGTCGCTCGCGCGGGCGAGGAGGTGGAGATCGCTCTGGTTCATCGACGCCTGGTCGGGGTCGGTGTGGGTGAACGCGACGCGGCCGTCCGCGGTCGCCGCGAGCGACGCGCCCCAGCCGGTGGTGGTGTGGACGCGTTCGACCGTATCGGTGGCGAGGTCGTGGGCGTGGATCGCGATCTCGTAGGAGTCGTCGGGATCCTCGCCGACCGACTCGGTGTAGTACAGCGTGTTCGGGTCACCCCACTCCGGTGCGGCGAAGTCGGCGTCGCGGTCGGTCACGCGCACGACGGCCGACGACTCGCCAGCGTCGTCATCGGGGTGGTTCGCTCGTCCTCCGTCATCGTCTCCCGGTCGTTCGCCCGCGGTTCCTCCCGTGGCGTCGGCGGCGATCCCATCAGCGGCGACCCCATCAGCGGCGACCCCATCGACGACGGCGTCGGCATCGACGACGTACACGCCCGGTCGGCGACCGTCGAAGTATGACTGATTGGATCGGTACACCGTCCGGTCGATCACGCGCGGGTCGGGGTGCTCCTCGGGTTCGTACTCCTCGGGAACCGACAGGTCTCGGTCCGCCTCGCGGTCCGCGGCGGTGACCGACTGGGTGAAGGCGATCCGGTCGCCGTCGGGCGACCACGCGATCCCGGAGACGCCGCCGACGACGTCCGTGACCTGTCGGGCTTCCCCGCCGTCGGTCGGGAGGACCCACAACTGTTGACGGTCGTCGTCGGCTCCGCGTGTCGAGGTGAACGCGAGCCGGTCGCCGGAGGGGCCCCACCGAGGCTCGGCGTCGACGCCCTCCGCGAGTGTGAGCCGGCGGGGATCGCTCTCGCCGTCCGCGTCGACGGCGTACACCGTCGATTCGTAGGTGTCATCGCCGTTCGGCTGTCGGCGGAGGAAGGCGACCCGGTCGCCGTCCGGGGAGATCCGGGGGTCCGCCGGCTTCGCGATGTCGTGATACGCGGCCGCTGTGACGCGTTCCATACGGCTCCGTCATCCTCCGGATTCAAAAGCCGTCGGGAGCCGGAAGTCGGCGGGTCGATCCCCGTCGTCAAGCGCCGGCGGGTCAGTTCCCGTTGTCGAACGCCAGTGAGACGTCGTCGTCGACGGTCGCGGCCGCCGCACACACCGGGTGTTCGAACTCGGCTCCGAGGAGCTCGGTCGCGGCCGCGTCGGCGTCGGTCGCGATGAGGTCGTACGGTTCGGGCGCGTTCTTCTCGTAGGTGGCGACGAGAGTCGGCGAGTCGACGGAGTCGACGAGCAGCGCGTCACGACGGACGATCCCGATCGTCGCCGCGTCCGCGCCGACGACGCCGGCGATCCGGGGCGTGTCGTAGTCGTCCTTCTCGAAGTCGAGCGAGAGCAGCGCGGTTGCGAGCGCGTCACGAGCGGGATAGCCGAGCGCCGCCTTCTCCGCGATCGGGTCGACGTGCGATCCGTTGCCGACGACCGCCAATGACTCGCCAGCCGGTGTCTCGATCGCGCGAACGCAGTTGTAGGAGACGTACGGATTGTCGGTCGGAGGGGCGTCCGGCGTCGGTGCGACCGTCAGCGTCCCGTCGCGGGCGACCACACGGCGGTTCGGGAACGAGCGGGAGGAGACGCGATACGCGCCGATGCCGGGTGCGACGACGACGAACCGTCCAAGGTACATACACGGAGCTGGTTAGTGAAACCGCTAAAACGCATCGATCGATCCACGTTCGGCGATCGTTTTAACGGGCAAGGTACGTGGTGTGGACGATGTGGGCGATGTGGACGGCACGGACAACGAGCAGCACGGACAGCGAACGTCACGGACGGCGTGAACGGCACGAACGGTGTGAGTGAACAGGCGGCGTGAACGGACCCCCGTCGGAGGCTGTGATCAAGTGTCACGGCGAGCGTGACGCGCAACGCTTACAAACACGCACGGAGTACCGATGATGCGCACAGTCCATTGGGGTAGTGGCCAATCCTGAAGCCTTCTGGGGGCTTCGACCCTGGTTCGAATCCAGGATGGACTATTCTTCGGTCCGGTGTCGATCGGTCGACGACCTTCGACTGGTAAACGTCGGAGTTCGCATCGAGTTATTCTTTCAGGTGGAACTATCTCCCCGTCACGTCTATCGGTTTGGAGGCGAAGCGAAGGGGTGTACGTTCGACGGAGAACACGCGGGAGCAGGTTCGCTGTTAGCCGACCCGCCAAGCGGATGCCCTCACTTCTCGACGTCGAGCAGCGCGACGCGCTCGTGGACGACGGCCGGCAGGTCGCCGAGTGTCGCCGCGAGCTCGCGGTCGGTGATATCGTAGTACTCGCGAACCGACGGCTCGTCGAACCGCCCGAGCGTCGGTTCGGACGTCACTGCCGAGGAGAGCCGATCGACGGCCGCGTCGAGGTCGGCCGACGAGCGCGCCGCGTTCGGGACGTCGCCGAAGTCGGCGGCGACGAGGACGACCCGGTTCTCGCCGAGCGAGACGCCCATCCGGAGCGCCCGGTCGATCTGTCGGCGACCGGCAGCGTACAGGAGTATCTCGACGCCGGGATCGCGAGC
>NZ_JBHSWW010000101.1:0-7927 GCF_042661865.1 Halorubrum tibetense
GGCGTCCGCGAGCAGCGTCGCGGCGAACGCCGGATCGACGAACGGCATGTCGCAGGCGACGACGAAGACGTACTCGCCGGGGGCTGCCCGGCACGCGTTTTGGATCCCGGCCACGGGCCCCTGGTCGGTGTCGTCGTCGATCGCCCAGCGGATCGGGAGCGAGACCCCCTCCATCGCCGCCCCGATGGCGTCGCGCTGGTCGGGGCGGCAGTTCACCACCACGTCGTCCACCACCGGATCACCCCCGGCGGCCCGCGCCGCGCCCGGCGGAACGGGGTCGTCGACGCCAGCGAGCCGATTCGTGACCCGCCGGATCATCGGCACCCCGCAGAGCTCGGCGACGGACTTGTCGGCGTCGCCGAACCGGGTCGAGCGTCCGCCGGCGATGACGGCACCGGTAACCATACGTCGACCCTGAACGCGGATCGACTTCGCGTTTGTGGTCCCGCGTTGCGGATCCGGGAACCGGCGCTATCGACGTTCGCCCCGCCGAAAGCGACCCGTTAAGTGGCCGGCGACCCTACCGATCGACATGCCAGAGGCAACGGATCTGGAGGAGCTGAAGCGGGGGACCGAACTGGTTAAGCGCGGCTTCGCGCGGATGCAGAAGGGCGGCGTCATCATGGACGTCGTCAACCGGGAACAGGCCCGCATCGCCGAGGACGCCGGCGCGGTCGCGGTGATGGTCCTCGAGAACGTGCCGGCGGACATCCGCAAACGCGGCGGGGTCGCACGGATGCCGGACCCGGAGCGTGTTCCCGAGGTGATCGACGAGGTGTCGATCCCGGTAATGGGTAAATCTCGGATCGGCCACCGCAAGGAGGCGGAGATCCTCGAAGCGCTCGGCGTCGACATGATCGACGAGAGCGAGGTGCTCACCCCCGCCGACGACGAGTACCACACGGACAAACGCGACTTCTCGTCGCCGTTCGTCTGTGGGGCCCGGAACCTCCCCGAGGCGCTCCGGCGGATCCACGAGGGCGCGGCGATGATCCGGACGAAGGGCGAGGCCGGCACCGGCGACGTGAACCAGGCCGTCAAACACCAGCGGACGATCAAACACCAGATCCGGACGCTCACCGGTCTCAACTACGAGGAGCGCGAGAAGTGGGCCCGCGAGCACGGCGCGCCGCGCGACCTGGTCCACGAGACGGCCGATGCCGGCCGGCTCCCGGTCGTCAACTTCGCGGCCGGCGGGATCGCGACGCCCGCCGACGCCGCGCTCATGATGTACCACGGCTGTGACGGCATCTTCGTCGGATCCGGGATCTTCGGCGCGGAGGACCCAGTCCGGATGGGCGAGGCGATCGTCGAGGCCGTCAACAACTGGGACGACGCCGACGAGCTCGCGCGGATCGCCAGCGGCACCGGCAAGGGGATGAAAGGCCAGTCGAACGCCGACATGCCCGAAGAGGAGAAGCTGCAGGGTCGCGGCGTCTAAGCTGCGGGACACCGTATCCGGCTGAACGGGGTCGTCGACTCGCCGAGAGGACACGCCTGTCGACGCCCACGAGAGACGGTCACGCGAACAGCGAGTGTCCGTCGTCTACCTCCGATTTCTCCGCGTACGCGACCGTGTAGTAGTCCCGGTCGGCGAGCGTCGACGGATCCCGAGTCACAGTCGTCTCCACGTCAGACATGAACAGCCGACGACCGTAGACGACGTCGTAGCCGGCGTTGACGAGTTTCCGATGTGTCGTCGGCACGTCGGTCACCTTGAACAGCACCATCCGGTCGGGGCCGGCCGGGGCGTCGCCGTCCGCGGCCTCCCGGAGCGTCAGCTCCGACCCCACCGTGATCTCGACGTCGAACGCGCTGGTGAAGGCCGTCACCGTCGAGACGCCCGGAACGACCTCGACGGCGACCGCCGGGTGGAACCGGTCGAGCGCCCGTCGGAGGTGTCCGAACGTCGAGTACACGTTTGGGTCGCCGAGCTTGACATCCTCCCCGCGCTGAGGCGCGAGGATTCCTCCGTTGGGGGTTCGGCTACCGACCCACGGAGGCAACTTGCGGGTTCGTGCGCACTTCTTTGGGACTTTCATGAGGGTATGGTTTCCCCGACCAGTCGTGGTCGTCCCACTCGAATCGCACGGGCCGTGCCATCGGCCTGACTTCGCTATCGCTGTTTTCTCGAAGGAACGTCTCTGACGCCGTGAGGTCGGCGTGCCCCTCGAAGCCACATGGACAGGTCAGCGTATCCTCGTGGCGAACCGTCTCCTCGTGGTCGCCACACTCGGGACACGTCTGACTCGTCCACGCTTCCGACTCGGCTTCGAGAGAGATACCGTACTCCTCACAGACACACGCGAGACGGTGGCTGAACTTCTTGAACGCCCAGAAGTTGTGTGTCTTCTCGTTCACCCTGACCGACCAGTGCGTTTTCAGCACGTCGGTCAAGTCGCCCACGTACACCGTCGCCACGCCCTCGTCATACAGCCGTTCAACGAGGTCACGTACCAGCGCGTTCTGTGCGTGGTCACGGCGCTTCGTCCGCTGTCGGTACAGCCGTCGAATCCGATTCGAGGAGTAGCGCCCCTCACGGAGTTTTGACTGTAGGCGGGCGATTTCGTCAGTCGTCTCGCGGAACCGTCCGAACAACTCGCGTCCATCGTAGAGGTACTGGTTCCCAGTAGTCGTGGAACAGGCGACGAGATTGTTTGCGCCAACGTCGAGGGCGGCTTCGTGAGAAGCCAGTGGTGAATCCAGTCGAGAATCAGGTACGGTGACTGGTTGAAAAGCCCTGAACGTGTCGCTCACTTCGTCGTACTCAAGTTCCAGACGACCTTGTTTGCCGTCCCACTTCGGGTTGCCTCGGACTTCGAGGCGGAGTCGTTCGTGGTAGCCGAGTCCGTATTCGTCTTTCAGTTCTTGCCCGACAGGGATTTCGAGACGGCTACGCTTGCCCCACTGAATCGTGTACTGGTTGCATCGGATGTAGGTGCGGAGTTCGCGTCCGTCTTCCTCGTTGCCCCAGTACGACGGTGGGTTGGCGTACTCGCCTTTCTCCTTGAGGGCGAAGAACGACCGCCACGCTTCGCTGTTCTTGCGCGTGACCTGTTGGACAGTCGCGCTTCCGACGACACCGTTGTACTGTCCACGGTACTCGGAGGTGTCCCATACGTCGCCGTCACCGAAGTAGTTCTGACGACGTTCGTAGGTCAGTTCGTTCCACAGGGAGGCAGAGGCGTCGAGTAGCCGCAGAAGACACTCTTTGTCGTTCTCGGTCTGTGGAACCACCTCGAAGGTGTTGACGCGCTTCATTCGTCGCCACCTTCCTGTTCAGCGATGTACTGTTCGACAGCGCCCTTTGAGGCACTACCCGCCGTACCGACGTAGTACGAACGAGTCCACTTCACGCGGTCGTCGTAGCGTTGATTGTACTTCCGCGCCGAGATGCCCTTGACCCAGTTGACGATGAGTGACGGGGCGTTCTTCGGCGGACTCCCGATGAACAGGTGTACGTGGTCGGGCATGACCTCGCACTCGGCCAGTTCGAGGCCCTTGTCCTCACAGATTTCCGCGAAGATGGTTTCGAGACGTTCCTTCGTCTTCCCCGTCAGGTACGAACGCCGATACTGAGCGGAACCCTGTTCCGCGAGGTCAGCGGGACCTTCGGTCCCGCCCGATTTCGGCACGAACACTATGTGGTAGTAGAGTTCGTATTTCGCGTGACGGGTACTCTTTACCATCTATGTATACTATGACGGTCGGACGCCTTAAAGATCACATTGGAACCCCGCCCGTGCCATCGTTGGCGGTTGAATACTATTGGTCGGCTTCATCCCCGCCCTGAAGGGCGAGGCTTTCGCCTCGAATTTTCCGTAACGAACGCCGCCTGCTCGTCGCGGGCGGTCGACGCGACCGTGTCAGCCGCCGACTTCCAAGCGGTCCGAAGCTCGTCCTCGTCACGGGTCATTGGGAACTCGAGGTCGCTCAGCGTCTCGTCGTCGACGTACGACCCGGCGACACGACGGGAGAGGCGGCCGGGCGTGTAAACCACGTCGGCGGCCTCGAGGAGCCGACGACCGCGAACGGTGAGGAGTTCGGGGTCGCCCGGGCCGAGCCCGATACCGTACAGCGTCACGGTTCACCCTCGTCGTCGAACCGGTGTCGCGTCGCGAGGCCGGCGATGTGCGGAGCTTCGGGCAGGACGAGCGCCGTCAGTCCCGTTCGGACGGCGGCTCGGCTCCCCGGGAGACAGAACACGGGCGTGCCGGCCACGATCCCGCCGGTCGCCCGAGACGCCATGGCTCGGTGGCCGATCTCCTCGTAGGACACCTGTCGAAAGCACTCGCCGAACCCCGGGATGTCGCGCTCGAAGAGCCCCGAACAGGCGGCGGGCGTCACGTCGTCGATGGTCATCCCGGTGCCGCCAGTCGTGACGACACAGTCGACGTCGTCGCGGCCCGCCAGCCGGTCCACGGTTCCACGGATCGCCGAGAAGTCGTCGGACACCAGCTCGCGGGCGGTCACCCGGTTTTCGGAGTCGCGTATCAGCGCTGCGGCGGCGTCGCCGCCCGGGTCGTCCTCAAGCGTTCGCGACGAGGAGACGGTGACGACGGCGACACACAGCGGGTCGACGACCGCGTGGCCGTCCTCGTCGACTCCACGCCGATCCGCGGGGCTGGGGAGGTCGTCGTTCATAGCTGGACCGCCGTCCCGTCCTCGTTCGGGAACGGGTTGGCGAGCCCTTCGGTTTCGGGATCCGGGTCGGCATCCGTGAGGAGACACGAGTCGAGGAGCGTCACGACCGCGTCTCTGTCGACGTCGCGGCCGATTATCGCGAGCTCGGTTTTCCGGTCGCCGTATCGGTCGTCCCAGTCCACCGATCGACCGCGTCGGTAGCGCTCCCGATGGCTGTCTGGGAGGGAAGCGATCCACCGGCCGGCGACCTCGACGCGGGTCCGTTGGCCCGCCCGGGAGAGCGTGAGCGCGTGATCACCCCGGCCGGCGACGTGGA
Source organism: Halorubrum tibetense (assembly GCF_042661865.1). Taxonomy (GTDB): domain Archaea; phylum Halobacteriota; class Halobacteria; order Halobacteriales; family Haloferacaceae; genus Halorubrum; species Halorubrum tibetense. The sequence continues at coordinate 4,961 of NZ_JBHSWW010000101.1, forward strand.
GGTAGCCCTTCGCACGGACGACGCTCGACGGGAGGTCGGCGACGGCGTCCGCGAGACGTCCGGGATGCATCGGCCGTCTGCGCTGGTAGACGAACGAGTCGATCCCGTACACTGCCGGCGGATGCTCGTGGTCGTGATCTCCCGGCTCGTCATCGTGGTCGTGATCGTCGGACTCCTGGTCGTGATCGCCCGGCTCGCTTCCACGTTCGGGGGCGTGATCGTCCGACCCATCGCCGTGCTCGGGGTCGTCACCGGCGTGACCCGCGCCGTCGTCCGTCGAGCCGCCGTGTGCCCGATGGTGATCGAGCGCTCGCCTCCAGCTCGCGGAGCCGGCGACCGCCTCGGGGTCGAACCGACTCGTTCCGAGGACGTCAGCCGGATCGACACGGCCGAACGCGGTCTCGAACATCGTCGCCGCCGGCTGCACCGCTCGGATCATCTCACGGACCTCGTCCAGCTCCGCGTCGGTCACCAGATCGGTCTTGTTGATGACGAGGGTGTCACAGAACTCGACGCCGTCGAGCACGAGCTCGGAGAGCGGGCGATCACCCGCGTCCGTGTCGTCGCGACGCTCGACGCCACCCGTTCGGAACGTGTCGTAGAACCGTCGCGCATCGACGACGGTCGTGACGCTGCTGACGTCGTAGAACGTGGAGGCGTGGCCGGCGACGAACTGCCGAGCGACGGGTGCCGGCTCGGAGATCCCGGAGGGTTCGACGAGGAGGTAGTCGAACTCGTGGTTCAGGGCGAGATCGATGATCGCGGACTCGAACTCCCCCCGCATGCCACAACAGATACAGCCGTTCGAGAGCTCGACGGTCTCGCCCGTCCGTTCGACCCGACGCCGTACCAGCTCCGCGTCGACGTTGATCTCGCCCATGTCGTTGACGAGGACTGCCACCTCGTGACCGTGGTCCGCGGAGAGAACATCGTTCAGCAGCGTCGTCTTGCCCGCACCGAGCGTCCCGGACAGTACCGTAACGGGAACCGTCATCTCAGTCGTCGGCGAGCGCCAGCTCCCGCTGGTCCTCGTCGCCGAACGGGTCGGGATACCGATCCCAGTTCTCGTTCAGCTCCTCGTCGGTCAACAGGCAATCCTCCAGCCACGCTTCGAGCTCCGACCGATCGAACTCGCGGCCGATGAACACCAGCTCGACACCACGGTCGCCCCAGCGGTCGTCCCACTCCTCTTCGAGATCCGGCATCGTCTGGAGGTATCGCTGCTGTTGTTGTGGCGGGAGGGTAGCGATCCACCGGCCTTTCGGCCCGGCGCGAACCGACTGCCCGGCCTTGTCGAGTCCCATTGCGACGTCCTCGCGGCCGGCGGACCAGAAGAACCCCTTCGCACGAATGACTGCCGACGGGAGGTTCTCGAAGAGCTCCGCGATCCGCTCCGGGTGGAGCGGGCGGTCCGCCCGGAAGACGAACGACTCGACGCCGTGTTCGGCGGCGGCGTCGTCGTGGTGATGGCCGTGTTCGAGCTCGTGTCGCCAGCCGGCGGAGCGTTTCGCCTCCTCGAAGTCGAACCGGCCGGTGTCGAGGATCGTCGACGGCTCGACGCGTCCGAACTCGGTTCGGACGACCTCGGCGCGGGGCTGTAACGTCCCGAGAACGGCCTCGATCTCGTCGAGCTCGTCGTCGGGGACGAGATCGCACTTGTTGAGAAGCAGGACGTCACAGAACTCGATCTGGTCCATGAGCACCTCCTCGGGGACCCGGTCCGTTCCCGTGGCCGCGTCGTCGTCGGCCAGCGCGCGTCCCGAGTCGAACCCCTCGTACATCGCGTGGGCGTCGACGACCGAGACCATCGTGTCGAGGTGGAAGTCCTCGGTCGGGTCGTAGTCGGCGTCCTCGTAGCCGAGTACGAACGTCTGTGCGACTGGGATCGGCTCGGAGATGCCCGACGACTCGATCAGCAGGTAGTCGAAATCGCGGTTCTCTGCGAGCGCGCCGACCGCCTCGAGCATGTCGCCGCGGAGCCGACAGCAGATGCAGCCGTTGGACATCTCGATGATCTCCTCGTCGGTCTGTGAGAGCTCCGACTGCTGTTCGATATGGTCGGCGTCGACGTTTACCTCGCCCATATCGTTGATCAGGACCGCGACCTCGTAGCCGTGGTCCGCGGTCAACACGTGGTTCAGCGTCGTCGTCTTGCCCGCGCCGAGCGCGCCGGACAGTACCGTGACTGGAATAGTGTCGCTCATCACGAATAGTTAGTAACTGAGAGTATAAAGTTGTTAGTTATTACGAAATAACTAATTGATCATAACAACACCTATCAACGAAGGCGGCCGATCGAGCGTATGCCAGTCGTTAGCGTTTCCATGCCCGAGAGTCTCCTGAACGAGCTCGACGACTTCATCGAGGATCACGGCTACAGCGGGCGAAGCGAGGCCGTTCGGGAGGGCGCACGTGGGCTGATCGACGAGTTCGACATGGCCGAGTTCGACGGGGAGGTCGCGTGTATGATCGCCGCACGGTTCGAGCACGATTCGACCGCGGAAGCGTCGCTCTCGGAGCTCCGCCACGCACACGCTGAGCTCGTGACCTCGAGCGTACACAGCCACGCCGGCGGGGCCTGTCTCGAGCTGTTCGTCGTCGAGGGGTCCATCGACACGATCTCCGCGTACGTGGCCCGGATCCGGGCCGTCAACGGCGTGAACACGGTCGAATACTCGGTTCTAGAGTCGACCGAACGGGCTATCGCATAACCGGTCGGCGCACCCATCGACTACCGCGACCGGAGGCCCCCGGGTTCCCGTCACCGCTCCCCCATCGCTCTGCGTCGCTACTCCTCTTCGTTCGTCCCCCGTCAGCGCTCGTGGTCCGCGAGAACGGTCGCGCCGCGACCGATGCGGGTCTGGTACGCGCGGGCCTCGATCCCGGCATCGGCGAAGGCGTCGAGCATGGCGGCGGCGATCGCCCGTCGGCGGTCCTTCCGGCATGCGGCGACGATCGCAGGGCCGG
>NZ_JBHSWW010000102.1:0-7926 GCF_042661865.1 Halorubrum tibetense
CGGCCGGCCCCTCGCACCGAAGCCGCCGGGTCGTCGCCGATCGCTCGGCCGTCCGCGTCCTGTCGGCGTGTGTCGGGCGCTCCCGTCGTGTTCGCTCGTGTCAGTGCTTCTCGCGTGTGCTCCGCTCGTTCGTCGATCATGGTCGGTTGTTCCGGCTCGACACCTCGTCTCCCGCGGCAACTACTACGAGTGTAGTACTCGTTCTTCTAGTGTTTTGACCACCACGGGTGAGGTGATAAACATTGTGCGATCCCCGTTGTCACGGTTCGAACGGGGCGAAACCACCGGAAGTGACGATCGGTAACACGGTTCCCGATCCGTCCGCGGGCTACGCTTAAGACGGGCCGGGGCGATCGGTCACGCATGTCGACACCATACGGTGAGTGGCCCTCCCCCATCGAACCGGCGGACATCGCGGCGGGCGGGCGCGGTTTCGCCGGCGTCCGGATCGCTGACGGGAACGCCTACTGGCTGGAGCGACGTCCCTCGGAGGGCGGCCGTGGCGTCCTCTGTCGGGCACCGCTCGGGGGGGCGGGCGATCTTCCGGCACACGAGGAGGTCACGCCGGAAGGGTTCGACGTAAGAACGCTAGTTCATCAGTATGGGGGCGGTGACTTCACCGTTGCCGGCGACACGGCAGTCGTCGCGAGCATGGACGACCAGCGCCTGTACCGGCTTCCCGCCGACGGGAGCGTGGACCCGACACCGATCACGCCCGAGCCGCCGGAGCCGCTCGGGCTCCGGTACGCCGACGTGGCGATCGGGCCGGACCACCAAACCGTGTACGCGGTTCGGGAACGCCACGTCGGGCCCGAGACTGACGACGAGCCCGCGAACGAGATCGTCCGGTTGCCGCTGCATCCCGACGCGGACGACGAGACGGAAGCGGCGCTTCCCGACCCGGTCGTGATCGCCGAGGGACACGACTTCTACGCAGCCCCTCGACCGTCGCCCGCCGGCGACCGGATCGCGTACCTCCGGTGGGACCACCCGAACATGCCGTGGGACGGGACCGAGCTGGTCGTCGAGGCCCTCGACGCGAGCGGCGAGCGCGTCGAGGGGTCCCGACGGGTCGCCGCGGGCGGGGACGACGAGTCCGTCTGCTCGCCGGCGTGGTCGCCCGACGGCGTCCTCCACGCCGTCTCCGACAGAACCGGCTGGTGGAACCTCTATCGGGTCGAGGACGGCTCGCTCGCGAACTACCACCCCGCCGACGCCGAGTTCGGCGTGCCGATGTGGCAGTTGGGGGTCTCGACGTACGCCTTCCTCGACGACGGCCGGATCGCGACGCTGTACACGGATGCGGGGGAGCCGAGCCTCCGGTTGCTCGACCCTGACGCTCCGGAGGACGGCTTGACGACCGGCGGCGGCGAGCCCGCTGGGAGCCCGCTCGATGACCCCGATCTGCCGTACAGCTCCTTCCGACCGACGGCGATCCGGTCCGACGGCGAGCACGTCGTCTTCGTCGGCCACCGACCGGACGCACCGAGCGCGGTGGTGGAGTGGTCCCCCTCGGCCGGCCCCCGCCGTCACCTCCGTGAGTCCACCGACGACCCCCTCGATCCCGAGTACGTGTCGACGCCAACGCCGGTCGTCTTCCCGACCGGCGACGCGGTCGGTGCGGACGAGACGGTCGCGTACGCCCACTACTACCCGCCGCACAACCCGGACGTGACGCCGCCGTCGGACGACGAGGAACGGCCGCCGCTGGTCGTGACGGTTCACGGTGGGCCGACGAGCCGGTCGGAGGCGACGCTGTCGACGTCGACACAGTTTCTCACGACCAGGGGTGTCGCCGTTCTCGACGTGAACTACCGCGGATCGACGGGGTACGGCCGGGCGTATCGTGACGCGTTACAGGGCGAGTGGGGGGTTCGGGACACGCTCGACTGCGTGAACGCCGCCCGCTACGCGGCCGCGGAGGGGCTCGCCGATCCGGACCGGCTGGCGATCTCGGGCGGGAGTGCCGGCGGGTACGCCGTCTTGAGCGCGCTCGCGTTCCACGACACGTTCGACGCGGGCGCGAGCTACTACGGCGTCGCCGATCTCGCGGCGCTCGCCGCGGAGACCCACAAGTTCGAATCGCGGTATCTCGACGGGCTCGTCGGCCCGCTACCGGCCGCCGAGGACGTGTACCGCGAACGCTCGCCGCTGTATCACGCCGAGGGGATCACGGCCCCGCTGTTGCTGCTTCAAGGCGGAAAGGACGAGGTCGTACCGCGGGCACAGGCGACGGCGATGATCGACGCGCTCGTCGAGAACGGGACGCCGTACGCGTACGTGGAGTTCCCCGAGGAGCGGCACGGGTTCCGCGACGCCGACAACATCGCACGGGCCCACGAAGCCGAGTTCGCGTTCTACGGGGAGGCGTTCGGGTTCGAACCGGCGGGCGACCTCGATCCCGTCGAGGTCTTCACGGGCGAGCGACCCCCGGAAGCGGAGTAGGGGCGGGCGGGCACGGCGAAAGCGAGGAGAGATCGGTCGAACGAAGCGACGAGGGAGGGAGGCGGTCGTCGATCCGTCCGGTGCTCACCGCTCGCGTTCGAGCTCGCGGTCGATGTCGTCGACGTCCTCGCGTTCGAGCTCGCGGGCGATCCGCTGTTCGAACTCCGCCTCGCTGATCTGTCCCTCGACGTACTGTTGTCGGAGCCGATCCTGCCGACTGGCGGAGTCGGAGGAGGACGACGACGTCGAGGCGTACGATCCCCGACCGGTCCCGATCGTGTCGGTCGTGGAGTCGTCGCTGCCGAAGATCCACGACCCGGCTTTGTACGCGACGTAGACGATCCCGAGGAGGATCGCGAGCGAGATCGCACCGGAGACGACCGCCCATGCCAGACTCAACAGCGTCGACACGATGGAGACGACGACGCTGACGGCGATCAGGATCCCGATCCCGATCGCGCCGTAGTAGAGGACCTTTTTGAGCGCCATGCCTCGAACTGGCGGCTCCGCGTGGAAATACCTTCGGCCCGGCGGGTCGAGCACGCCGGACACCCGTTCGGGTACGGTCCGGCTCAGGGGTGAACGAACTCACCAAAACAGGCATGTCAACGCCGGTCACAGGATGGAAAGGTATAGGACGCCGACCGCTCCACGAGTATATAAGCAGATGTCTCAAGAGGGTTACGACCACACCGCGGTGGAAGAACGGTGGCAGGGGGCGTGGGACGACGCCGCCGCGTACCGCACGCCGGACGACGTCGACGACCCCACGTACGTCCTCGGGATGTACCCGTACCCGTCCGGGAAGCTCCACATGGGCCACGTCCGGAACTACACGATCACGGACGCGTACGCGAGGTACCGCCGGATGCGTGGCGACGACGTGCTCCACCCGATGGGGTGGGACGCGTTCGGACTCCCGGCGGAGAACGCCGCCAAGGAGCGCGACACGAACCCTCGCGACTGGACGATGGACTGCATCGATACGATGAAAGGCCAGATGAAGTCGATGGGGTTCGGCTACGACTGGGAGCGGGAGATCACCACCTGTACTCCGGAGTACTACCGGTGGAACCAGTGGCTGTTCCGCCGGTTCCACGAGGAGGAGCTCGTCGAGCGCCGCGACGCCGACGTGAACTGGTGTCCGTCCTGTGAAACCGTCCTCGCGGACGAGCAGGTCGAGGGCGATGCGGAGCTGTGCTGGCGGTGTGACACACCGGTCGAGGACCGCGAGCTCGAACAGTGGTTCCTGCGGATTACGGAGTACGCCGACGAGCTACTGGAGGCGATCGACGACCTAACGGGCTGGCCGAACTCCGTCCGACAGATGCAGCGCAACTGGATCGGGCGGCAGTACGGAACGACGCTGGACTTTCAGATCGGCGAGGCGCGAAGCGCCTCGAACGGACGCGGCGAGGGGACCGAACCGCGGGAGTACGGCCCCGTCGAGGCGTTCACCACCCGCGTCGACACGATCCACGGCGCGACGTTCTTCGCGCTCGCCCCCGACCACCCGATAAGCGAGGAACTGGCGGCCGAGGACGACGCGGTCCACGAGTTCGTCCACCACGAGGCCGACCCCGAGGGCGACGAACCGAACGGCGTCGCCACCGACCTCACCGCCACCAACCCCGCCACCGGCGAGGAGATCCCCGTGTTCGTCGCCGACTTCGTCCTCTCGGACGTGGGGACGGGCGCGCTAATGGCCGTCCCCGCCCACGACGAGCGCGACCACGCGTTCGCCGAGAAGATGGGCGTCGAGATCCGTCCCGTGATCGCTCCGAAACCCGACGACCGGAACGACCCGACGACTGCTAACGGCGAGTCGCTTCCCGATGCACCCGACGTGAGCGACTCGGCCTTCACCGACGACGGCGTGTTGATCAACTCCGGCGAGTACGACGGGATCGACAGCGAGACTGCCCGCGAGCGGCTCACCGAGGACATCGAGAGCGCCGCGGAGAGCACCCAGTACCAGCTGCGTGACTGGGGGATCTCCCGACAGCGCTACTGGGGCACGCCGATCCCGGTCGTCCACTGTCACGACGACTGCGGGAGCGTCCTCGTGCCGGAGGAGGACCTCCCCGTGGAGCTGCCCGAGTTCATCAACACGACCGGGAACCCGCTCGACGCCGCCGAGGAGTGGAAGGAGACGACCTGTCCGGAGTGTGGCGGTCCCGCAACCCGCGAGACGGACACGATGGACACGTTCGTCGACTCCTCGTGGTACTTCCTGCGGTACGTCTCGCCCGACCTCGACGACGCCCCGTTCGACCTCGGCCGTGCGAACGACTGGATGCCCGTCGACCAGTACGTCGGCGGTATCGAACACGCCGTGATGCACCTGTTGTACAGCCGGTTCGTCACGAAGACGATCGCCGACCACGAGGGGCTTGACCACCGCGAGCCGTTCACGAACCTGCTCGCACAGGGGATGGTGCAGCTGGAGGGCGAGAAGATGTCGAAATCGAAGGGGAACACCGTCTCGCCACAGCGGATCGTCGAGGAGTACGGCGCGGACACGGCCCGGCTGTTCATGATGCAGGCGGCCCAGCCCGAGCGCGACTTCGACTGGTCGGAGGAGGGCGTCAAGTCGACGTACCGGTTCCTGACCCGTCTGAGCGACCTCGTCGAGGAGCACGCGGCGGGCGACCCGGGCGGGGCGGGAAGCGCCGACGCCGACTCGGACTCCGACACCGAGCGCGACACCGTCGACGAGTACGTTGCGAACGAGATCGACGCCGCCGTCGCTATCGCGGGTACGGAGTACGAGGAACTGACGTTCAACGTCGCGCTGCGGGAGGCACAGGACCTGGTCGGGACGCTCCGCAGCTACCGCGAGCACGCCGAGCCGCACCCCGAAACGTACGAGCGCGGGCTGGACGTCGCGGTTCGTCTGCTCGCGCCGGTGGTGCCACACCTCGCCGAAGAGCTGTGGGAGACGCTCGGTCGCGACAGGTTCGTCGCCGAGGCCGACTGGCCGAGCGCGAGCGCCGACCGCGAGACGGTCGAGAAGCGCCGTCGCCTCGTGACGAACACCCGCGAGGACGTGCGCGACATTATCGACGTGGCGGGGATCGAGGACCCTGAACGGATCGACGTCGTCGTCGCGCCCGACTGGAAGTACGACGCGCTCTCGATCGCCGTCGACAGCGAGGCCGACAACCTCATCTCGGAGTTGATGGGAGAGAGCCACATCCGAGAACAGGGCGACGACGCAGCCTCGTACGGGCAGGACCTGCAAGCGAACCGAGAGGCGCTTCAGGAAACGCTCTCCGGCGACGAGGAGTACGACGCGCTGCGGGCCGCCGCGTGGCTGATCGAACGCGAGTTCGACGCGCCGGTCCGCGTCGAGCGCGCCGACGACGCCGACGGCGGCGGCGTCAGCAAAGCGGAACCCGGTCGGCCGGCGATCGACATCGTCGAGTAGCGGTCGAGCCCTTTTATATACCTCCGGCTTCCGAGGTGCCATCCCCGGAACCGATTAGTCGACGGCGGCACCCGATCCCGTATGGACGAGTACGACGGAGCGGCCGACGTGGGCGACGCGGACCCGGCCGTCCTCGCCGCCCGACTCGACGGCGCCGACCCGCTCTCCCCGCTCGCGGACCGATATCACGTCCCCGAGGACGTGGTGTATATGGACGGCAACTCGCTCGGCCCCGCAAGCGACGACGCCCTCGCGAGCCTCGACCGCGTCGTCGACGAGTGGCGCGACTTGCTGATCGCCGGGTGGACCGACGCCGACCCGCCGTGGTTCACAGTCGGCGAGCGACTCGGCGACGCGCTCGCGCCCCTGGTCGGGGCGGATCCGAGTGAGGTCGCCGTCGGCAACTCGATCACGGTGAATATCCACACGCTCGTCGGGACGTTCCTCGACGAGCTGCTGGCCGGGAAGGGGCCGGAGCGAGAGGGGGTCGCGGTCACGGGCGGGGAGTGGCCGACGGCGGAGGACGGCGGAGCTGTGCCCGCCGTGCTCGTGAACGAGCTCGATTTTCCCTCCGACCACTACGCGATCCGCGCGCAGCTGCGGGGTCGCGGGATCGATCCGGACGAGAAGCTCCGGGTCGTTCCGAGCCGGGACGGCCGGACGATCGACCCCCGAGATATCGAGGCCGCCCTCGAGAGACACGACGATATCGGGATCGTCTGGATGCCGACCGCGCTGTATCGGTCCGGACAGCTGTTCGATGTCGAGCGGATCACGGAGGCGGCCCACGAGGCGGGCGCGTACGTCGGCTTCGACGCGGCCCACTCCGTGGGAGCGGTCCCGCACGACTTCGACGAGGCCGGCGTCGACTTCGCGACCTGGTGCACGTACAAGTACCTCAACGCCGGCCCCGGCTCGATCGGCGCGCTGTACGTCGCCGAGCGCCACCATGGGCTCACGCCCGCGCTGGCGGGGTGGTGGGGCCACGAGAAGGCGACGCAGTTCGAAATGAACATGACGTACACCCCCGCCGCCTCCGCGGGCGCATGGCAGATCGGGACGCCGCCGCTGTTCGCTGCCGCACCCTTGGAGGGCTCCATTGAGCTCCTCCGGGACGCGGGGATCGACCGGCTGCGCGCCAAATCGCTCGCACTCACCGACTTCCTGATCGCGCTCGTCGACGAGAGGCTTCCAGAGGTGTCGGTTGGCACGCCCCGCGAGCACGCGGCCCGCGGCGGCCACGTCGCCCTCGAACACTCCGATGCGGAGCAGCTGAGCGCGGCCTTGCGGGATCGCGGCGTGATCGTCGACTTCCGCCCGCCGAACGTGGTCCGGGTGTGTCCGGCCGCGCCGTACACCTCGTTCGCCGACGTGCTGGAAGTCGTCGACGAGGTCGAGGCGATCCTCGACGGCGGCGCGCACGAGGAGTACGCGACGAGCGAAGGCGGCGTGACGTAGACGACGTGTGTTGTACATAAACCGAACTGCGGTGGCGCGTGCCCACGAGCGGCCGGTAGGCCGCGAGTGGCACCGCGCGAGGGACGCAGCGGCCACTTATAAGTGGCCGCTGCGAGGCTGGGGAGGCGTGAGGTGCGGACGCGGGACGGGGTGGGGCTCAAAGGGGCAGCCGCGAGGACGAAGACGCGCGACGTAAGGACCGCAAGGAGGGAGCGCGAGCGACCGACTGAGGACCGCAACGAGCGCATCGAGTCGTCGCGGCTGGGGCTTTGGCAGTCGTCAGCGTGGAGTCCGTGACTTATAAGCGAGCGGCTGGGGCTTTGGGCCTGTCCACCGTCGATGTACGGCCACCCATTTATAAAGACCGACCGGGGTTCGAAACCGGTCTCCGTCGATCCGCCGTCAGCCATTTATAAATAAACAGCCGAACTTCGACGGTGATCGCCACCGATCGCTGGTCGCTGCGAGCGTTCAGCACAGCATCGATCACTTATAAGTGCCGTGTTGAACGCAAGACGGCGGCAACATCGGATTTTTGATATTCGATATTCTACCGGTAGCGGCGCTTTATCTGTAGATTCTCAGATCGGGCG
>NZ_JBHSWW010000103.1:0-9987 GCF_042661865.1 Halorubrum tibetense
CCTCGGTCGGGTCGGACCCGCTCGAGGACGCGTTCGGCGGCGATCCGTCCGAGCCGGGGACAGGCTCCGACGCTGCCCCGGACGAACCGGACGCGTTCGAGGGGTCGCCCTTCGAGAGCGCCGGCGTCGAGGACGACGACCTCGCCGCGGAGGTCGCCTCCCTCCGACAGGCAGTGGAAGCACAGTCCGAGCGCCTCGACCGGCAGTCGGAGCTCATCGAGCGACTCATCGAGGAGCTCCGGCGCGGTCGCTGAGCGACCGCCTCCGATCAGTCGGCGTCGCGGCCGGTCACCTTCCGCACACACGAGGAGCCGAACGGCCCCAGCTCGCCGGCGTCCAGCCGGACGAAGTGCCCGGTCGTGATCGACGCGCCACACCGACGACACTCGAACTCCCCCTCGCGGGAGACCACCTGGCTGTCGTAGTCGACGTACGTCCCGCCCCGGTTGACTCGAAGCCGGGCGTTCTCCCGGTCGATGACCCCTCGCTTCTCGGCGGCGTCGAGTATCTCTCTGGTGAGCGAAGGGCTCGTCGTCACCGTCTCGATCCGGTCGATCGCGTCCGCGAGCGGGAGCTCGTCGTGTTCGAGGTTCGCCAGCAGCTCGACTCCGAGCTCGCGTTTCTCTTCCCGGCTCGCCGACCCACTCACGCTCGTCCGAACGGACGGGGGTCGTATAAATTCGGTCGACATCCCGCCGTCGTGACCGCGGACAGCAAGACAGTTACCGCGCGGCCGACTGGTGCGGATATGGACGTACTGGAGGTCGCCAACCGCGCGATCGCGACCGGGCCGGTGTGTGACGCCTGTCTGGGCCGGCTCGTCGCCGATCGGAGCTTCGGGCTGTCGAACGCCGATCGGGGGTCCGCGCTGCGGACCGCGCTCGCACTCCGCGACGACGTCGACTTCGAGCCGGTCGACACGGCGGACTGCTGGGTGTGTGAGGGGTACTGTGCCGCGTTCGACGCGTGGGCCGAGCGCGCCGTCGAGGCGGTTTCGGATGTCGAGTTCGCGACGTACAACGTCGGAACGCGTCCCCCGCCGCTGATCGAGGAGAACGAGACGCTACTGCGCGAGGAGGCGGGGGTCGCGTCGGACGCGGGCGAGCCGTTCAAATCCGAGTTCAACCGCGAGGTCGGCAAACGGTTCGGTCGGCTAACCGACGCGGAGGTCTCCTTCGACCGCCCGGACGTCCAGTTCACGATCGATCTCGGCGAGGACACGCTGGACACGAAAGTGAACTCGACGTTCGTGTACGGCCGCTATCGCAAGCTGGAGCGTGATATCCCGCAGACCGAGTGGCCCTGTCGGGAGTGTCACGGCTCGGGGGTGGCCGGCCACGAACCGTGTGACCACTGCGGCGGGTCGGGATACCTCTACGACGACAGCGTCGAGGAGTTCACCGCGCCGGTGATCGAGGACGTGCTGGACGGGACGGAGGCGACGTTCCACGGGGCGGGCCGCGAGGACGTCGACGCGCGGATGCTCGGCACCGGCCGACCGTTCGTGGTTGAGATCGCGGAGCCGCGTCGCCGCCGGGCCGACGTCGACCGGCTCCAGGCCGACATCAACGCGTTCGCCGACGGGGCCGTCGAGGTCGAGGGGCTCCGGCTGGCGACCTACGACATGGTCGAGCGGGTGAAGGAGCTCGACGCCTCGAAGCGCTACCGTGCGGAGGTCGCCTTCGACGACGACGTGAGCGAGTCGGACCTCGCGGACGCGATCGCGACGCTCGAAGGCGCGACCGTCGAGCAGTACACGCCGAACCGTGTCGACCATCGGCGAGCGAGCCTGACCCGCGAGCGTGACGTGTACGAAGCCGACGCCGAGCTCGTCGACCCGCGCCACGCTATCGTGGAGATCCACGGCGCTGGCGGATTGTATATAAAAGAGCTCGTGTCGAGCGACGAGGGCCGGACGGAGCCGAGCCTCGCGGGACTCCTCGGGGTTGGTGCGACGGTCACCGCCCTCGACGTACTCGCGGTCGAGGGCGAATCGGAGCCGTTCGAGCGGGAGGCGTTCTTCCGGGACTGACCGGACGGGTCCGCGCTTCGAGAGGTGAAGCGAATGAACAGTGTGGCGGAGCGACCGTATATAAGTGATCGAGCGATGTCGATGTTAACCGTATACGCTCTTGTGAAGCAGATTGTTGATATTGCTCGCTTCAGAAGAATCGGAACAGAAACCAGTCGCTTGAGCGCCTGAAGTCTGGAATCTCATTCAATGTACAAGTGGATGAGATCGAAATATCCGTTACAGCAGAGTGTGCAGACGGAACAAAATTTGGCCGGCTGATCAATTTACCATCAGACGAAGCGCGACTGACCGATAACAACATCGACGATGACCGAGAGAGCTTCTTCGATGAGTCATTCCCTGGCCTCGATTCGGATTCTGCACTGCATAGAGATGGACCCAACCCGTTTGGCCCTGGTGATAAGATACAGTTCAGAATCACCAGCGGGGATTGTGATCTGCAGGCAGGGAGTTCAGTCATGGTGCAGGTCATTCATATCCCGTCGGAGACCATCATCGTCGAGGAAACGCTGATCGCTTCCTGAATAGCGCCGCCACAGGAGGTCCGAACCCGTGGTAGCGAGTTCGGTAGTGGAGGAGGACCAGAACAGAGAATCGGGTGCCGATACTACTGACCCCTGATAGCGATTACGCCCGCTTCCGTGATCGTATACACGTCCCCGAACGCGACTGCCGGCGCGCCAGCCAGCGCGAGGTCCTCGTGCCAGCGGAGGGTACCGCTTGCACGGTCGAAAATGGCAAGCCCGCCGGGACCGCCGAGTACGACTGCGTCGTTTGCGACGATCGGCGGAAAGACGTGCTGCTGGTCACCGACGAACGCTTCGAGCGGTCTATCGACCTCCGAACTCCACTGTCGCGTTCCGTCGGGACCGTCGAGGGCGACGAGGACGTCGGTTTCGTGGGGAGCGTACACCGTCCCCTCCCCGTCGACGGCGACGCCGGACCGGAACCCCCGGTCGTCGGTCCGCCAGCGGAGTTCACCGTCTGCGATGTCGACACCGATCGTCTCACCGCCGGCGACGACGACAGCGGTTCCGTCCCACAGAGCGGGTGCGCGCCGGGGTGGCTGGCCGGGGAGTTCGATCTCCCAGTCGACGTTCCAGCGCTCGTCGTATCCGACGAGCAGACCGTCGGGTGTGTCACCGACCCGGAGGGCCTGCACTGCGCCATCGGATCCGACTGCCAGCCCCGCGGTCGATCCAGACTCCCGAGCGCGTTCGGTGTCGATCGTCTCTCCTCCCTCCGGATCGATCCGCGCTACCGCGGTCGTGGTGTACAGCTCCGACCGATCACCGATCAGTTCGTCGCCGACCCAGAGGCCGGTATCCTGGGCCCAGACCGGGTTACCGTCGTCGATTCGCCACAGCCGGTAGCTGGTGTGAACGAACGTGTCCCCGTCGGCAACGACGGGCGTCGGCGTCCGGTCGTACTCGCCGTCGCGAGCGTCGGTGAGGTCGTCGAGCGTCCACCGCAGTCCAGGATCCGTCCGATCGACAGCTACCGGCGCGAACTCGGGGTCGGCCGCAGTCGCGTACACTGCGTCGGTGGTGGGGACGACGCCCGGTGTAGACCGCGCGAGCCGCGGGTGATCCGGTGGTGTTGCTATCGGGTCGTCCCAGCCCCAGAGCCGTTCGACCTCGAACGACTCGGACAGGGTCGTGTCTGCCCGCCCCGTCGCGGCGACGTCGCCGCGGTACGTCGTCCATCCGCTGGTCTGGTCGCTGCTGCCGGAATCCGATCCCGGTTCGCTATCGCCTTCTCCACTCTCAAAACGACTGAGACAGCCAGCGAGAGCGAACGGAGCGCAAGCCAAAATGGTTCGTCGGATTGGCATAGTTTCAGTTCAGCAGGTCGATCCACCGTCGTTGAATCCGATCGAGTGCGTTTCCTGGTAGGTGTCGGGATCGTTCGGGTCGATATCGACCCACTCTCCGGTCGCAATGACGTGCCCGACAGGTTGGATCGGCGGACTGTGCGGCGGGTTCACGCAGTCGGTCCGGTCGACGTCGGCGGCAGACACCGGATCCAGGTGCGCGGTGAACTCCTGTGTGTGATCACTCTCGATTTCGACGACCCACTTGCCGTAGTTGGCCCACGGGTCGCTCTCGTCGAGTGTCTGTACGTCGGCCTGTTCGTAGTATCCCCCACCGGACGCAGTGATTCCGGGCGGCCACGAGATGTTTACCCCGACCTCCCAAGACTCTCCGTGTGTTCCAATGAGCTTGCTCTTCGGGTATCGGTCGCCGTTGCTCATGTCCGCGTTGGATGCCCAGTCGTGTTCCACTTCGAGCCCGACGTTCCGGATCGTATCGTCTGGTGCCGTGAGCCCGCCCCCACCCATTTCAGCGAAGGAAACGAACCCGTACGCGTCGTTCTCTTCCGAGTCGGAGTGCTTCCGGTGGCAGGTCGCATTGAGATAGAGGTTTCCGGTCGAACTAACGTGGTCCTCTTCGACATCGTCGATCGTGACCCAGTCGTCGAAGTCCCCAGTAGTCGTCGTATCGACGTCACCCATCGCCCCCACTCCCGAGGCACCGCCAGTTTGCCGATCGATATGGTCGTCGGCGCGGTCGTGGACGTGTTCGATGCGGCGACTCCGTCCGGATCGATCCGAACGTTCGTGATAGTAACCAAAGTACTCCCGGGGAGCCCCATCCAGGACGAGGTTGTACGCCACGATATCCTCGCGGTTCGTTTCGGGCAGTGCAAACGCCGGGGAATCGACGGCTGCGTCGAGTAGCTCTCCGTGGCGATTGACGAAAGCCTGCCGGGCATCGGCGATCTGTTCGAACGGGATTGTCGATTCCGACCTCATACGCACGACTGGGGTTCCGTTCTCGTGGGTGAACGGGTCTTCATCTTCCCGGCTCTCGCCGGCCGCAACGCCGGAGAGTACGGTCGCGCCGCCCAGTCCGAGTAGTCCCAGTGCAGTTCTCCGGGTGAGTCTGCTGTCGGACATGACAGTGAGAAACCACAAATTAGGATTTATATATCTTACGCTCTTGTGTAGCACATTGTTGATTTCACAGCGTCGCTTTGATGGCGTGTTTGAGCGCGCTTCGTCCCGGTTTTCTGTATACGCTCTTGCGTAGTACATTGTTGATGTAGAGTCTTCTTGCGGTTTCACGCTCTTCGTAATTGAATGGGATTCCAGACTTCAGGCGCTCAAGCGACTGGTTTCTGTTCCGATTCTTCTGAAGCGAGCAATATCAACAATCTGCTTCACAAGAGCGTAACCGTATATAAGTGATCGAGCGATGTCGGTGTCGGCTATTTATAAGTAGACGAGCGGTGTTGGTGTCGGCTGTTGATCCGTGAGTGACGACCTCGGCGCGAACGCCACCGACGGCCCACCCGTCCGCTCGGCGGCGTTCAGTCGCCGCCGAGGATGACTCGGTGTGTCATCGCTTCGGGGTCGAGCACCTCGTCGGCCTCCGCCTCCGTGAGGTATCCCTCCTCGACGGCGACCTGTCGAACTGTCTTCCCCTCGTCGAGCGCCTGCTTGGCCACCTTCGAGGCCTTGTCGTAGCCGATCGCGGGGTTCAGCGCGGTCGCCAGCGCCATCGCTTCCTCGACGCGTTCCGCACAGTGCTCCTCGTTGGCCTCCAGCTTCCCGACGAAGCGCTCGCCGAACGTCTCGGCGGCGTTCGCCAACAGCTCGGCCGACTGGAGGAAGTTGTACGCGAGCACCGGTTTATATAGGTTCAGGTCGAGCTCGCCGCGCGCCGCCCCGGCCGAGACCGCGGCGTCGTTGCCGACGACCTGCTTGTGGACCTGGTTCACGGACTCGGCGACGACCGGGTTGATCTTCCCCGGCATGATCGAGGAGCCGGGCTGGTTTTCGGGCTGTTCGATCTCGCCGAGGCCGTTTCGAGGGCCCGACGCGAGCAGCCGGAGATCGTTGGCGATCTTGTTGAGGCTGCCAGCGACTGTGCGGAGCGCGCCGTGCGCCTCTCCCATGGCGTCGTGGGCGGCCTGCGCCTCGAAGTGGTTGTCCGCTTCGCGGAACGTCGTCCCCGTCTCGTCGGAGATGTACTCCGCGGCGAGCTCGGGGAACTCGGGATGGGTGTTGAGGCCGGTCCCGACCGCCGTCCCTCCGAGCGCGAGCTCGCGGAGGCTCGACCGGACGCCCGCCACGCGGTCGATCCCCTTCGCGACCTGCGTTCGGTAGCCGCCGAACTCCTGGCCGAGCCGGACCGGCGTCGCATCCTGGAGATGGGTGCGGCCGGTCTTGACGACGCCGTCGAACGCCGCCTCCTTTGCCTCGAGCTCGGCGTGGAGGGTTTCGAGGGCGGGTATGAGGTCTTTCTCGACGGCTTCGAGAGCGGCGACGTGCATCGCCGTCGGGATCACGTCGTTCGACGACTGGCCGTAGTTGACGTGGTCGTTGGGGTGGACGACCCGGTCGCCGATCTCCGCGCCGGCGATCTCGGCCGCGCGGTTCGCGATCACTTCGTTGGCGTTCATGTTGGAGGAGGTTCCCGACCCCGTCTGGAACACGTCGACCGGGAACTGGTCGTCGTGCTCGCCGGCGATCACTTCGTCGGCGGCGGCGGCGATGGCGTCCGCGGTGTCCGCCTCGAGGAGGCCCAGGTCGCGGTTCGCCTGCGCCGCCGCCTTCTTCACCACGCCGAGCGCGCGAACGAACCGCCGTCCGAACGTGATCCCCGAGATGGGGAAGTTCTCGACGGCTCGCTGGGTCTGTGCGCCCCAGTACGCGTCGGCCGGTACCTGCATCTCGCCGAGGCTGTCCTCCTCCGTGCGGTAGTCCTCGCCCATGCGCGCTCGTTCTCCGGAGACGTGGTAAAGTCTACTGGATGGCGGCGGACGACGGGACGCGGACCGTAGTCACCGGATCTGGGAACCGACGTCGACCCTACCAGACGAACCGACGTCGACCCTACCAGACGAACCGACGTCGACCCTACCAGACGAACCGACGTCGACCCTACCAGACGAACCGACGTCGACCCCAACCGACGGACCGAAGTCGACGCCGGTCGAATCCCCCGTATGGAGATCGAGTGTCGGTTCTTCGGACCGTTCCGCGAGGCGGTCGACGGAAATCGGGTCGTACTCGACATCGACGCCGACACCTACGGCGAGCTCTTGGCCCTGCTGGAGGACCGCTATCCGGAACTCGCCGGTCGCCTGGTCGATGGCGATGGGGGGTTCGCCGGGAGCACCGTTGTGACGCGGAACGGGACGGACCTCAGACACCTCGACGGCCTCGATACCCCGGTCCAGGAGGGCGACGTGGTCCGTACGATCCCGTCCGTCTACGGCGGCTGTACCGCGGGGCGAACCTGAAGGGCCGTTCGACGCCGAGCCGCCCCCGCCGCATCGCTTTTGACGACACCCGTCGAAGATGAGGTATGCGCGCCCTCGTCTACCTCGTCGTCGGTATCGTCGGACTGCTCGAGACGCTCCTGCCCGGCGTCTTCGTGGACGCGTTCACCCGCGCCGCGTACCGTGACACGGCGGCGGTGAAGCCACGCTCGTGGTTCCGGACCGTCGTTCGGATCGAGGGTGCGATCCTCGTCCTCTTCGGCCTGATCGGACTGTTCCGAACCGCTCGGAGCGCCCGCGCGACGAACGCCGACGCGGCACGCGACGACGCCGCGACCCCCGACACCGCGAGCGTCGACGCCGCGACCCGCTGAATCGCTGAGTTCCCGGTCGTTCGAGACTCGGTGGGTCGACCCCTCGCTCCCGCGGGTCGACCTCTCACCCCCGCGGATCCGACCCGAGTCACCCGAAACTATATTTCAGGTCCGTCGGACATCTCCGTCATGCACGCGCCCGCTGACGGAGACGGTGTGGACTCCGAATCGCGGATACGGGTCCTCCACGTCGACGACGACGAGGCGTTCGGGGATCTCGTCTCGACGTATCTCGAACGGATCGACGACGCGTTCGAGGTCCGCTCGGAGCCTGACGGTGAGACGGCGTTGGCGGCGCTCGACTCGACGACGTTCGACTGCGTCGTCAGCGATTACGACATGCCGGGGGTGAGCGGCCTCGAGCTTCTCGATCGGATCCGGGAGCGCGACTCGGAGCTCCCGTTCGTCCTGTTCACCGGAAAGGGGAGCGAGGAGATCGCCAGCGACGCGATCGCGGCCGGTGCCACGGATTACCTCCAGAAGGCGGGCGGTGCGGATCAGTACACCGTGCTCGCGAACCGCGTCCGCAACGCGGTCGACCAGTACCGCTCGAAGCGCGCGCTTGCGGCGAGCCAGGAACGCCTCTCACGGTTCATCGAACAGTCCCCGCTCGGAACTATCGAGTACGACGAGGGGTTCCGGATCGTCCGAGCGAACCCCGCGGCCGAGGAGATACTCGGTTACGACGCCGAGACGCTCGTCGAGGGGACGTGGATGCCGTTCGTCCCGACGGACCAACGACGCGCCGTCGCGGCGATCGAGCGGGAGCTCCTCGCGAACCGCGGCGGCTACCGCAGCGTCAACGAGAACGTCACGGCGGACGGGGACCGGATCCTGTGCGCGTGGCACAATCAGGTGGTGACGGACGACGACGGCGAGGTGATACGCGTGTTCTCACAGTTCGAGGACATCACGGACCGCGAGCGACGGAAGCGCGCGGTCGAGCGGACGAACGCGGTGTTGTCGTCCGTGTTCGACACCCTCCCCCATGGGGTGCTCGTCGAGGACGCCGACAGGTACGTGCTGGCGGCCAACGACCGGCTACTCGACCTGTTCGATGTGGACGCCGCGTCTACCGACGTCACCGGGACTGACTGTGTGGCGTTCGCCCGCGAGGTGAGCGACCGGTTCAGGGACTCCGACGCGTTCCTCGCGGGTATCGATCGGGTCATCGACGCGGCCGAGCCCGTCCGGGGTGAGCGGCTCCCGCTCGCGGATGAGGGGGCGCTCCTTCGGTCCTACCGACCGATCGACCTCCCCGAGGGGCGTGGCCACCTGTGGTTGTATCAGGACGCGGACAGGCAGGCGTAACGGGCTCAGTCGTCGTCCCCGGGTCGTGGCTCGTGTCGACCGCTTTCGCCGGTCCGGAGCACGTGGCACGCGCGACACCGCGCCTCGTAGGACTCCTCCGCACCGACGAGGATCGTGGGATCGTCGACGTGAGCGGGCTCGCCCTCGATGAGCCGTTGGTTCCGCGTCGCGGGCTCGCCACACTGCGAGCAGATGGCCCGGAGCTTGTCGACGTACTCGGCGGTCGCCATCAGCTCCGGGACGGGCTCGAACGGCTCGCCGCGGAACGTCTGGTCGAGGCCGGAGACGATCACTCGCACCCCGCGGTTCGCGAGCGTATCACAGACATCGACGAGCGCCGGCGAGAAGAAGTTGGCCTCGTCGATGGCGACGACCTCAGCATCCGGAGCCGTATCGAGGATCTCGCGGGGACCGTCTCCCTCGTTGTCGATCACAGTCGCCTCCCACTGGCGACCGTTGTGGCTTCCGATCGTCGTCTCGCCGTATCGGTCGTCGACCGCGGGTTTATAAACAGCGACGGACTGACCGGCGATCTCCGAGCGGCGGAGCCGCCGCAGGAGCTCCTCGGTCTTCCCGGAGAACATCGACCCGGTGATGACCTCAATCCACCCGGTTCGGGTGATCGCGTGCATGCGATAACGGGCACCTGCCAGCGACTAAACGGTTTCTCTCCCGCCGTCGGCGCGCTCGGTTCTCACCCGGTGACGGGCGTCCAGTTCCCCCCGGTGACGGACAGCCAGTTTTCCCCAGCGACGGGCGTCCGTCTCGGAGGTAGCGTCCGCCGGGTCGTCCCCGTCCACACGCGCCGTTACGCCCCGGCGAGGAGCGCGTCGGCGCCCGCGACGAGGGCCACGGCGACGACGACGTACGTCACCGCACAGACGGCCCAATCACGCCGAACCGGGGCCAGTCGTTGTCGCGGCAGCCCGACCGCCCGCGGCAGGGGGACGAGCGCGAAGAACCCGACCATCAGCGCGG
>NZ_JBHSWW010000104.1:0-7851 GCF_042661865.1 Halorubrum tibetense
CGGACTCCCCGAGGCCGATCCACGTTCCACCGGCCACCCGGTCGCGGGGCGCGACGTACGTCGACCCGTCTGCCGTCCGCAGGGAGGGGCCCTCGGACTCGCGGTCGAGCGATTCGTCACGGTTGGCCGCGAGCGCGACCGGCGTCCCCTCGAAGACCCGCCACGCGAGCGTGAGTGTACACACGTCTCGGGATCCGTTCGTCGCGATAAAAACCCGTCGCGGGTTTCTCTCCATTCTTTACTCGAAACAAAAGAAATCTTTTGTCGTCTCGCCCCATCGATACGTGTATGAAGGCGATCGCTGTGTACGACGACGGAGAGGAGCCGGTCGTTATCGACAAACCACGACCGGAGCCAGGAGCGGGCGAGGCGCTGGTCCGGACGCTCCGCGTCGGCGTCGACGGCACCGATCACGAAGTGATCGCCGGCGGTCACGGTGGAACGCCCACGGGCGAGGACCACATCGTCCTCGGCCACGAAGCGGTCGGCGTGGTCGAAGACCCGAACGACACGCCGTTCGACCGCGGCGACGTCGTCGTGCCGACGGTCCGTCGCCCGCCCAACGGGGCGAACGAGTACTTCGCGCGAGGCGAGCCCGACATGGCTCCCGACGGCCAGTACCACGAACGCGGGATCGTCGGCGCGCACGGATTCATGGCCGAGTACTTCACGAGCCCGGCCGAGTTCCTCGTCGAGGTCCCGCCGTCGATCGCGGAGTGGGGGTTCCTCGTCGAGCCCGCCTCGATCACGGAGAAAGCGCTCGAACACGCCGCGGCGAGCCGCTCGGCGTTCCACTGGGACCCCGAGAGCGCGCTCGTCTTGGGTAACGGTTCGCTCGGGCTGCTCACCGTCGCGATGCTCGATCCCGACTTCGACCGCGTCTACTGTCTCGGCCGGCGGGAGCGCCCCGACCCGACGATCGACGTGATCGAGTCACTGGGGGCGACGTACGTCAACTCGAACGACACGTCCGTGTCGGCGGTCCCCGACGCACACGAGCCGATGGATCTGGTGTTCGAGGCCACGGGGTACGCGCCCCACGCGTTCGAGACCATCGAGGCGCTCGCGCCGAACGGGGTTGGCGCGCTCCTCGGGGTCCCGGCCGACTGGGAGTTCGAGGTCGCCGGCGGCCGACTCCACCGCGAGCTCGTCCTCCACAACAAGGCGTTGGTCGGGAGCGTCAACTCCGGATACGAACACTTCGAGGCGGCGGTCGAGTCGTTGGCGGCGCTCCCGGAGTCGTTCCTGACCGATCTGGTCACCGGGATTCACCCCCTCGACGAGTTCGAGGCGGCGTTCGTGGATGACGACACGACTATTAAAACGGCGGTCGAATTCACCGCATATGAAGAACGTTGACGACCTGATAGACAGCGCTGCCGAGCTCGCCGAGCACGGTCTCTCGAAAGGTGAGATCGCGGACGAGCTGAACGTCTCGCGGGAGACGGCGAGCTGGCTCGTCGAGCGAGGCGGAGGGAATGACGCGGACCCGGCTTCGGCGGACACGGAGTCGACCGCGGACATCCACGTCGACTGGTCGGCGATCGGCCGCGACTCGACCCGGCTCTCGTACGCCGCGGCCGCGATGGCCGACCTGCTCGCGAAGGAGGGCGAGGCGGTCGACCTCACGGTCGGTATCGAGAAGGCCGGCGCGCCGCTCGCGACCGCGGTCGCACACGAGCTCGACACGGACCTCGGGACGTACGCGCCCGCGAAACACCAGTGGGACGAGGGCGACATCGCCGACCACGGCGGAGGGTTCTCGCGGAACTTCGCCGCGATCCGCGACCGCGACTGCTACGTCGTCGACGACATCATCACCTCCGGGACGACGATGCGCGAGTCGATCGACGCGATCCGCGAACACGGCGGCGAGCCCGTCGCGTGCGTCGTCCTCGTCGACAAGGTCGGCTACGAGGATATCGACGGCGTCCCCGTGTACTCGCTCGTCGACGTCGTCAGCGTCGACCGGGAGTGACGCGGGATCGCCGGGAGAGTCCCCGGAAGCGCCGGTCCGGACGGAACCCCTTTGAATCGTCGTCGCGTATCCGGTGGTATGACGTTCCAACCCGACAGCGACATGGACCCGGACGCGGTCGCCGAGCGCGTGGACGAAGCGATCGCCGACAACGATGTGGTGCTGTTCATGAAAGGGAATCGGCTGATGCCGCAGTGCGGCTACTCCCAGCGGGCGATCGAGCTGATCAGCGCGCACGTCGAGGAGTTCGAGACCATCGACGTGTTGCCGGCGCTGCCCGCCTATCGCGAGGCACTCGCCGAGCACAGCGGCTGGGAAACGATCCCGCAGACGTACGTCGACGGCGAGTTCGTGGGGGGCAGCGACGTGCTAGCGGAGCTCGAGGAGCGCGACGAGCTCGCCGCCGAGCTCGGCGCCGCGTAGCCGACATCGGGTCCCAACGCCATCCGACTGGCGTCATCCGTCGGCACCACACGGTCAGTGTCACGGCCGGTGTCGTTCGAAGAGTAGACCATATAAACCCAGGTCCCGTACATGGGGTAGGTGCAGTCGGTCTCACCCGTGTCGCGACGACCGGTCCGATCCATCACCCACCCTACTAAACAATGACAGGCCGCGTGTTCCGACTCCATTCGACGCTCGAACTGCCACTCGAAGACGTAGAGACGTACTTCGACGAAGACCCCGATCTCCCACCCGAGATCGACGATATCGACATCACGCGTCGAAACAACACCCTGATAATCAAGGCCCTGTCCGACGACGAGAGCATCAGCAAGTACACGCCGACCGCCCAGCTGAAGGCGTCGGTCTCCGAGACGCGGGTGTACGAGGAGGAACCGCCGCGAGCCGGCGGCCCGCAGTGGATGGACGACGAGGAAGAAGAGATCCCCTCGGAACTCGTCGAGTTCGCCTGCTTCAAGGGCGACCGTGAGACCGTCCTCCAGAACACCGCGTTACAGTACCCGATGTTCCTCGTGCTCCGCGAGCTGGCGACGCGCGCGGAGAAAGGGACGCTGACCGCGATCACGGAGGACGACGGCGAGCTCGAAGCGACCCGGATCGTCGAAGGCGAGTCCCGCCCGGCGAGCATCGAGGTCGTCGAAAGCCCCCAAGGGGCCGGCGACGGTGACGGCGGCGTGAACTGGCGCGACAACGACTTCATTTCGGACTGATCCTCCCCACGGTTCGCCGCTCGCTGCCTGCCGCTCGTTTCTCACCGCTCGCTGTCTCCCGCTCGCCGCCTGCCGCTCGTTTCTCACCGCTCGCCGCCTGCCGCTTGCTGTCTCCCGCTCGCCGCCCGCCAACGGTCTCTGTGCGGGTCGCGGCTCTGTCGACGTCGCCGACTTCAGCGGCTGCTGTCAGTCCGAGGTCGCCGGCGAGCGCCTCGCCATCGCGTCGAACCCGCGTTCCAGGTCCGCAAGCAGGTCCGCCGTCCCCTCGATCCCCACGGAGGCGCGTATGAGAGTATCGGAGATCCCGAGCGCTTCCCGTTCCGCCGGCGACAGCGGTTCGTGTGTCATCCCCGCCGGCAGCTCGATGAGGCTCTCGACGCCACCGACCGACACCGCGAGGGTGAACTCCGAGAGTGCCTCCAGAAACCGTTTCGCGTCGTCGATGTCGCCGTCGAGCTCGAAGGAGAGTATCCCGCCGAAGCCGGACATCTGTTCGCGGGCGAGCGCGTGGTCCGGGTGGCTCTCCAGTCCCGGGTAGTACACCGCGGTGACCTCCGGACGCGACTCCAGAAACTCGGCGACCGCGAGCGCGTTCGTCTCGTGACGCTCCATGCGGGCGGCCAGAGTCTTGATCCCGCGGGTAACGAGATAGCTGTCGAACGGCGAGCTCACTCCGCCGACACCGACCTGCTGAAGGAACCGGAGCTCCTCCGCGAGCGTGTCGTCGTCGGTCACGACCGCGCCGGCGACCGCGTCGGAGTGACCATTGAGGTACTTCGTCGTGCTGTGAACGACGACATCGGCACCCAGATCGAGCGGTCGCTGGAAGTACGGGCTCGCGAACGTGTTGTCGACGCCGAAGACGGCGTCGCGGTCGGCGACGAGCTCGGCGATCCCCGCGATGTCACACAACGCCAGCTTCGGGTTCGTCGGTGATTCCATCCACACCATCGTCGTCTCGGGCCGGAGCGCCGCGGCAACGTTTCGGGTGTCGGTCGCGTCCACGTAGGTAACGTCGACGTCGAGCCGAGAGACGAAGACGTCGTCGAGCATCCGCCGAGTGCCCGCATAGAGGTCCTCGAAGGCGACGAGGTGATCGCCGGGCTCGACGACCGAGAGCAGTGTCGTGAATATCGCGGCAGTTCCGGAGGCGAAGGCGGCCCCGTGTTCTCCCCCCTCAAGCGCCGCGAGCCGCGTTTCGAGGGTGTGACGGGTCGGGTTCGAGAGTCGACCGTACACGAACTCCCCGGCGTCAGGGTCCACGTCCTCCAGTCGCATCTCGGTATCGAGTCCCGGAAGCGCGAACGTCGAGGAGAGGTGGATCGGTGAGACGACATCGCCCGCCTCGCTCCCGGTCTCGAACGGTTCTTCGCCCTCCGTCACCGCGATCGTGTCGATCGATCGTGTTGTTTTGTCGTCCATACCGGAGTCTCCGCGACCGCCGGTGTAATATATTGTCATTTTTCAGTAATAATCGGTGTTGCGGATATAACCCGCGAGGATTCCCGTCGCGTCGGTCGCTGTCCGTCGCCGGACCGCCGACGCTTTAGGGGGTCCCGACCTCCTCTCAGTATGACCGGGGACTGGGTAAGCCTCTTTTCGGGTGGGAAGGACTCCTCGTGGGCGCTGTACCGTGCGCTCGCCGACGGGCTGAACGTTTCACGGCTCCTCACGGTGCATCCCAGCGGGGACTCGTACATGTACCACACGCCGGCGACACGGCTCGCGTCACTCGCCGCCGAGAGCGTCGGGATCGAACTGATAGAGATCGAACCGGAGGACTTCGGCGCGGACGAGGTCGACGATTCGGGGGCACAGGGCGACGACGAGCTGGAGCCGATGGAGGCCGCGCTCGCCGAACTGGCCGACGACGACGCGATCGATCTCGAAGGAGTCACTGCTGGTGCCGTCGAGAGTGCGTTCCAGACGGACCGGATCCGCGGCATGTGCGACCGGCTGGGGATCGACCTGTACGCCCCGCTGTGGCAGGAGGATCCCATCGAGCTCGCGGAGGCGATGTTCGACGCGGGCTTCGAGATCCGGATCGTCGGCGTGGCCGCCCACGGGATCGACGACTCGTGGCTCGGTCGTCAGTACGACGCGGACGCCTTGGCGGAGCTCGTCGAGCTCAGGGACGCGTACGGCGTTCACCCGCTGGGGGAGGGCGGCGAGTTCGAGACGTACGTCGTCGATGGGCCACATATGGACCGACGTATCGATCTGACCTACGAGACGGTGTGGGACGGGACCCGTGGGCACATCGAGGTCACGGACGCGACGCTTCGGTGATCGAGGCGCTCGCGGCGTCGTGCTCGGACCCATCAGTGGACGGCTAACCGTCGAAGTCAGTACTGCCGCCATGTGTGTCACTTTTTATCACGTGACTCCTCGGTCCACGACATGGAGTTCGATCGGTACCGTGATGCGGTGGCGGCGAACCGACGTGAGCACGGCTTCGACGCCGTCGACGGGGGAGGGTCCGGGTTCGACCTGCTGTGGCGGACCCGCGATCATGATCCATCGGTCGGCGATGTCTCGGTGTTCGCGACGGTAGTAAACGGCTCTGGATACGACGCTGACGACCTCGTCGACACCGCCGACCGTTTCAGAGCGGTGGTCGCGCGGCGAACGGACGACCACGCGGACTCGGTGACCCGGATCGGGTACGTCGTCGTCGCGGTCCCGGATCCCGACCCCGACCTACTGTCGACGGCGACCTCCTACGTCGTTGCCGACCGCCGAAGCAACGTGTTCCCGATCATGTACGACCTCGAGGAGGAGGCCGTCCACACTCACGCCGTCCCCCGACTGAAAGGCCGAGGTATCTACCGCCGTCAGGCTACCGACGCAGAACAGCTGTTCGAGGCCTGAGCCGTCCGATAGTTCGATTTCTCCACCTGACCGCCGATCACGGCCAGTTACCGCCCTGTTCGTAGGCGTTCACGACCCGCTGGAGGGCGACGACGTACGCGGCGGTCCGGAGGTTGGGGAGATCGCGTGTCTCATACGCTTCGATCAGCCCGTCGAACGCGTCGGTAATGACGCGTTCGAGCTCCTCGTTGACACGGGCTTCGGTCCAGTGGAAGCGCTGTCGGTTCTGGACCCATTCGAAGTACGACACCGTCACGCCGCCGGCGTTCGCGAACACGTCGGGAACGACCCAAACGCCGCGCTCGGTGAGGACGTCGTCGGCACCGGGAGTGAGCGGTCCGTTTGCGGCTTCGACGACGACATCGGCAGAGACGTCTCCGGCGAGGTCGGCGTCGATCGCGTTCTCTAACGCCGCGGGCACCAGCAGGTCGACATCCATCGTCAACAGCTCGTCGTTCGTTATGGCCTCGGTCCCCTCGTACCCAGCGACGGCACCCGTCTCGGCTTTGTGGCTCTTGACCGCACGGGGATCGAACCCCTCGGGGTCGTAGATCCCGCCGCCCGAGTCCGAGACCGCGACGACTGTCGCGCCGAGGTCGTGGAGTAACGCCGCCGCGACGGACCCGGCGTTCCCGTATCCCTGAACGGCGACGGTCGCGTCCGCGAGGGTACGGCCCAGCCAGTCGAACGTCTCGCGTGCGGCCAGCGCCGTCGATCGACCGGTCGCCTCCACACGACCCGCACTCCCGCCGGAGTCGATCGCCTTCCCAGTGATCACGCCGGGGGCGGTGGTGTTCTCCAGCGTCTCGTAGGTGTCCTTGATCCAGTTCATCTCCCGCTGGCCCGTGTTCACGTCGGGCGCGGGAATGTCGCGGTCCTCCCCGATCATCGGCCGGAGCTCCGTCGCGAACGACCGGGTGAGTCGTTCCAGCTCGGCCGTCGAGTACTCCGCCGGCTCGACCTCGATCCCGCCTTTTCCGCCGCCATACGGGATATCGACGACAGCACATTTGTACACCATCCAGCCGGAGAGGGCCTTGACCTCGTCGCGAGTGACACCCGGATGATAGCGGATGCCGCCCTTGTACGGCCCCCGGTCACCGTTGAACTGCGACCGATACGCCCGGACGGTTTCGAGAGACCCGTCGTCACGCTCGAACGTCAGGTTCGTCTCCAACACCCGTTCGGGCACCTTCAGCCGCTCGAGGACGCCGTCGTCGACGTCGAGATACGCCGCGGCGTCGTCGACCTGCTCCTGGAGGCTTTCGAACGGGTTCGTGTCGTCGCTCATGGTCGGACATCCCACCCCCGCGGGTTAATCTTGGCGAATGTCATGGTTCCTCCCGGTCCGGGCCGCTCCCGTCATCGGAGCCACCCCTCGACTCAGTAGCGCGATTCCACACCCCAGCAGCGGCGGCCCGATCGGCGATCCGCTCCGCCTGCGCAAGTAGCGGGGCATCGATCATCTCCCCGTCGACTTGGAACACGCCACGGCCCTCGCGGTCGGCCCTCTCCCGGGCTGCCAACACCGACCGGGCCCACTCGATCCGCTTGGGGTCCGGCGTGAACGCCTCGTTGATCGGGTCCACCTGTGCCGGGTGGATCGCGAGCTTGCCGTCGTATCCGAGTGTCGCCGCGAACCGCGTCTCCTCCCTGAGCCCGTCTTCGTCGGAGAAGTCGGTGTACACCGTGTCTATCGCGTCGACATCGGCGGCGCTGGCGGCGAGGACGACGTGCTCGCGGGCGTGGAGCACTTCCGTCCCGTCCGCGGTCCGGGTCGCGCCGATGTCGGCGGCGAGGTCCTCCGCGCCGAACACCAGGGCGCTC
>NZ_JBHSWW010000105.1:0-7818 GCF_042661865.1 Halorubrum tibetense
GCCCGCGGCGCCGCCAGCGCCGCCCGGGCCGGCCTGTGCGGCCTGCTCTTGGTACATTTGCTTGCCGATCTCTTGGAGCTCCTCGGAGAGCGCCTCGGTGACGTCTTGGAGCGCCTCGGTTTCGGCGTCCTCGTCCTCGAGCGTCTCCTCGACGTCCTCGATTGCCGCCTCGATGTCGCCACGGAGGTCGTCGTCGATCGCGTCCTCGTTCTCTTCGAGAAGGGTCTCCGCACGCTGGATCGCCGTCTCGGCCTCGTTGCGGGCCTCGATCCGCTCGCGGCGCGCCTCGTCCTCCTCTTTGTGCTTCTCGGCCTCCTCCTGCATCTGCTCGATCTCCTCGTCGGAGAGGCCGACGCCCCCCTCGATGGTGATCGACTCGGCGTTGCCGGAGCCTTGGTCCTCCGCTTCGACGTTGACAATGCCGTTCTCGTCGATGCTGAACGACACCTCGATCTGGGGGGTTCCGGCGGGAGCGGGCGGGATACCGGTGAGCTGGAACGCGCCGAGCAGCTCGTTCTCCTCGGCGATCTCGCGTTCTCCCTGGAACACGCGGACGTTGACGGAGGTCTGGTTGTCCGCCGCCGTGGTGAACACCTTCGACTCCTCCGTCGGGATCGTCGTGTTCTTCTCGATGAGCCGCTCGAACAGCCCACCTTTCACTTCGATACCGAGCGAGAGCGGCGTCACGTCCAGTAGAACGATGTCGTCGACGTCTCCGGAGAGCACGCCACCCTGCACGGCCGCACCGAGCGCGACCGCCTCGTCGGGGTTGACGTTCTTTTTCGGCGCCTGACCGATGAGTTCCTCGACCTTCTCCTGGACCTGCGGCATCCGGGTCGACCCGCCGACGAGAATGACCTCGTCGATGTCCGACTTGGAGTAGCCGGCGTCCGAGAGCGCCTGCTCGGTCGGGCCGACGGTCCGTTCGAGGAGGTCTGACGTGAGGTTCTCGAACGTCGCACGGGTGATCGACTGTTCCAGGTGAACCGGGCCGCTGTCGGTCGCGGTGATGAACGGCAGGTTCACCGTCGTCTCCTTCTTGTTCGACAGCTCGATCTTCGCCTCCTCGGCGGCGTCTTTCAGCCGCTGGAGCGCCTGCCGGTCCTCGCGGAGGTCGATCCCGTGGTCGTTTTTGAACTCTTCGGCGATGTGGTCGATGAGCGCCTCGTCCCAGTCGTCGCCGCCGAGGTCGTTGTCCCCGTTCGTGGCGACGACCTCGTAGACGCCGCCGCCGAGGTCCAGCACCGATACGTCGAACGTCCCGCCGCCGAGGTCGTACACCAGAACGGTCTGGTCCGACTCGTCGTCAAGGCCGTACGCCATCGACGCCGCGGTCGGCTCGTTGACGATGCGTTCGACGTCGAACCCAGCGATCTCGCCGGCGTCCTTCGTCGCCTGGCGCTGTTTGTCGTTGAAGTAGGCGGGCACCGTGATGACCGCCTTCTCGACGTCGTCGCCGAGGTACTCCTCGGCGTCGCGTTTGATCTTCTGGAGGATCATCGCCGAGATCTGCTCGGGCGTGTACTCCTCGCCGTCGACCGAGACGGTGTAGTCGTCCTCGCCCATGTGCCGCTTGATCGACTGGATCGTGCGGTCGGGGTTCTGGACGGCCTGGTTCTTCGCCGGCTTTCCGACGAGTCGCTCGTCGTCGTCGGAAAAGGCGACGACGGAGGGAGTCGTCCGATCGCCTTCCGCGTTGGCGATGATCTCGGGTTCGTCACCCTCCATCACCGCGAACGCGGAATTGGTGGTACCGAGGTCGATACCGAGGATCTTGTTGGTCGCCATCTTACCAATAGATACCGGCTTGTGTCGGTTAAAGGTTACTAGACGAGCCGATTTTGGCGATCAGCCGATCCCGTTCGGGTCGTGCGTTTTTTCCGATCGTGGTAGCCACTAACATCGATGTCTTTATACTGACCCGCAAGCGCAGTCACCCGGTCGCCCCGGTTGTCCGGCGTGGTTACCCCCTGACCGGCCGCAGTTACCCCCTGACCGGCCGCAGTTACCCCCTGACCGGCCGCAGTTACCCCCTGACCGGCCGCGGTTACCCCATGACCGGTTGCAATCCCCTTATGTCCGTATCCCGTCGCGAGCCAACTCGCGGGGACATAGTTTCCGATTCAGATCTCGGAGACGAGGTCCTCGAGGACCGCTGCCGGGTCATCGGCCTTGGCGACGCCGGAGGCGAGAAGGACGCCAGACGCGCCGAGCTCCGCGGCGGCCGCTACATCCTCTCCGGTGGAGACGCCGGCACCACAGAACACGTCGACCGCCTCGTCTACCGCACCCGCGGCCGCGACCGCGTCCTCGACGATTCCAGGATCGGCCGTCGAGACGGAGACATCCCCGCCGATGAGCTCTGGCGGTTCGACCGCAACCGCGTCGGGCGAGAGTGCGGCCGCCGCGCCGACCTGTGCCGGGTTGTTCGCACACACCACCGTGTCGAGACTGGCGCGCTCCGCGGCGTCGACCGATCCGTCGATGTCCGCGAGCTTCAGTCGGTTTTCCGAGTGGTTGATGAGCGTCCCCGCGGCGCCGTTGTCCGCGACCGCCTCGGCGAGCGTCGAGCCCGTGTGCGAGCCATGGGCGTTCGGGGAGACGTGCTGTGCCCACGTTTCGACGCCCGTCTCCGCAACCCGAGCGATATCCGCGGCCTGCGGCGAGATCGCGATCCGCACGCCCGACGCGTCGGCCACGTCGCGAGCGGCGGTCGCGACCTCGATCGGATCACACGGATACGCCTTGAGGTTCACCAAGATGAACATACGTGTCCGACCGGGCCGCGGGCGCAAATAGCTTACACACTTCGGCACTGGGTTACACACCTCCGCGCCGAGGGGGACCCCCTATCATATATATACCCGGGGTGACAACGCGTCGAACGACCCCTTTGGGGCCGGACGTGGACATGTCCCTCATCGAAATCATCGCCGGCGTGGAGTCGCATGAAGCCACGCTCACCGTCTTCGACGACGATCCCGCGGTCGCACGGACCCTCGCCGAACACTTCGCGGACCGGAACGTCCGCGTCGTGGACGGCTCGACCGACGGGGGACCGGACGGGTACGCCGTACTCTCCAGGGACGGGGAGTTCGTGACTGCGGTGGGAGTCGAGGAGCTCCTCCCGGCTCACAGTACCGAGATCGGTGACCCCTCTGCTCCCGATGTAGACGGCGGCATACCCGAGGATCCGACCACGGGTAGAGTTGGGGAGCCAGTCCTCGATCACCTCGACGAGACGATGTTCACCTCCTATTCACGGGGCGACATGGTCGCAGCCTCCCGCGAGATCGAGGACCGTGCGTGGCGCGTCGGCCGCGGCGAGCTCCACGCCGGGTTCCAGACCCTCGATGTGCTGACCGGGGAGACGAACACGTACGATCGGCTCGGCGAAAAACCGGAGCTAGACGTACACGCGTACGCGACCGACGAGGGTGACGCTCCAAACGCCGACTACTACACGGTCCACGTCGCCCGTTCGGCCGAGATCCGCGAGACGTGGTTCGTCGCCTTCGACGGCGACGGCCTCGACGAGGCGAAGTGTGCGTTGCTCGCCGAGGAGCGCGCGCCTGGTGAGTTCTACGGCTTCTGGAGCTACGATCCGGCGACCGTCGACACCATCATCGACCACCTCGTCTCCCGGTACTGGTCCTCCGAGACGACCGACGACGGGGACGACGGCGCGACCGTGTGAAACGACTCCGTTCTCGGGAGCTCAGTCCTTCCGCTTGACCACGTCGCCGAGCGTCATCGTCCCGGCGTCGGTCGTCTCCCACTCTTCGTCGACGTCCTCACCCTCGACCAGCGAGATGTCGAGCGCGCGTTCGAGCTTCCGCTGGACCTCGTCGGTGGGGAGGGTGTCGCCGCGCTCGAGCTTCCGGATGAGGCTCGCCTTCTCGTTCAGCTGGTCGGCGAGGTCCTCTTGGCTCAGCCCGCGGGACTCGCGGGCGGTACGGATCCGGTCGTCGTAGTCGGTCGCGACCTCGTCCATGTCGTCGAACATGTCGCGGCGACGCCGCGATCCACCCGAGCTACCCGATCCGCTCGATCCGGACGAGGAGGAGGAAGACGAGGCCGCCTTCCCGGAGCTGGAGCTCGTAGAGTACTTGCTCCCCGCGGAGCTGCTCGGCTCCTCACGGACTTCCGTCCCGAAGTCCGTACAGGAACTGCACAGCTCCAACTCGGCGCCTTCGACCTTCGTCGTCGTCAGCGAGGCCTGCTCGGCGCCACACATTTCACACTGGGGCATACGCGGGGGTAACGGGGCCTCTCGTATAAAGGGTGCGCCGTTCCGATGCGTTCGCCGATACCCCTAACGGCCCTCTACCGCACCCCACCCCCCAACCGTCCCAACCCGCCCCGACGGACCCCAACCGATCTCCACACCCCTGTGTCCCCGTAACACACTTAAGAACGGGGTCGGTACGGAGCGGTAGTGGCATCCCGACAGGGCGGACCGGGAACCGACGAGGGGCCCGGCACCGGAACGACGGAGCGCCGGACCGCACCGCACGCGACGCACCCCGACACCGGCGGGCGTCGTGGACCGTCCACGCCGCCGAGCCGGTTCGGCCCGGACGGAACTCCGCAACGGGCGTCGACGTCCGATCCGGAACCCCAGTCCGTCCCGGCGGCTCGACGCCGGACGCCGGAAGACCCGCCGGTACGCGATCCCGGACTGTACGCGCTCACTGATCACTTCCGTGAGCGACTCGAACAACCCGGCCGGTACGTCTCGACTCGGACGGTCAGCGACGCGATACGCCACGGGCAGCTCCGCTGGAACCGGACCGACGGCTGGCGGTTCGCGCTCGTCGAGGACGGGATCCGGTTCGTCGTCGTCGTCGGCGACACGGAGACGAACTCCCCGGTCGTCGTCACGGGGTGGACGGAGGTGGCCGACCGCGACGACGCGATCGAGGCCGCACGGTTCGACCCCGTCGATATCGACACGATCGCGGTTCGGACGGGGTTAAGCGAGGACTCGTCGGAGCCGATCCCGGATCGGATCCGCCCCCGCACGGTGACCCGTCCGTTCGTAGTCGGCGAGCACCGGTTGGAGACCGAACCCGGGGAGCCGTTCGTCCGGTGTGTCGACTGTGGCTGTCGCTTCCGGTCGAAGTCGGCGATCACCTCACGGAACTGTCACGGCGGGCGTCGCGGCCGCTGACGCCACACGTTTCAGCGTCGCGGCCATACTCGTGACCGATGGGAGACGAGAACGGTCGTGAGGACGACCACTCCGAGAAGCCCGAGGGAGACCGGACCGAGCCCGGGACGGACGCGGGTGAGTCGACCGTGGGCGATCTCTCGCTCGACCGCTTTCACGACGCGCTCGAAGCCGAGGAGCGACCCGTCGCCACCGCGAGCGAGGTTGCGCGACGGCTGGGAACGACGCAAGCCGCTGCCAGGGACGCCCTCGCCACGCTCGTCGAGCGCGGGTCGGTCGAGAGGCTCGACGTCGAGAGCGACCCAGTCGTCTTCTACCCGAGCGAGTGGGGCCGGCTGGCGAGCCGCGAGCGGGTCGTCACGTTCCCGAAGCGACGCGAGATCGTCGTGGACCGGCCGACCCAGTACACGCGGGCGCAGCTCTCACAGTTCGCGCGCCTCGTGGACACGACCGGGACCGACCCCGGAACCCGCGGCTATCTCTACCGGATCCGTCCGGAGGACGTGTGGGCCGCGCCGTTCGACGACGCCGACGCGCTGATCGGCAGCCTCCGATCCGTCCTCCCCCGTCGGTTCGCGGAGCTGGAGGAGTGGGTCCGCGACCAGTGGCGGCGCGCCAACCGTTTCCGGCTGTATACACACGAGGACGACTACGTCGTGCTTGAGGCGGCCTCGGAGAGCCTGCTTGGCAACGTCGCGGAGCAGCACTTGGCTGACGACCACCTCCGCGCGCCGATCTCGGAAACCGAGGCGTGGGTGAACGAGGCCGCGGTCGCGGCGGTGAAGCGAGCGCTGTACGACGCCGGGTACCCCGTGCAGGACGACCGGGACCTCGACACCGGCGACCCGGTCGACATCGATCTCACTACCGACCTCAGGGAGTACCAGGAGACGTGGGTCGAGACGTTCCTCGAGTCGCGGTCGGGCGTGTACGTCGGCCCGCCGGGCTCCGGTAAGACCGTCGCCGCCATCGCGACGATCGCCGCCGTCGGCGGCGAGACGCTGATACTCGTTCCCTCGCGCGAGCTCGCCGGACAGTGGCGCGAGGAGCTGCTCGCCCACTCCACCGTCGACCCTGCCGATATCGGCGAGTACCACGGCGGGCAAAAAGAGATCCGACCGATCACGATCGCGACCTACCAGATCGCGGGGATGGACCGGCATCGCGGGCTGTTCGACTCCCGGCGGTGGGGGTTGATCTGCTTCGACGAGGCCCACCACATTACCGCCCCCGTCTACTCCCGGGCGGCAGAACTCCAGGCGAAACACCGGCTCGGACTCTCGGCAACTCCGGTTCGTGAGACCGGGAGCGAGGAGGAGATCTACACCCTGATCGGACAGCCGATCGGCGCGGATTGGGACGCACTGTTCGAGGCGGGGTTCGTCCAAGAGCCCGAAGTCGAGATCCGGTACGTCCCGTGGCGCGACGAGCTCGCTCGCAACGAGTACGCCAGCGCGGACGGGCGTGAACGGCGGCGACTGGCGGCCGAGAATCCGGCGAAAGTCGAGGAGGTCCGGTACCTGCTCGCCGCCCACCGCGGTAAGAAGGCGCTCGTGTTCATCGAGTATCTCGATCACGGCGAGGCGCTCGCCGACGCGCTGGACGCGCCGTTCGTCAGCGGCGAGACGCCCCACCACGAGCGGGCGGAGCTGTTCCGCCGGTTCCACGAGGAGGGGACGGAGGTCGACGTCCTCGTCGTGTCGCGGGTCGGCGACGAAGGGATCGACCTCCCGAACGCCGAGCTCGCGGTCGTCGCGAGCGGGCTCGGCGGGAGCCGCCGACAAGGGTCACAGCGGGCGGGTCGGACCATGCGACCCGAGGGCACCGCGCTCGTGTACGTGCTCGCGACTCGCGGGTCGAGCGAGGAGGAGTTCGCTCAGCGGCAGATGCGCCACCTCGCGCGGAAGGGCGTGCGCGTACGGGAGACGAACGTCGCGGAGTGAGTGAGGGTCACGTCGCGAAGTGTATCCGTGTGAACCGGCCCTGAGCCGGACTTGACTGAACCGAATCGAAGCGGATCGGATCTCGTCGCACCGCCCTCGGTCCGACTGTGTAGCCGACGGACCTTTCACGCACTCCGCCGTCGGAGCCGATCATGGACACGGACGACGGATCCACTGAAACGGGGATCACGGACGACGGACCCGCGGGGGACGATGACGGTGTGGATCGCCCGACGGTCGGGGAAGCGGTCGTGGACTGCCTGCTCGACCACGGTGTCGAGGTCGCGTTCGGGATCCCCGGCAAGCAGACACTCCCGCTCAACCGGGCGTTCGCGGACCGGGACGCGCGGTTCGTCGTCGCCCGCCACGAGACCGCGGTCACTCACCAGGCCTGGGGGTACGCCGAGTCGAGCGAGCCCGGGACGATGGCCGCGACGGTGGTCGTCCCCGGCCCCGGCGACATGAACGCGATGAACGGGCTAAAGAACGCGAAAAACGACTGCGTTCCCTTGCTCCATCTCGCGGTCGAGACCGAGCGCGACGTCCGAGGCGGGGATGGGATCCACGAGACGCCGCCAGCGACGTACGACACCGTCGTCAAGGAGAACGTGCTCGTGGAGTCGCCTGCGGGCGCGGTCGCCGCGGTCGCCGACGCGATCCGCGTCGCCCGCCAACCGCCGCAGGGACCGGTTCGGGTCGGGA
>NZ_JBHSWW010000106.1:0-7768 GCF_042661865.1 Halorubrum tibetense
GCCCGGTCGCTCGGCGTCGACGACGGGCGCAGAAAGGGGTGGAACGAGCTGTCCGCCGCCGCCCGCGAGTGGGACGGCGGCGAGAACGCGATGCGGGCGGTCAACGAGGTCGCGCCGTTCGAGGTCCGCGAACGCGCGCCGGTCCGGATCGGCAACCGGATGGGTCGCCCGGAGAAGTCCGAGAGTCGCGACCTCTCGCCGGCGGTCCACACCCTGTTCCCGATCAACGAGGCCGGCGGGCCGCAGCGCGACGTCTCCGAGGCGGCCGGTCTGATGGACGACCGCGGTCGACGAGGCCACCTCGAGATCGAGGTCGCCAACCGGCTCTGTCCGAGCTGCGGGACCCACACGTACCGGTCGGCGTGTCCCGACTGTGGGACGCACACCGAACCCCACTACGAGTGTGGCGACTGTGGAACGGTGTGTGAGCCCGACGAGGCGGGCCGCGTCGAGTGTCCCCGATGCGAGTGGGAGGTGACGGCGGCGACCTACCAAGAGGTCGATGTCAACGAGGCGTATCGGTCGGCGCTGGAGACGGTCGGCGAGCGCGAGTCCGCCTTCGAGATCTGCAAGGGGGTACAGGGGCTCACCTCGACGAACAAGACGCCGGAGGCGATAGAGAAGGGGATCTTGCGCGCGAAAAACGGCGTCACCTCGTTCAAGGACGGAACGGTCCGATACGACATGACGGACCTCCCGGTCACCGCGGTCCGGCCCGAGGAGCTCGACGTCACCGCCGACCACTTCCGCGAGCTCGGCTACGAGACCGATATCGACGGCGACCCGCTCCGCCACGACGACCAGCTGATCGAGTTGAAGGTCCAGGATATCGTCCTCTCGGACGGTGCGGCCGAACATATGCTGCGGACCGCGGACTTCGTCGACGACCTACTGGCGCAGTTCTACGACCTCCCGCGTTTTTACGAGGTAAACGAGCGCGACGACCTCGTCGGCGAGCTCGTCTTCGGGATGGCTCCCCACACGAGCGCCGCAACTGTCGGGAGAGTAGTCGGATTCACGTCGGCCGCGGTGGGATACGCGCATCCATACTTTCACGCCGCCAAGAGGCGAAACTGCTTCCATCCGGAGACGAAGATCTGGTTCGAAGACGAGACGGGCAGCTTACGACACGACGAAATCGACGACTTCGTCGAGGCGTACCTCGATCGATCCGAAGTCGAGTTCGACGACTTCGGGACCGCAGTTGGCGAGCTGGAAGGGGTCGACGGCGACCTGCAGGTGCCTGCGTTAACCGCCGAGGGAGACCGGGTGTCTCGCCCGGTAGAGGCGGTTAGTAGACACGAAGCCCCGGACCACATGATGCGGATCCGTACGACATCTGGACGCTCGATAACTGTCACTCCGGATCACGGGATCCATGTATACGACGGGGAACGCGACGAGATCGTCGGCACGGAAGCGCGAGACCTCGACACGACGGACGAACTGGTCGTTCCCGATTCGATCGGGAGCGACGAGGCCGATCCGAACCCACAGCGGTTCGATCTGCTCGCCGAGTTCATCAGATCCGACGCGATCCCGACCGACCGTCTCATGATCAAGGGGCTGGATAAGGATCGGCTGTACGGACTCTTCGAGGACGTGTTTGCCGACGACTGGGACGGAAAGTTCTACCCGCTCCAGAGTATGACGGAGGTGTTCGGTACGAACAAGAAAACGCTGAGCAACTACCTGTATCGGCAAAGCTTCCCCGCCTCGTATCTCCAGCGATGTTTCTCCTCGATCGACGATCTCCTCGGGTTCGTTCCCGAAGACGTAACCCTCGGGATGAAACGCGATCGCACCGAGATCGATCGGATCGTCGATCTCAACGGGCGCGTCGCGACCCTGCTCGGCTACTACGCAGCCGAGGGATTCGCCCGCGAACAGGAGACTCCGAAGGGAACGATCCACCAGACAACGGTGTGTGGTACCGAGGCGGAAGCGCGGGAGTTCTTCCTCGACGTTCTTCGCGACGAGTTCGGTGTCGACCCGTACGAGGAGAACCACGCGAAGATCACCACTTCCGGGCGTCTGTTGCGTGCGTTCTTCGATTCGGTCCTCGATGCCGGCGCGCATGCGCACACGAAACGCGTCCCTGACCCGATGTTCGACGCATCGGAAGACATCGTCGGGGCGTACCTGAGCGGGTACTTCAGCGGTGACGGCGTCGTTGACAGGAGATC
This sequence comes from Halorubrum tibetense, assembly GCF_042661865.1. Classification (GTDB taxonomy): domain Archaea; phylum Halobacteriota; class Halobacteria; order Halobacteriales; family Haloferacaceae; genus Halorubrum; species Halorubrum tibetense. The sequence goes on from NZ_JBHSWW010000106.1 coordinate 2,187, forward strand.
GCTCCGAATCACGGCCACGACTGTGAGCGAGGAACTCCGAGAGGACCTCCTCGCCCTACTCCGACGCCTCGGTATTCACGCCACGGTCGACCGTCCCGAACGGGTCCGGCTCCACGAGAAGTTCCCCGATTTCTACGACGAGAGTGACATGCGGCTGAACGCACAGACGTACGTTATCGCCGTCTCCTCGCAGGAAGCCGTTCGATTCGCTGAAGCCGCCGGTTTTCACCTCTCTCGCAAAGCAGATCTGCTCGCAGAGAACGTCTCGTCTGTTGAACCGTACGTCCCACGCGTATCCGACGGGGGATCCGGGGAGTACCTCGTCGAAGCCGTTGACGAGATCGAGATCGTTGAGAGTGACTTCGAGCACGTCTACTGTCTCACCGTCGAGGACACGCACTCGCTCGTCGCAAACGATTTATCAGTCGATCAGTGTGACGGAGACGAGGATTGCGTGATGCTTCTCATGGACGGACTTCTCAATTTCTCGAAAGAATTTCTCCCGAACCAGCGTGGCGGGCGCATGGATGCACCCTTAGTGATGTCCTCGCGGATCGATCCGTCGGAGATCGACGACGAGGCACACAACATGGACATCGTGCGGCAGTACCCGCTCGAGTTCTACGAGGCGACTCAGGAGATGGCCGACCCGGAGACGGTCGAGGACCTCATTCAACTCGGCGAGGACACGCTCGGAACCGACGACGAGTACCGCGGCTTCGATCACACCCACGACACGACGGACATCGCGATGGGGCCGGATCTGTCGGCGTACAAGACGCTCGGCGACATGATGGAGAAGATGAACGCCCAGTTGGAGCTGGCGCGGAAGACCCGCGCGGTCGACGAGACGGACGTGGCCGAGCGGGTCATCGAGTACCACTTCCTGCCGGACATCATCGGGAACCTCCGGGCCTTTTCGAGACAGGAGACGCGGTGTCTCGACTGCGGCGAGAAGTACCGGCGGGTGCCGTTGACGGGCGACTGCCGCGAGTGCGGCGGGCGAGTGAACCTCACGGTCCACGAGGGCTCCGTGAGCAAGTACGTCGACACCGCCATCGCGGTCGCCGAGAAGTTCGACTGTCGGCCCTACACCAAACAGCGGCTGTACGTGTTAGAGGAGGCGTTGGAGTCGATTTTCGAGGACGACACCAACAAGCAGTCGGGTATCGCGGACTTCATGTAGGGGATCGGGCTCGTCGGTCGTGTTCTCCGGGCTTATAAGTGATCGACGCGGTAGGCGGCCCCGGAGACTCGGCTGATCATGTATAACCAGGTGGATCGACGAGCTGTCGGCCGATCACCGCCAAAGTCCCACCGCTCGTTTATAAATCGTGTTCGACGGATCGACGGCGACCGCTCCAAAGCCCCAGTCGCCGGCGGCTCTGCCGCTGGCTGTCCGAGGGACCGTCGGTCCCTCGCTACTTGCGTCTCGCGTCTTCGCCCTCGCGGCAGCGAGGCGCTCCGCGCCTCTGGCAGCCGAACGTCGTCCGGTGACTGCCCCTTCGCGTCTCGCCCCGTCCCCCACAGTAACCGCACCTCACACCTCCCCAGCCTCGCCGGAACGGCGTTTATAAACGCCGTTCCGGGCTCCCTCGCGGGCTCCTCGCGGTCGCCGTCGGCGACCGCTCGCAGGCGCGCCACCGCTTCTGCCGCTCTCTTAGCTTATAAATGGGTCGCGTTTCAGTCCTCGTCGCGCGCGTCCTCGACGACCTGTACGAACTCGCGGGCGGTCTCCGTGATCTCGTCGTAGTGGCCGCGCGCGGCCGCGTCGTAGTCGACGAGCGCTCCGCCGGCACCGACGGCGAACGCGCCGGCGTCGATGTAGTCGGCCGCGTTATCGGGGCTCACACCGCCCGTGGGCATCATCGGGATCTGGCCGAGCGGGCCCTTCATCGCGCCGAGGTGGTCCGGACCGACCGTCTTCGCGGGGAACACCTTCACGAAGTCCGCGCCGGCCTCGTAGCCGCGGATCGCTTCGGTCGGGGTCATCACGCCGGGAGCGGTGACGGCTCCGTACCGGTTGCACGTCTCGATGACGTCCTCGTGGAGGCTCGGGGAGACGACGAACTCCGCGCCGGCTAGAAGCGTCGTGCGGGCGGTCTCGCTGTCGAGGACGGTGCCGGTGCCGACGACGACCTCGTCACCGAACGACCCCGCGACCTCGTTGAGCTTCTCGGCGACGTTTGGGGTGTCCGCGGTGATCTCGACGGCGGTCACCCCGCCCTCGCGGAGCGCGTCCGTGATCTCGATGAGCTGGTCCGCTTCGACGCCGCGCAGCACCGCGACGACGCCGGTGTCGGCGAGCCGCGAGAGCGTGTCGTTCATACGGATCGGTTCACGAGGCGCGACTTAAATACGGGTGGACGCGGGCGGGCCCGGTCGGGGACAGAATCGACGCGCTCTCGGAGGGGATCGGCCCCGTTCGAGACGAAATCGACGCGGATCCGGGGTCGATCCTGCCGATCCGTCCGGGACGAAACACTACCCTTTTGACCCTGCTGTCGGTAACAACCGGTATAATGGGCCGACGCAAGAAGATCGTTCAGGAATGTGAGCGGCTGATGGACAACCCGGAGCACATCCGGAACATCGCCATCGCCGCCCACGTCGACCACGGAAAGACGACGCTCTCCGACAACCTGCTGGCGGGTGCCGGCATGATCTCCGAGGACACCGCGGGCGAGCAGCTCGCGATGGACACGAAGGAGGACGAACAGGAGCGCGGCATCACCATCGACGCGGCAAACGTTTCGATGACCCACGAGTACGAGGACACCAACCACCTCATCAACCTCATCGACACGCCGGGCCACGTCGACTTCGGCGGGGACGTCACCCGCGCGATGCGTGCCGTCGACGGCGCGCTGGTGGTCGTCGACGCCGTCGAGGGCGCGATGCCGCAGACGGAGACGGTGCTCCGGCAGGCGCTCCGTGAGGGCGTGAAGCCGACGCTGTTCATCAACAAAGTCGACCGCCTCATCAGCGAGCTCCAAGAGGGGCCTCAGGAGATGCAGGAGCGGCTGATGGCGGTCATCGCCGACGTCAACGAGCTCATCCGCGGGATGGCCGAGAACATGGACGACATCCCGACGGACTGGACCGTTTCCGTCGAGGACGGTACGGTCGGGTTCGGCTCTGCGCTGTACAAGTGGGGCGTCTCCATGCCGTCGATGCAGCGGACCGGCATGGACTTCGGCGACATCATCGACCTCGAACAGGCCGACAAGCGTCAGGAGCTCCACGAGCGCACCCCGCTGTCGGACGTCGTGCTCGACATGGTGTGTGAGCACTTCCCGAACCCCGTCGACGCCCAGCCCCGGCGTGTCCCCCGCATCTGGCGCGGTGACCCCGAGTCAGACCTAGCTGACACGATGCGGCTCGTCGACGAGGACGGCGAGGTCGTCTTCATGGTGACGGACATCTCGATGGACCCGCACGCGGGCGAGATCGCGACGGGTCGCGTCTTCTCCGGTACGCTGGAGAAGGGACAGGAGCTGTACGTCTCCGGAACGGCCGGCAAGAACCGCATCCAGAGCGTCGGGCTCTTCATGGGGAGCGAACGCGAGGAAGTGGACCGCGTCCCCGCCGGCAACATCGCGTCCGTCACCGGCCTCCGCGACGCCATCGCCGGTTCGACCGTCTCCTCGATCGAGATGACGCCGTTCGAGTCGATCGAACACATCTCCGAGCCGGTCATCACGAAGTCCGTCGAGGCCCAGAACATGGACGACCTGCCGAAGCTCATCGAGACGCTCCAGCAGGTCGCCAAGGAGGACCCGACGATCCAGATCGAGATCAACGAGGACACGGGCGAGCACCTCATCAGCGGGCAGGGCGAGCTCCACCTCGAAGTGATCACCCAGCGTATCCGCGACAACCAGGGCATCCCGGTCATTACCGGGGAGCCGATCGTCGTCTATCGCGAGCAGCCCCAGGAGGCGTCCCGCGAAGTCGAGGGGCAGTCGCCGAACCGCCACAACAAGTTCTACCTCACGGTCGAACCGATGGCTCAGGAGATCGTCGACGCCATCCAGCTCGGCGAAGTCTCCATGGACATGCCCGAACTGGAACGCCGCGAGGCGCTTCAGGACGCCGGCATGGACAAGGACACCTCCCAGAACGTCGAGGACATCCACCGGACCAACATCCTCATCGACGACACGAAGGGGATTCAGCACCTCAACGAGACGATGGAGCTCGTCTTGGAGGGGCTTCAGGAGGCGCTCGACGACGGGCCGCTCGCCGCCGAGCCGGTGCAGGGCTCGCTGTTCCGCCTGCACGACGCGAAGCTCCACGAGGACACGATCCACCGCGGTCCGGCACAGGTGATCCCCGCCGTTCGCGACGCGGTCCACCGCGCGCTGATCGACGGCGAGGTCCGCCTGCTCGAACCGATCCAGGACGTCCGTATCGACGTGCCCTCGGAACACATGGGTGCCGCCTCCGGCGAGATCCAGGGTCGTCGCGGCCGCGTCGACGACATGTACCAGGAAGGTGACCTCATGGTCGTCGAGGGTATCGCGCCCGTCGAGGAGATGATCGGCTTCTCCTCCGACATCCGCTCGGCCACCGAGGGTCGTGCGTCGTGGAACACGGAGAACGCCGGGTTCCGCGTGCTCGTCGACAACCTCCAGCGCGAGAAGATCATGGAGATCCGCGAGCGCAAGGGGATGAAGCTGGAGCTCCCCTCCTCGATCGACTACATCTAACCCAAACGCGGCACGCGCCGCGTCGGCAGCCGCCGTTCCGTTCGCTCGTCGCTCCCTTCGGTTCTTCTGTCTTCGTCCTCTGGTGTCTCGTTATGCCGATCCCTCACACACGACATACGCTGACACGACCGTGAGGGAGGCAACGCATGCCATCGCCGAAGGCTTATACCGGCTCCCCCGACTTCTATCGGATATGCAGACGGGCACGACTCCCGCTCGGCGCATCGCGACGGAGCCAGCAAGCGGCCGCTCCGCGCCGATCACAGGAGCGTGTCGGGGGACTACGCCGATGACGTCCTGGAACCGTCCGCCAGCTGCGATCGACGAGGCCGCCCGGACGGGCTCCCGGAAGGTGATCGCGTGAGCGACCGTGTAGACGGCGCCCCAGAGAAGGAAGGGAACGTCCCCGAGGACGGCGCTTCCCCGGACGGGGGCCACGCGTCCACGACCCCGTCGACACACACGGTTCGGCTCGAACTCGTCGACGAACCGGGGCAGCTACTCGCGGCGCTCCACCCGATCGCCGATAACGGCGGGAACCTGCTGTCGATCTACCACGAACGGGGCAACAAGACCCCCCGCGGGCGGATCCCCGTCGAGGTCGACTTCGAGGCGACCGCCGAGCGGTTCGAGACGATAGTCGAGGCGCTCAGGGAGGCGGGCGTGAACGTGATGCAGGCGGGCACGGAACGCTACGCAGAGGAGGTGACGGTGCTGTTGTTCGGACATCTCATCGACACCGACCTCTCGGACACCCTTTCGCGGATCGAGGCGTGTGAGTCGGCGTCGGTCGCCGACGTGTCGCTGGCGGCGCCACAAGGCACCGAGGAGGCCTCGAGCGCGCGGCTCCGGCTGGAGGCGCGGGCGGGT
>NZ_JBHSWW010000107.1:0-7660 GCF_042661865.1 Halorubrum tibetense
GGGGCGGACGGGCTCGCGTCCGCGCTGCGGAACCGTGGCGGGCTGTGTTGTGGCGTCCTCGAACCCGGACCGGTCGCCGTCGGCGACGCGGTTCAGGTGACGGATCCGGACCCGCGGACGGCCGGTGCGGCCATCGCGGATCGGCTGCGTACTCGGGAGAACTCGGAGGGGAAGCAGGGGACCGACGGGGAACACCGCTGAGTGTCACGGCCGTGTGCGTTTGCCCCGTCGTGACTCGGGCTACCCCCCGTCGGGGAAGATGCTCTCCGGGATGTACGCCGAGACGGTCCAGTTCGGCGCGTCGACGACCTCACTTATCTTCAAATCCATCGCGGCGGAACAGAGGATGTACGCCTCCCCGCGGGTGAGGTCGCGCTCAGTCGCGAGGTGGTCGATCATGTGTCGCGTCGCCAGCTTCGTCGCCTCCATCAGGTCGTCCGCGATCCCGGTCGTCCCGTACATCGGCTCGTCCCGGCCGGTCGGCGTGAACGGCCCGGTCGTCTCGAACTGCGGCTGGTCGATCGACATGTCCGTCCGGACCGAGAAGCGAGCGGTGACGAACATCGGCGCTTCGATCCCCGTCACGCACACCTCGCCGTCGCCCTGAGCGGCGTGACAGTCCGCGGTGGAGAACAGCCCCCCGGCGACCTCGACCGGGAGATACACCGTCGAACCGGCGGTCATGTGTTTCACGTCCATGTTCCCGCCCGTCGAACGCGGCGGCAGGGTGTCGTGTTCACCGTCCGTACCGGGCGCGAGGCCGATGACGCCGGGGAACGGGTCGAGCGGCACCTCGATCCCGTTCACGAACTGCCCGACATCGCCCTGGAGATCCCAGACGTGCACGCCCGCGTCCGGGAACTCCTCCGGAAGGAGTCCGAGCCCCATCTCACCCGGCATGAACCCGGTGTACCCCCACCCCTTGTGCTGGAAATCGAGCAGGTCGACCTGAAGGACGTCGCCCGGTTCCGCTCCCTCGACGGCAACGGGGCCCGTCAGCGGGTGGACCGGATCGAAGGAGACGTTCGCAAAGTCGGCAGCGGTCGACTCGACGTCGAGCTGGCGATCGACTGCGTCACGACACTCGAACCGCACGACTGCACCGTCTTCAACCGTCAAAACCGGGTCGAGTGAGTTGTCCCACACTCGGTGGATGTTGCGCTCGGCGTCCGAGAGATGATGATCGACTGTGTAGTCACGGTGGGTGCCGTTCCCCTCCTGATCTGCGCGTGTCATACGTGATCATAGATCGATCGGTGACCACTTAAAAACGCGCGTTGCGGTGGGGTGACGCGGAACCCGAAAGCACGTCCTCCCCCGTCTCGTTGTTCCGTTGTGTACGACTATCACATCCACACGACCTACTCCGATGGGGCGTTTCTGTCGTGGATGGTCGACGCCGCTGCTGACGCCGGTCTCGATGGCGTCGGGATCGCCGACCACTGCAACGTCTCTCCGGACCCGAGTGCCGAACGATACAAGCGCGCCCTTGGATTCAACCTCGATTTGACGCACGAACGCCGCCGGGAGGCGATCGAGCGGATCAGCGAACAGAGAGACATCCGTGTGTTCGACGCCGTCGAGATGGATTACCACCCCGACCACGAGGCGGCGATCGCCTCGTTCCTCGATGAGGTCCCGTTCGATTACGCGATCGGGAGCGTCCATGACCTCGACGGCGCCAACGTCCACACCCGGTCACACTTCGCCGAGAAGGACGACGCGGAGCGCGCGGCGCTCGTCGACCGGTACTTCGAGAAGCTCGTCTCGCTGATCGACTCCGAGCTGTTCGCGATAGCGGCCCATCCGGACCTGATCGAGCGTAACCCCCACCTCCGCGGGTTCGCGACCCCCGATCACTACGAGCGGGTCGCCGACGCGTTCGACCGGTCGCGGACCATCCCCGAGGTGAACGCGGGGCGACTCCTCGACGACTACGGGGAGTTCCATCCGTCGCCGGCGTTCCTCGACGTGTTACTCGACCGCGGGCTTACGATGACCGCCGGCACCGACAGCCACGAACCGGAGGCGATCGAGCCGCGATCGGCCGAGCTCGCTCGCGAGTTCGACGCCCGCGGGATCGAGGTCGCCGACGTATCCGCCGTCGTGGACGCCGGGTAAGCTCAGGTGTACACCCGTCGGGTGCTGACCACCCCGTCCGGGTCGAGGAGCGCCACCGTGTCGCCCGCGTCGTTGAGCGCGGCACGCTCCCGACCGAGGTAGTAGTCCGTGTCGGTGTCGGTTCCGGAGCCGACGTGGATCGTTAGCGTTCCGTCCGGATCCAGCGTGGTCGACGGCAGCTCGTCCCGCTGGCCGCCGCTCAGGTCGATCACGTACCCGGTGAGGTCGACGGGCTCGCTGGCCGCGTTCCGGAGCGTCACCGACTCGTCGAGCGGGTCCCCTCCCGCCTCGTCCGGCCCCGGATCGATGGCGTCGATGACGAGCCCGTCGGGCGTCCCCTCCTCGCCGAAGGCGACGAGGTCGGCGAGGGTGTACCCCTCCGTCTCGGTCAGCTGCGGGAGACTCGGCTCCCAGCCGTCGGGCGCGGCGTTCGGGTACGCGGCCTCGTCGGACTCGATGAGCCCGATAAGCGTCTCCGCGACGATCCGGGTGCCTACCGCGCCGAGGCGTTCGCCGCCGTTCTGATATCGCGCCTCGTCGAGAACGTAGTACCACAGTGGGGCGTGGCCGTCCGCGCCGCGGCCGTGTTTTCGGAGCGCGTCCATGATCGGTGCGTCGTCCCCGAACCCCTCGTTGCGGATCGGGTCGATCCCCATCCGCTCGGCAACGTCCTGGCCCGACGGGAGTCCGAGCGCCCGCCCGCGCTGGAAGTTCCGCATGGCGAGCGAGTCCTCCCCGTCCATCGGGAGCTGGAACAGGGTCGGCGCGAGGAACGGCATCACCTTCCGTGCCGGCTGGTAGTCGCCGTCACCCGTGTCGAGCAGCCGCGTCCAGTCGACGACGAGGTGGCTGGGTACCGGCCGGCCACCTCGGAGGTTTGGCCCGTCACCGGTAGGACCCGGGAACAACCGAACGTTCCCGGACTCCTCGTTGATGTCGAACTCGTGTCGGATGAGCGAGTGGCCGAACCGGAAGCCCGCGCCGGCGAACTCGACGGGGATCGCCACGTCCTTTTCCGGCGGGACGAAGAACCGTCGCCCGTTCTCTTCGATGTCCTCGAGGATGTACGTGTCACACACCCGCGCGAGGAAGTCGTGCCGGACGACCCACTGGTAGTGCCACCTGACGAGCCGCTGTGCCGCCTCGTGGAGCGGTTCGTCGTCCCCCCGGAGCGCGCTTCCCTCAGGCGTCTCGAGGTAGTCGACGACGCGGTTGTGGAAGTTGACGAACGCGAGGTGGAGCTGGGCGATCAACACGTTCTCGTCGTTTCGCGGGTCGCCGATGAGCGCGACCCCCTGCTCGTTGCGCTGGAGGTCGGTCCCGGGGAGCCCGGACAGCCCCCCTGAGTCGGTGTCGGGTGCGACTGCCGAGCCGGTGAGGAGGTGTGCGCTCGCGTGGTGCTCCTGGTCGAACAGGAACGGGGTGACCCCTGGGCCGGTTCGGTACAGCGCGTCGAGATCGAGCGCGGGCGTCCGGAAGTTCCGCAGCGCCGCCGGATCGTTCCGTCGGTCGATGTCCGACGTCGGATCGAACGTGATGTCGTGATCGATGAACTGCCCGAACAGGCCGTACGCCGCGGGAGTTTCGGCGTCCCCCACAGGGTCGTCGGCAGGCTCCATCATCGGGCCGTCACGGTCCCCGTCGGCGGTTACCTCGGTGTCACCCAACGACCGGAGGAACTCGTCCGACCGGTCGTAGACGGGGAGCTCGGGGAACTGGTTACAGAACCGGTGACTCCGAACCCGGCCGATCCGCGTCGTCGCCGCGTCGTTCATGCCCCGGTGTTCGACGCTCCCGTGGATCGGGGTGCTCGCCGAGGTGACGGTGAGCTCGACGGTTCGCTCCTCGCCGTCCTCCCGGATCCGACGCCCGTTGACCGGGTTCTCGGTTCCGCCCTGCGTCGGATCCCGGACGGTGAAGTCGACGTCGCCCGGGTCGAGTCTCGAGCCGCCGTCGGCGACGAGCGGGAACTCCCCGTTCTCGTCGGTGAGCCAGTGTCCCGACGGCTCCGATCCACCTCCCGTGTGACCCACCACGACTCGCCCGCTAAGCGGGGTTCCCGATCCGTCCACGACGAGCCCGAAGACCTCTTGTTCTGGCGACATGGGGCAGAAGTTGCTGGTTGTTGGCTTAATTTTTCCTAAATAAATTCACATCAGATTGAAAAATCAGCTAGTCGAACAGTAGGAACCGGCGGGTCGCTGGTACGATCGGAGTCCGATCCGTCGGATAACAGGACACGAGCCGTGCGCGTCCCGGTTCGTGCCGCTCAGTCGAACAGCGTTTCGCCGTCGACCATATGCTCCTCGACGGCGTCCATGTCGAGGGTCACACCGAGCCCTGGTTCCTCGGGAACCTCGATGTAGCCGTCCTCGATGACGTCTTCCTCGACGAGGTCCGACCACCAGCCGAGCTCGTACGAGTGGTACTCGACCGCGAGCGAGTTCGGAATCGACGCGCCGACGTGTGCCGCAGCCATCGTCGCGACCGGCGAAGCGACGTTGTGCATCGCGACCGGCACGTAGTACTGATTGGCGACGTCTGCGATCTTTCGCGTCTCGCGCATACCGCCCACCTTCGGCAGGTCCGGGGCGACGATATCGACCGCCTGGTTCTCGATGAGCCGGCGGAGCTCCGTAACCCGGTACCGGTTCTCGCCGACCGCGATCGGGGTCGTCGTGTTCTTCGTTACCTCCTCTTGAACTTCGAGGTTCTCCGGAGGAACGGGATCTTCGAGCCACCACACGTCGTACTCTTCGATCGCGTCCGCGAGTCGCTTCGCGGAACCACCGGAGAACGTCCAGTGGCAGTCGAAAGAGACGTCCGCCTTGTCTTTCACTCGCTCGGTCACTGTCTCGACGATCTCCGCTTTGTGCCGGATCTCCCCCGGACGTAGGTGTCGATTCGCGCGGTCCTTTTCCAGTCCCGACGGCACGTCGAGGTCGAATTTCAACGCGTCATAGCCAAGCTCGTCGACGACACGCTCGGCCTCGTCGGCACACGCCTCGGGGTCCGCCTCTTCCTCCGTGTGACAGTCACAATAAACGCGCATCTCGTCGCGGTACTTCCCGCCGAGGAGCTGGTAGGCGGGCACGTCGAGGATCTTCCCCGCGAGGTCATGCAGCGCGACTTCGATGCCGGAGATGGCGGTAACGGTCACACCCTCAACGGAGCCCTCACCGGACATCTTCTGGATGAGGTGCTCATAGAGTCGGTCGATGTCGAGCGGGTTCTCGCCGATGACGAACGGTTTCATCCGCTCGATCAGCTCGGGGACACCGGCACCCCAGTACGCCTCGCCCGTTCCGACCACGCCCGCGTCCGTGTACACTCGGACGAGCGTCCACGGGAAGTTACCGTCGACCATCGTGGTCTGAACGTCCGTGATCTCCACGTCGCGGCCGCCACCGCGCGCTCCGGTTACCCCCATCGTCTCCGAAGAGAGCTCCCGCATCGTGTACTCCGCGTTCGGGTCGTGAAGTGAGTCGTAGTTCCGGCTCATACGAAGAACTTCATTCGAATCAGGGTAAGCGTTTATGTTCCGCTCGGTTGTCGTCTCCGATATCCGCGGATCACCGGCTAAACCCCTAATACCGGCGATCGATCGGGGTATCTGGACACACGGTTCACGTCGCGATCGGATAGGGAGTTTTTCGTAACCCTACGACGAACGGCACCCTATGGTCGAAATAACTGATTCACTTTCGTGCCTCTTTACCGCGGAGCTGGAGACCGACGGCGAGGGGGGGTACGTACTGTCCGTTCCGAAACGCGAGATCGAACACGGGGCCGTGGTGCCCGGCGAGACGTACCGGGTCGCCGTGATCGATCAGGGTACGTCGAGCGCGGAGGGGAAGGAGACCGGCGCTTCACGCGGCCCCACGGATAGCCGACCGTCGTCCGAAAGGGGTAATCGGTCCGCGAGCGACACGACCCCGTCGGGGCCGCCGGTGTCGGAAGGCGAGGTCCGTGACGTCACGATCGAGACGCTCGGCGACAAGGGCGACGGGATCGCCAAGATCGAACGGGGATACGTCGTCATCGTTCCCGACGCCGAGCTCGGCGACGAGGTGACCGTGGAGATCACGAGCGTCCGGGAAAACGTCTCGTTCGCGACCGTCATCGACGAGTAAGTCGGCATCAATGGACGGCCGACGGTGGTCGACGACCGTCCGCCGCTAGGAAAACAGCCGCCGGAGGTGGTCCCGCGAGAAGAACGAGGACGGCTCGTCCATGTGGACGCCGATCTCGCCGGAGAGCGCCCACAACCCCGCGCGCTGTACCGGCTCGGGGAGCGAGTAGCACGCACGGATCGCCTCTCCGAGCCGTATCTCCGTCGCCAGCTCGTCGCGCCACCCCGCCTCGTAGTCGGCGAGACTATCTGGATCTCCCGGGTCGATCGTCGCCGCCGCCACGTCGGCCGCGCGCATCCCGTAAAGGATCCCGCCGCCGGTAAACGGCTTCGTCTGTGCTGCCGCGTCACCGATCAGGAACACGCGCTCGCTCGTCACGGACGCGGGCGGCCCGACCGGGATAACCCCGGAACAGAACGACGCGGTTTCGGCCCCGTACGCGGCGGTCAATCGGTCGAACCGCGCTTTCACGTCGTCGTCCGGCGGGGCGGCGAGTCCGTACTCGACGCCGGCATCCCCGCGCGGGATCCGCCACGCGAAGAAGCGCGGGGCGGTGAGGTGGACGTCGACGTAGTTCCCCTCGTCGGGCTCCGGATCGAAGGCCAGAACGCCGTGGAGCAGCTCGTCGGGTTCGTCGAGGTCGGCGGCACGACGTACCCGGGACGTCGGCCCGTCACACCCCGCGACCATCCGCGCTTCGACCGTCGTCGTCGTCCCTTCGGCGACGCTCGCCTCGACGACGACGCGGTCGTGCCGTTCGTCGATACCGGTGACGGTGTGCCCCTCGCGAACGTCGGCACCGGCGTCGCGGGCACACGCCGCCAGCGTTCGATCCAGCCCCACACGGTCGATGACGTTCGACACCGGCTCTCGCTTATAAAAGTGGTAGGGGGACGACCCGGGACCCTCGGTGTGGAACCGCGCGCCGAACACCCGGTTCTGTAACAACGTCGGACGGGCGTTCTCGGGGACGTACTCCCAGATGTCGGTAGAGACGTGTCCCGAGCAGGCGAGCGGGGTACCGACCTCGCCCTTCTCGAAAACGACGACATCGTGGCCGGCCTCGGCCGCTCGACGGGCGAACCGCGACCCGGCCGGCCCGGCACCGACGACGGCGAAGTCGTACATGTCCGGCCTTACTCGGGCCCGATATATAAATAGCGTATCCCTACTCCCGGAGATACGACGCTCACTTCGTGCCGAACGCGCGGCTCAAGCTCGATCGTCGAGCCACGAGAGCGCGGCGTCGACATCGGTTCTCGGCGGCGAGCACGTGAATCCTTCACAGACGTAAACGGTCGGCGCACCGTCCTCCGCGTCCCGGCCCTTCCAGATCGGCGGTGCCTCGTCGAGGCCGAGCCGGTCCAGCCACCCGTCGAGTCCGGCCGCGGTCGGCGGCCGCGGCG
>NZ_JBHSWW010000108.1:0-7613 GCF_042661865.1 Halorubrum tibetense
GGCGCTCACGTTGGGGCCGGCGGCACGGGCGATCGCCTCGTGGCACGCGGCGGGGCCGATGTCCAGCGTCCGCGTGTCGTGCGCCGGGAAGACGCGTCCGAGGAGGAACCGGGTCGTAACCGCGAGGTCGTCACCGGCGTCGCCAAACAGATCGGCGACTGCGGCGGTCGTGGCGAGATCCCCCGATTCGGTTTCCAACCGCCGACAGCGGTCGGCGAACGCCTCGAACTCCATGAACTGGATCGACTGTCGTCGGGCAAAAGGGCCCCGGTGCGGACCGGCGGTCGAGGTGGGCTGTAGCCCGCGGCGGGGTGGGTGTAGCCCGCTACGGGGTGGGCACTAGCGAGCAGTCGGCGTGAGGATCGGCCAACAGTGGGCCCTAACGGAAACGGGCGCTCGCGGCCGGCGAGCTTTTAGGACAGCGGACCGTCCGCCAACCGCATGAGCATCGAGTCGACCCTCGCTGACGGGGTCCGGGAGGCGCTCGCCGTCGACCCGGAGGCGTTCACGGCCCGCGCCGAAGAGGAGGCGGAGGTCGTCAAACAGGGGTTACACGACGGCGTGTTCGACAACCACCAGTCGATCGTCGGGTTCGAGTACGAGTTCTACGCCGTCGCCGACGGCCGCTGGAGCGAGGAGTCCCGCGCCGGCGAGTACGCCCTGATGCGCGTCCCGCGCCGGCTCCTCGAACTGATGGGGTTCGAAAAGGAGCTCGGCCTCCACAACGCGGAGATGTGTACGAGCCCGCAGCCGCTCTCGGATCACGGCCTCCGTGCGCAGCTCGCCGAGGTCCGCGCCCGACTGGAGGCCGCCGAGAACTGCGCCGGCGTCGAGGGGATGCGCCTCGTTTCCGACGGCGTGTGGACGATCCCGCCCGCCGGCGAAACCGCCCGCGGCTACCTCACCGACAGCGTCGAGGTCGACGGGGTCACCGTGGCGGCCAACATGAGCGACGCCGTCCGGTACCACGCGATGGCCAACGCCGATGGAGCGGGACAGTCAGTCGCGCTGGAGGCACCCGGGGTGTCGCTGGCGGCGGACACCGTGATGCCCGAGAGCCTCATCACGTCGATCCAGCCGCACTACCAGGTCGCGCAAGCGGAGACGCTCCCGGTTCACTTCCGTTACGCGCTCCGGATCGCCGGTCCGCTCTTGGCTCTGGGGGTCAACTCGCCGGTGCTCCCGCCGGACCTGTACGAAGAGGGATGGGACGGCGAGCGCGCCCTCGCTGACGGGGCGACGGAGAACCGAGTCCACGTGTTCGAGTCGGTACTTAACGCTCGGACGGCGGAGAACAAGGTCCGGTTCCCGCGTGACATCCACGACGTGGAGGAGGCGGTCGACCGGATCGCGGGTGACGAGACGCTGATCCCGATGCCGGAGTCGGACGACTCCGACCGGTTCGACGACGCCTTCGCCACGTTTCGAACGAAACACGGCACCTACTGGCGGTGGGTCCGACCGGTGTTCGAAGGGGCGAGCCGGTCGAGCGCGAACGCCCGTATCGAGTTCCGTCCGGTCCCGGCGCAGCCGACCGTCCGCGACTCTATCGCGTTCCAAGCGGCATTCGCGGGGCTGATGGAGGCGCTCCCGCGCCACGAACACCCGGTCATCGGGCTCGACTGGGAGGCCGCCCGCGACAACTTCTACGCGGCGGTCGCGGACGGGATCGACGCCGATATGGAGTGGATCGGGTACGACGGCGAGCACACGACGGGACCGGCCTCCGCTGCTGAAGGGGCGTGGTCGGCGGAGGCGGGTTCAGGGAGTTTCGGGAACGGACCACACGGGATGTACGCCGACCTCCTCGATCACGCCGCGGCCGGGTTGCGTGCTGCGGGGTGCTCGGAGGCGGAGGCCGACTCGTGGCTCGCCCCGCTCCGCTACCGGGCCGAACACGGAACGACACCCGCCGACTGGAAGCGTGAGCGGATCCGCGACCGCCTCGAAGAGGGTGACTCCTTCGCCGAGGCGGTCCACGGTATGCAGCGGGAGTACATCGAGAAACAGTCGGAAACCCTCGTTTCCGGCGGGTTCTCGGCGTGGTAACGGGGGGTGAGAACCGGTAACCTCCCGGTGTCATAGCCAACCGACTTAAATACGGAACGCGCTTTCGGTCGAACGGTTGTTCCAGATGGAGTGGCAGTCGACCCCGTACGTTCTCCTGTTGTTCGTGGCTGCCGCCGTCTCACTGCTGTGGGCCGCGTACGGGATCGATTCGGCGAGACGGAAGGGCTGGACCGCGACCCTCGGCGCGTTCGTCGTGTTGTGTCTCTCGGTGTCGATCTGGGCCGGGACGTTTGCGGTCCAGCTGGCCAGTCCGACACTCGATGCGAAGCTGTTCGCGTACCGGGTTCTTCACGTCGGTGCTGCCGTGACTCCGGCAGCGTGGTTCGCGTTCGCGGTGGCGTACACGGGTAGGGGTGATCGACTGACCCCGGCGGTCGTCGCCGCTCTCGGCGTGGTCCCGGTCGTACTGATCGTCACGCTGGTGACGAACCCGTACTCGCTGGCGCTGACCGACGCGACACTGTCGACATCCGGGTCGCTGGCGCGACTGATGACGACGAACGGGCCGATCTACCAGCTCCATCTCGGCATCTCGTACGTCCTGATCGTCGCGGGGGCCGTACTCGTCTCGGCGCACGCGCTCCGGTCGGGGCGGTCGATCCGACGCGGGGACGTGCTTCTGGTCCTCGGTGCCGCGATCCCGCTCGTCGTCAACGTGTTTCACGTGTTCTCGATCCCACCGATCGACGCGACAGCGGTGAACTTGACACCCGTCTCGCTGTCGCTCTCGACGGTTCTGTTCGGCGTCGCCGTGTTCAGATACCGACTGTTGGACCTGACGCCGATCGCTTCCCGAGTCGTACTCGAGGAGATGAGCGACGGCGTGATCGTCCTCGATAGCCAGGAGACTGTCGTCGACGTCAATCCGGCCGCCGAGCGTGTTCTCGGCGGTCGCGACGAGGTGCTCGGCGGCGACGTCTCGGCGTGGCTCCCGGAGTACGACCGACTCAGTGCGGAGGGGTCGATCCTCATGACGCTACAGGGGGACGACGAGGAACGGTTCCTGCAGTTGAGTCGGTCCCCCATCGGACGTGGTGGTGAGCGATACGGATGGGTGGTCCTGATACAGGACGTGACGACGATCGAGCTCCAGCGACGGGAGCTCGAGGAGCAAAACGAGCGGTTGGACGCGTTCGCTCGGATCGTCTCACACGACCTCCGGAACCCGCTGTCGGTCATCGCGGGCTACGCGGAGATCGCGAGCGAAACGGGCGAGAAGCGACACTTCGACGTGATCCAGCGAACCGTCACGAACATGACGACGTTCCTCGAAGACCTCCTCGAACTCTCCCTACGGGGTGAGACGGTCACGGAGCTCGAACCCGTCTCGCTCGCGGCGGTCGTCGACGAGCTCGACGCCGATATCCGGGACGACGAGCTGACGGCCACCAGCGCCGACGACGCGGTCGTCCTCGCGGATCCGGGGCGGCTGAAACAGGTGTTCGATAACCTGCTTCGGAACGCTCGCGACCACGTCGACGGCCCCGTGTCAGTGACGATCGGGACGCTTCCCGATGGGTTCTACGTGGAGGACGACGGTCCCGGGATCGGGGTTGAGAACCGTGAGGAGGTGTTCGACCTCGGATTCACGACGAGCGGGGCCGGAACCGGGCTTGGACTCGCGATCGTTCGAGATATCGTCGAGGCCCACGGGTGGTCGATAGCAGCAGTCGAGAGCGAGAGCGGGGGTGCGCGCTTCGAGATCACCGGCGTCGAGTTCGTCGAGAGGTGAACCACCGGTTACTGACTGCCGATCGACGGTTCCGGCAGTACGTGAAATACACCTGTTGGCGGACCGACTACTCCTCGCGGACCGACTACCCCTGGCGGACCGACTAGCCCTGGCCGACCGACTACTCCCGACGGAACGTCGTCCCGTCTCGGAGCGCACGCGCCCGGGAGAGCAGCGCGTCGCGATCGGCAGGGAGGTCAGCGGTTTCGTCCGAGGCAGTCACCGTGAGATGGCCCATCTTGCGGAGCGGCCGCGCCTCCGCCTTTCCGTACCAGTGGAGGTCCGCGTCGGGCGCGGCGAGAACGGACTCGACCCCGCGGAGCGTCGCCGGGGTCGGGTCGGACACGTCGCCGAGGAGGTTCGCCGTGACTGCCGGCGCGACGAGATCGGTCGGACCGAGCGGCCAGCCCAGCACGGCCCGGACGTGGTTCTCGAACTGCGAGGTTCGGGCCCCCTCGATGGTCCAGTGGCCGGAGTTGTGCGGACGCGGCGCGATCTCGTTGACGAGCACGTCGCCGTCGCGGGTCTCGAACAGCTCGATCCCGTAGGCCCCGCGCCCGTCGAGAAACGCGAGAACGTCCTCCGCGACAGCCTCGGCACGGTCGAGGACCGCGTCGTCGGCGCGGGCTGGTGAGACGCTCTCGCGGAGGATCTCGTCGCGGTGGACCGTCTCTGTCGGCGGGTAGGTTCGCGTTTCGCCGTCGGCTCCTTTCACACCCATCACGGCGATCTCGCGCTCGAAATCGACGAACCGCTCGGCCATGGCGTCACCCCCGACCGCCGCCAGGGCGTCGGCCGCGTCCGCGGGGTCCGTCACCGGGACGTTCCCACGACCGTCATACCCCCCTTTACGGGCTTTGAGCATGACGCCGCCGAACTCCTGGGCCGCCCGTTCGACCCCGCCTTGGGTCGCGACCGCGACGAACTCCGGTTCGGGGATCCCGGCGTCGGCGAGCGCCTCCGCCTGGACGAGCTTGTCCTGGATCGTTTCCAAGGTCCCCGGGTCGGGGTGGACCGGGACGTCGTGTTCGGCTGCGGCCGCCGCCAACGCCTCGGGATCCGCGAGCTCGATCTCGAAGGTGAGCGCGTCGACGCGCGAGGCGAGCTCGTGGATCCCGTCCGCGTCGTCGAACGCGGCGACGATCTGGTCGCGAACGACCGGTGCGGCCGGACAGTCGGGAGTCGGATCGAGCACGACCACGTCGACGCCGAGCGGTGCGGCCGCCTCCGACAGCATTCGAGCGAGCTGGCCGCCACCGACGACACCGAGCGTCGGCCCGGGCAGGCTGATGGACATGCCGAACGGATCCACGGGGTCCGGAATAAGGGTTGTCAACCGTGGCGTCGGGGAACGCCTCTAGCGACGGACGGCCGAGCGACCACGGCGAGGGATCGGCGGCGACGACACCGGGAGCGGCGGCGACGACGACCGGTTTATACCACCCGCGCGAGTAGCGACTGACAGGAATGTCATCACCGTCCGGGGGCGATTCGCGACGATGACGCTGGACAGGCTTCGTCCGCTGGCGAGTCGGGCGATAACCCCGTTCGTGACCGCGGCCGACCGGGTCGGGGTCACGCCGAACGCGATCACGACGCTATCGGTGTTCACGGCGGCTGCCGGCGGGTACGCGCTCGTTCTCGGCGGGTCGGACCCGATCTGGTACGCGCCCGCCGCCCTCCTCGTGCTCGTCACCGGCTTCTTCGATGTCCTCGACGGCGCGCTCGCACGCGCGACGGACACTGCCTCGGACGCCGGCGATTTCCTCGATCACGTCCTCGACCGTTACGGCGACGTGTTGATCCTTGGCGGGCTGGCGATCGGCGTCGAGCGGTACGTCCTCGGCATGCTGGCGCTCACCGGCGTCCTCCTCACCGCGTACCTCGGGACACAGGCGGAGGCATTGGGGCTTGAACGAATCTACGGCGGCCTGCTCGGGCGGGCGGACATCCTCCTCCTCGTCGGGGCGGTCGCCGCCGTGGCGACCGTCGCGAACCCGGTCGTCTACGGACTCTCGCTCGTCGAGTGGACGCTCGCGTTCCTCGCGGTGTTCACGCACGTGACCGCCGGCCAGCGGTTCGTCTGGTGCTGGCGGGCGATCACTGCGGAGTCGTGACGAGGGGGTGGGTTACTCGGGCTGAAGGCGCCGAGCTGCCGTCAGCGAAGCTCGACCCGCGCCAGGTCGCTCTCGACGCCCGCGACGAACTCGTTGTACGCTTCGACGAACGCCGGGAACCGATCGGCGTACTCCCGGACGTCCGGTGCGGCGGGTGCCGCGTACTGTGAGAGCAGGTAGACGCCGTTCGAACCCCCGACCCGAAGGTACGAGACGCTCCCCTCTTCCCACTTGAGCTCCCACCGATCTCCCGAGACCCGGGCGGTGAACGTGCCGTAGTCGTCCGCCTCGTAGCGATAGATCTCGCCCGCGATCACGCTGCACGTCTCACGGACCGCGTCGAGCACCCGGTCACGCTCGGCCACGACTCCCTCGGTCGAGGCGGGATCGGGGAACTCGGCGATGACGTCGTCGAGGACGCCGGACAGCGACTCGACGTGATCGTTCCACGCGGCAACCATGTTCGCGTAATCGTCCAGGGCGGCGGCGAGCCCGGCCGGATCCGGCGGCTGTTTCGTCGAGACGACGTAGGTGTCGGATCCCCGGTTGGGTGAGAACAGAAGGAACTCCAGCTCGCCCGCCTCGTGTTTGACGGTCCACTCGCCGCCCGGCGTGGACAGCTCGATCCGACCGTAATCACCGCCCTGCAACCGAGCGAGCTGGTAGGCGATCGTGCCGGCGTGGTCGCGGACCGCATCGGCCAGCTCGTCGCGCCGATCGGCGACCGCATCCACGTCGTGGACGTTGAGGCCGAGACCGAGCTCCGCGCTGGCGTCGGAAGGCGTCGTCATGTCTAGAGGCGGGCGACGCGGGCGGTTAACGGGATCGGTCCGATCGTCTCCCGGCTGCCCGCACTGCGGTGTCGCTCAGGCGATCGAGTCGCGGATCTCGCGGAGCCGGTCGGGCTCGTCGATACCGGACCGGACCACGACGGCGAACACCGCCTCGGACCCCGGCGTGGGAGCGTCACCGCTCAGTATCGCGCCGGACCCCGTCTCCTCGGCCAGCCACCGGCGGCCGTCGGCTATCGCCTCGCGGTTCAGCCACGCCGGCGGCCCGCCCACGACGAGCAGGGTCCGGTCCGCCCGTCCGTCCGGGACCTCGATAGTCCCCTTCCCTCGCGTCGCTTTCCGTATCACGGTCTCGATCGCCGACACCGCCGCGCTCGTGTCCACCTTCTCCGGCTCCTTGGACCCGAACAGGCCGAGACCGAACCGCGACTCCGTCTCCGGCGGCTCGACCGGCTGTGTCGCGTACCCGAGCGCCGCGATCTCGCCGTCGTCGCCGACCGCACGGGCGACGTCGCTGGCGTCGAGAACCTGCTGTGGCGTGACGGCGTCGTCGTCACCCTCGCCGGCCCCGAACAGGGCGGCGATCCGCTCGACGACGACCCCGTTCACTCGGTCGTGGGCGTCAACGATCGTTTCGTCGCTCTTGAGCCACGCCGCGTTGTCGAACGGAAAGACCGCGTCGACATCGTCCGAGAGGGCCTCCAGCGTCCGGGCCGCGTTTTTCTCGGCGAGCGGGCGGCGGGGTGCGTCGTCGTTCGCGCCGGCCTCGGTCTCCGTAGGGGTCGGGAGTACCCCGAAGACGTACGTCGGGGCGTCGTACAACCGACCGAGCTCCGCGGCGAGGGCGGGTGCAGCACCCGCGCCCGCGGCCCCCCCGATGCCGACGACGAGGACGAACGCCGC
>NZ_JBHSWW010000109.1:0-7600 GCF_042661865.1 Halorubrum tibetense
GGCTCGAAGCGCCTCGTCGAGCCGGTCGGCAGCGACCGGATCGGCCTCCTGGTGGGCCGACGCAAGCGCGTCCGCCTCTTGAGCGTTCTCCGCGAGCGTCGCGTGGTCCGCATCGGGGTCGGCCTCAACGTCTCGGGCAGGACCGAGGTCGAGGAGCGCCTCCGCGACCGAGTCGGGGATCGACCCTCGGTAGTCGGCGAGGAGGTCGTCAGCGGAGTTCAGAATGGCTTTCGCCTCCTCGCGGCCGTCCTCGTCGGGGTCGGGCCGCGGGACCATCGCCTCGGTCTCGGGGTCGACGTTGATCAGGACCGACTCCATCTCCCGGAGGTCCTCGAGAGAGCGTTCCAGCTCGTCGTTCGCCATGAGCGCGAGCACCGTTTCGGGGTCGTTGATGAACGCCTGAAACGTCGCCGCGACCTGCGCGTAGCTGTTGAGTCCGCGGTCGATGAGATACGCCAGCACGAGTCGCCGCTTCCGGAGCTCGTCGTTGAGGGTCTCCCGGCTCCACCCCCGGTCGAACATGATCTCTTCGAGCGTGTTCGAGTCGCCCATCTGGAGGAACTCGTCCGTCTCCGCCTGCCACTGATACACGTCTTGCACGTTGATCTCGTCGTTCTCGGCGTCGTAGTGGTTGATCTCGGTGAGTGACTTGTTCCGCCGAACTTTGCGCCCCTGGACTCGCGTCGACGTCTGGATCGAGACCAGATCGAGGGCGGTGAACATCGTCTTCGAGACGTTGATCGGGTCCGTCGTGAACCGCTTGAGCACCTCGCCGACGGAGTCGGCGTGGAACGTCGTGTACGTGGTGTGTCCGGTCGACATGACCTGGAACGCGGTCCGACCCTCCTCGCCGCGGATCTCGCCCATCACGATGTAGTCGGGGCGCTGTCGGAGCGCCGCCTCCAGGAGGTCGAACTCGTCGACGTCGCCCTTGTCGTCGTCGGAGAAGGACGGGCGGGTGACCGAGGCGATCCAGTTGCGCTGTGGGAGCTCGACCTCGCGAGTGTCCTCGATCGAGACGATCTTGGCGTTCGACGGGATGAAAAGCGAGACGGCGTTCAGGCTCGTCGTCTTCCCGGAGGCGGTCCCGCCGGCGAATATCAGGTTCTTGTTGTTCTCGATACAGAGCCACAGGAACGCCATCTCGTCGAGCGAGAACGTCTTCCAGTTGATGAGGTCCACCGGCGTGAACGGGACGTCCTTGAACTGACGGATCGTGTAGTTCGTCCCGTGGTCGGACACCTCCTTGCCGAGGGTGAGCTGGGCGCGGGAGCCGTCCGGCAGCGTCGCGTCCACCTGTGGCCGCCGCTTCGAGATCCCCTTCCCGGAGCGCTGGGCGAGCTTGACGACAAAGTCGTCGAGCTCGTCGGTCCCGTGGTACACGTTCGTGATTATCTGCTCGTACTCGGAGTGGTAGACGAACACCGGCGACTCGTATCCGTCACACGAGATGTCCTCGACGTTGATGTCGTGTTTGATCGGGTCGATCCGCTCGTATCCGATGAAGTCGCGTTTGAGATAGTACAGCAGCTTCTCGACCTGATACCGCGAGAGCGTCCGCGCGTCGTCAGCGAGCACCGCCGGCTCGGGGCGGGCACTGATCCCCGACGGGCGCTCCGCGCGCTGGTCCGGCGGCTCGTAGTCGATCGCGTCGACGATTCGGCCGCGAAGCGTCTCGAACCCGTCATTGAGCGAGCCGAAATCCATTCGATCGAGTCCCACGCGGTCGAGCCCCATCCGGTCGAAGCCGACGCGGTCGCCGAGGCGACCGAGGTCGAAGCGTCGGTTCCCCGAGCCGCCGCCGCGGTCGAGTCGGCCGTCGAGTCGGTCGATGAGGTCGACGATCAGTCCCTCGTCGTCTTCCTCGTAGAGGTCATACCGGTCGAGGAGGGTCCGCGTCTCGTCGGCGATGACCTCCTCGCGGAACGCCTCGTCGCCGCCGGCGATCGACTCGTCGGCGTACTTGATCGAGGTCCGGAGCTTCCCGGTGAGGAACTCGGCGAGGTCCGACTCGATCCGGGTCAGGTACGGCTGGACCGCGTAGTATTTCACCTCGTTCTCCTTCGTCGAGCGGAACACGATCACGAACGCGTACGGCTCGTTCACCCAGTAGCGCTCGATCTCACGGAAATGCGTCTTTTTCGCCATCGGAACCGCCTTCTCCAGGTCGTATCGGTTCGCGAGCGTGGTCTCGCCGTCCGCCGTCGAAAAGAACGCGTCCTCGTCGAGGTCGGGGTTCACGTTCACGGTCCGCTCGTCGATCAGGTCGGAGAGCTGGGCTGCCGTGTCCGCGCCTGCAGCCAGCACGTCCTCGATCCCGTCGGGGTCGAACCCCAACGCCTCCACTTTGTGCTCGTGGGTGAACGGTATCGGTTCGTCCGCCTCGTCGGTCGGAAGCTCGCCCGCCTCGTCGCGGTAGCACTGGTCGACGTAGTCGTCCCACGTGTAGTACCCCTTGAGCACGGGGACCTCGTAGAGGTTGTACCGGGCGTGACACAGGTCCCAGAGCGCGTCGCCGACGGCGTCGGCGGCCCACAGCCGGTAGCCGAGGTCGTCGGGGTCGAACCCGAGGAACGTGGCGGGATCGATCGGGACCCGTTCCCAGTCGATGGCCGCCGGCGGCCGAGCCGGAACGGGCTCGACGTCCGCCCCGTCGACCACGACGAGTCCGGAGACCCCGTCCGGACCGACCTCGACATCCACCCCGCGCCAGTCCGCCTCGTCCGATGCGTCCGATGCGTCCGTATCCGGGGCTGAGGGCACCGGCCCGGAATCCGATCCGTCGTCCGCGATCACGTCGTCGCCGCCGTCCGTCATCGCGTTCCCGTCGGTGTCGCGCTCCTCGTCGGTGTCGCGCTCCTCGTCGGTGTCGCGCTCCTCTGCGGTATCTCCGCTCTCGTCCGTGGTCGCCCCGTCCCCGTTCTCATCCGCGATCGCCACGTCCCCGTTCCGGTCCGGGTCGGCGTTGTCCGAGTCGCCATCGCCGGTCGACGAGTCGTGGTCCCCCTCACCGCGACGATCATCGTCGCCGTCATCGCCGATAGTGACGGTGCCGTCGTCCGAGTCGGCGTTGTCCGAGTCGGCTACGTCGTCGTCCGCCTCGTCGTTGGGGGACCCAAACAGGTTCCTGTCGTCGTCCGCGGTCGACTCGCCGGGAGGATCGACTCCGAGGAGGTCCGTGGACTCGGAGTCGACGCCGGTTGCGGAGTCATCGGATCCGAGATCCGCTGTCGACGAGTCATCTCCGTGTTCGTCGGTCGCAGAGTCGTCGTCCGAGCCGGCTACATCCGGGGGCTCCACCGGGTCCGCCGGTGTGTCCTTGGCCTCGTGCTCGACCGATTCTATCCCCGCCGCTTCTCGCTCCGCTGCTTTTTGCTCTCCATCTCGCTCCGCCGCTTCCCGCTCTGCTTCCTCCCGCTCCGCTGCCTCCCGCTCTGCTTCCTCCCGCTCCGCTTCCTCCCGCTCCGCTGCCTCCCGCTCCGACTCCAGCCGTTCCGAGATGCTTCTCCGCCGGTCTTCGACTACCGCCGAGCCACTTACGACGACGTCGTCGCCCCCGATCACGAGCGTGCCGGCATCGGGGGTGCCGTGACCATCGACCGGCGTCTCGCCGTCGACACGGTACGGCCGCTCGACGCCATCGACCCGAACGACGGGCGTCGATGGGTCCTCGACGCGTGTCTTCACGACGCTCGCCGGAACCGAAGGCACGTCCGGTATCCACTCGTAGAGGTCGGCGGCGGCCGCCTCGTGGCCGTGCTCCCGGAGGAACTCCCGCCACGTGTATCGTCCTACCGCTACCGGGACGTCGGCGTCCGAACGCGCCACGTCGCCCGTCTCGTCCCCGGGCGTGCGCTCGGCGTCCGTGCGATCCATATCCGATTGCACCCGACACGTGGTTAAAAAGGTGTCTCGCAAATACCCGGGTTTGATAACGTCGTCTGTCGGATCAGTGGGGTTTTAGCCGCGGGAGAGCCGAATCGCGGCCGTGAGGCGACCTCTCGATCCCGGCCGGCTCCGCGCCCTCGGACGGCTCCGGGAACCGGCGGTTCGTCGGCGGGTCAGGAACGCGCTCGCGGAGGAGCTGCTCGGAACGACGCGAAGCCTCGCAGCCGTGCTCGCGTTGACCGCCCTCATGTTCCTGATCGGCGTCGACTACTACGCGCCGACGCTCGGCGACGTCCCGACGCTCCTCTGGCCGCTGTACGCCGACTCGGCGGTCGCCGTGGCGCTCGGCGCGCTCTCGCTCGCGACCCTCCTACCCACAGTCGGCGGGGGCGGGCGGCTCGCGGAGGTCCCGACGAACCGCGCGCTCGCGTACCTTCACACCATCTCGTTCGTCTGGCTGGTGCAGTTCGGGCTGTGGCCGGTGGTCTCGCTGAACCTCGCGTTCGAGGCGTACGTCACCGCATCCGACGCGTGGATCTACTACTGGGGCGTGCTCGGAACCCACCTGTGTTTTGTCGGGCTCGCACTGCTGTTCCCCGCCTTCGGTCGGACGACGCGCGGCGCGCTCGCGGTCGCGTTCGCGATCGGCGTCGCCAACGTCGTCGTCGACTACGGATTCGGCTACCACCCGCCGCTCCTGTACGACCCCGGTCCCGTCCTCGCGGGAGCGACGTTCGGGATCGCTGTCGGGTCCGTGTGGCTCGCCGATCGCTCGTTCAGGCGGCTGGGCGACGACCCTGAGAAGGAGTCGCGGTGACAACGAGATCAGGGAAGTAGCCGTCACGCACTGGCCGAGTTAGAGGTCCTCGACGGCGGCCACCGCGTCGTCGATCGGCGGCGCGTCGAACCAGTCGGTCCCGGTGTAGGCGTTCGCGCCGGCCGCGTACAGATCAGTCACGTGCCCGAGAACGTCTTTCGGGAGCGCGATCGGCTCCACGTTACAGATCGACCGCCAGTCGTCCGTGTCCCGCCCGTCGACGGCCGACTTCGCCGCCGAGACGGCCTCGACCCACTCCGGCTGAGCGCGCTTATACCACTGCCGGACCACCTCTTTCGACACCTGTGTGCCGCCGTAGGAGAACCGGTTCTCGTCGAAAGTGCCCACCACGTCGGCGACGCGCAGGTCCCCGTCGACGTAGAGACACTCGATCTTCCCGTCCTCGTGGACGAACCCCGCGTCGGCGGCACGGTCGGTGACGACGCGGTTCACCTCGCGGGCGAGCGATTCGAGCGCGTCTATGTCCGCGACGCCAGCGATCCGGTCCGCTTCGGCGCGCGAGAGGTATCGGTCCTGTCGTTCGTACTTCGTCGAGAACTCCACCACGGGCTCCGGGAGGTCCACCGTCGTCTCCGGCCACTCGTCGGCGTCGATCCCGACGGCCGCCGGCTCGACTCGTCGCCGGAGGCTCGACCCGACGGGAACGGTGTTTCGGAACACGACCTCCAGCGGGACGAGGTAGTTCTCTCCGCCGGCGGCGTGGAACGCGTCGTAGTCGTACCCCGCGTCGGGGCCGCGATACGGGAGGTCCGGCACCTGGGTCAGCTCGATCGCCATCTCGGTCGGCGGCCCCTCGGCGTCCGCGAGCGGAACGACCGCGTCCTCCGGGTCGGATCCAGCCCCGACCGCTGCCGGGTCCACGATGCCACGGTAGTGCGTGGATATCCCGGCCGACTCCAGCCGTTCGAAGTTGAACGCGCCCATGGTACAGAGGCTTGCGCCCTTCTCGGGCACGGTATCGGGCATCCGTCCCCAGTCGAACACCGAGTAGGCGTCGGTGAAGGCGAACCGACCGCGCCCGAGGTGCTCGGGTGTCGCGGGCTCGACGACGCGGAACTCCTTGACGCTCGTCATACCGGATCCGGCGACGGCCGGCCCCATGAATCTTTCACTTACGTGGCTACCTCATCGACGTACGACCGATACTGATCCATATATGTGGATATGGCTACCCCGCCGCGCATCGAAAGTACCACCCGTCCGCCGCGCGGATCCCGGGTATGAACGACGAACGCGAGGTCGTCGTCCTCCGGTACGGCCACCGGCCCGGACGCGACGACCGGATGACGACGCACGTCGGGCTGACGGCGCGGGCGCTCGGCGCCGACCGGGCGGTCTTTCCCGACAACGCGGGGCAGTCCGCGGAGACGGTTCGGGACATCACGGACCGGTTCGGCGGGCCGTTCGCAGTCGAACTCCGCGAGGACCAGCGGGCCATCGTCCGCGAGTTCGACGGGGTCGTCGTCCATCTCACGATGTACGGCGAGCGGATACAGGACGTCGAGGCGGCGATCCGGGAGGCGGTCGGACTCACCCATTGCGACAACATTGACGGCGACAACACCAACGGCGACAACACCGGCTGCGACGCCGGTACCGACATCGACGGTACGGACGACCACCGTGATACCTCCCCGCCCCGCGACCTCCTCGTCGTCGTCGGCGGCGAGAAGGTACCGTGGGCGCTGTACGAGCGCGCCGATTTCAACGTGGGCGTGACGAACCAGCCACACTCGGAGGTCGCCGGCCTCGCCGTGTTCCTCGATCGACTCTTCGAGGGGACGGAGCTCGACCGGGAGTGGACCGACGCCGACCGCCGGGTCGTCCCGGAGGCGACCGGCAAAACCGTGGTCGACGCCGACGAATCGTAGGTTCTATTTATAAGGGAACGCCACCGGAGCCGTCCCCGCTGTGGTCGCTCCCCCGAACCGCCGACGCGTACCGCCAGCCCACGAGACAGCCGAGCGGGACCGTGATCCACCACGTAAGTGTGAACGCGATGAATATCACGCCCCATGAGAACGCGGCCGCGCTGAGCGGCGTCGCCCCGCTCAACGAGAGCACCGCCGCGCCGACGACGACGCTGCCGAACCCGAACAGGGTCAGGAGGTACGTCGCGATCGTCCCGAAGATGCCGGCGACCGCGCCGGCAACCGGGCGACGCGACGGCAACAGCCGCCAGCCGACGACACCGACGAGGAACGCCGCAGGCAGGACGAACGGGAGCACGAGCAGCGCGAACGCCGCCATCACTGCCGGCTCGGAACCGACACCGATCCAGTCGGCGGCCACAGTCGTGCCCGCGTACAGGAGCGCGGCGGCCAACGCGGCGATCACTGCCGCGTAGCCTGCGCCGAGCGCCGGGCTCCCGGCAGCTGTGAATCGTCCGGGACCGTATCGCTTATAAATCGTTTCGAGCGCGCCGTTTCGCGATGGAGAGCCGTTCGGGGACGACATAGCGGCGATTTCGGCGAGTTTCGGCATAATCCTTCCGGGCGTGAGCGTCTCGGGCGGCAACAGCGGGGATCGACCGGCTGAGTCAGCCGACTATATAAGTGGAACGAGGAACCATCAGTGTCTCAGTCGCCGCCGAACGAGACGGCGACCGCAACCCAGGGTATCTGCAGTCGCGACGGTGCCGTCGACGTTTTGACACCCCTCTGTCGACGTTTTGAGACACGCTTTCGCTGGAGTCGTTTATAAGGCCACGTTCGATCTAAGTCGTGCGAGCCGGACCCGTGCCTCCTGTCGACTGTAGCCGCGGACGCGGCCCGTCTCGTCGTCCGCCATCGAGACGAGCGAGAGCCGGTCCAAAAGCGGCGGCCAGTCGGCCGCACCGGCGGCGTCGCCGGCGAACGCGACGGCGTTCGCGAG
>NZ_JBHSWW010000110.1:0-7582 GCF_042661865.1 Halorubrum tibetense
CACGGCGACGGTCACCGACCGCGGCGAACGGCGCTACGACGTGCGCCACGCGGACGACACCGGGACGCCGGTCGCGGAGCTGGACGCGTACGACGACCCGCTCGACGCGCGCGAGATCGTGAAACACGACGCGAAGGGGCGCTATCGCCCGCTCAAGACCGCGCCGACGCTCGATTCCGGCTGGGCCTTCCCGGAGCTCTCCCCGCGTGACGCCTACGAAACGGTCGAGACGATCTACCCCGCGACCGTCGCGAACTGGTATCGAGAGCGCGAGGGCGAGCTCGACGTGACCCACTGGCGCGAGACGATGGAACGACAGTCCGGCATCTACGGCGTCGTGAAGACGTGGGACCGCGGCGAGGGGTACGAGCACGTGAACTGGGTCGCGGAGGCGTGTTGTGACGACTCGCAGTGTCTCAAACGCCGCGAGTGGGCGTACGACGACGACACCGAGCTCGACGTGGACGGCGGTGACGGGGTGTTCCCGTGTCGCGAGCCGTGTTCCGTCGTCGTGAGCGCCGCCCGGAAGTGGACTCGCCTCGAGAGCGAGCAGCCTCGAACCTACGAGTTCGAGCTGACGCCGAGCGAGAAGGAAGGGGTCGAGGCGATCATCGACGCGGTCGCCGACGGCCGGATAGACGAGATCCGCGAGGCCGACACGAAGGACCCGGCCAACCGCTACCGCGCCCGCTTCCTGCGCGCGAAGCGGTTCGACGACGCGGGGAACCTCTCGGGGACGCCGACGGATCCGGACGCGGACGACGGCGAGGACGAGGACGCGTAGGGCGAACGCGGGAGTCCCGCGACTGTTCTCGCCGTAGTGTTTACGTCGGTCGCGGGCGAACCACCGTGTGAACACGAGGCATGATAGCCGACAGGATCCGACGATACCGACCGGAGTTGGTTACGCTTCTCGTCCTCGCCGGCATCTCCGTCGGCGTGCTCGCGGGGGTTCGTCAGGACACGTTCACCGTCGTCGCGCTCGGCGCGCTCGTGGCGGGCATCGTCGTGTTGTCCGCGGGGATGATCCGCCTGTTCGCGGTGGCCGAGGGGGTGTTCCTCCTCGAAGCGGTCGGCGTCGCGGTCGTCTCACCGCTGTTGTTCGAGCGGTCGGTCCGGTTCGAACTGTACGGGGTCGGGCTGGCGCTGGCGTTCCTCGCGGGCGCGTTCCTGAGTGTCGCCGCGAAGCGGTCCGACCGGCCCGCGCGGGAGGGATCCGGCTCACGAAACCTTTAGACGGGAGAGCGGCGTACCCCAGCGCAATGAGTCGCGGCCCCGAGGTCATCGTCACGGAGAAGGACAACGCCGCACGGCGGATCGCCGACATCCTCAGCGGCGGCTCGGCGACGGCCGAGCGGATGAACGACACGAACGTGTACGAGTGGGGCGGCAAGCGGTGTATCGGGCTCTCCGGCCACGTCGTCGGGGTCGACTTTCCGCCGGAGTACAACGACTGGCGCGACGTGGAGCCGGTCGAGCTGATCGACGCGCCGGTCACCAAGGCGCCGACCCAAGAGGGGATCGTCGCCGCGCTCCGACGGCTCGCCAGGAACGCCTCCCGGGTCACCATCGCGACCGACTACGACCGCGAAGGCGAGCTCATCGGGAAGGAGGCGTACGAGATCGTCCGCGAGGTGAACGAGGACGTACCCGTCGACCGGGTCCGGTTCTCGTCGATCACCGAGAACGAGGTCACGGAGGCGTTCGCGGACCCGGACGACCTCGACTTCGACCTGGCGGCCGCGGGGGAGGCCCGACAGGTGATCGACCTCACGTGGGGGGCCGCGCTGACTCGGTTCCTCTCGTTGTCGGCCCGCCAGCTCGGCGACGACTTCATCTCCGTCGGCCGGGTGCAGGGGCCGACGCTCAAGCTGATCGTCGACCGCGAGCGCGAGATCCGCGCGTTCGACCCGGAAGCGTACTGGGAGCTGTTCGGCGAGCTGTCGAAGTCCGGAGGTGACCCGTTCGAGGCACAGTACTACTTCGAGAACGACGCCGGCAACGAGGCCGAGCGCGTGTGGAACGAGTCGGTGGCGGGGACGCTCACGGAGGCGCTCGCCGCCGCCGACGACGCGGTCGTCGACGACGTCCGCCGCCGCACCCGGACGGACGAGCCGCCCACGCCGTTTAACACCACCCAGTACATCCGCGCCGCGGGGTCGCTCGGCTACTCCGCCCAGCGCGCGATGTCGATCGCCGAGGAGCTGTACACCGCCGGCTACGTCACCTATCCCCGAACCGATAACACGGTGTATCCGGAGGATTTGGACCCCGAGGAGCTGTTAGAGGAGCTCTCGGCGGCGGGGACGTTCGGGGCGGACGCGGCCGACCTCCTCGACGGCGACGCGGAGATCGAGCCCACCGAGGGGGACGAGGAGACGACCGATCACCCGCCGATCCACCCGACCGGCGACCTCCCGAGCGCCGCCGACCTCTCCGAGGACGAGTGGGAGGTGTACGAGCTGCTCGTCGGGTCGCGCGGGGAGTGAGCGGACCCCCGCCGGGTTTATTACCGGTAGCGACGGGGCCAACCACATGCGCGCGTTCTTCGCCGTCGACCTCCCCGACGCGCTCGCGGGACCGCTCGCCGACGTCCAGTCGGCGTTCGACGACGCCTCGGGGGTCACCCTCGTCGACCCCGGGCAGGCGCACGTGACACTGAAGTTCCTCGGGGATGTCGCGGAGCGCGGTGCGGGCGAGGAAGGCGGAGCCAACGAGAGCGACGAGTCCGGAACGGACGCCGCCGATATCGACGCCGTCACCGCGGCGGGCGAGCGCGCAGTCGCCGACGCCGACGTGGACCCCTTCACCTGCACTGTCGGGGGGCTTGGCGTCTTCCCCTCGCTGGAGTACATCTCGGTCGTCTGGGCGGGGATCGAGGCGGGAAGCGCCGATCTGACCCGGCTCCACGAGTCGCTGGAGGCGGAGACGACCGCGCTCGGGGTCGATCCCGAGGACCACGAGTTCACCCCACACGTCACGCTCGGCCGGATGCGGGACGCCCGCGGGAAAGAGCTGGTCCAGCGAGCGGTTCGCGATCGGGACCCCGAGGTGGGCTCGTTCACCGTGAGGGAGGTTCGGCTCGTCGAGTCAACGCTGACGGCCGACGGGCCGGTGTACGAGACGGTCGAGACGGTCGAGTTGGAGTGAGCGGTCGACCCCGGATCAGGGCTCGTCGGTCGCGCCGGTGTCGGCATCGGAGGCAGCCTCGCCGTCGGAGTCGACATCGGAGGCAGCCTCGCCGTCGGAGTCGGCATCGTCGCCGGTGCTCTTCCTCGATCCGTCGGGAGGCGCCGCTCCGGGCGCCGCGACCGGGTGTTCTACCCGGACTCGTGTGACCCGAGTGGGGGTCGCCGCCGTGACGATCAACGCGACATCGCCGAACTCGACGCGGTCGCCCTCCTCGGGGAGCCGGCCGAGCGCCTCCGTGATCAGTCCGGCGACCGTCTCGAACTCGCCGGCGGTGGGGAGGGCGATCCCGAGGCTCTCGTTGAGGTAGGTCACCGTCGTCCAGCCGCTGACGGTGGCGGTCCCGGCGTCCGTCACCCGGACGTGTTCCGTCTCGCCACGGCCGACGAGCTCGCCGACCACCTCCTCGATCACGTCCTCCATCGTCGCGAGCCCGACGACCGCGCCGAACTCGTCGACGACGATCACCATCCGATGGCCGTCGTCACGCATCTCCGCGAACAGCTCGTCGACCGGCTTCGACGCGGGGATGAACGTCACCTCACGGGTCGCGCTCGCGAGGTCGTCGCCGGCGGCGTTCGCGCGGATCGCGTCGCGCACGTCGACGATTCCGACCACGTCGTCACGGTTCTCGCCGTAGACGGGGAGTCGCGTGACGTGTTCGGTCGCCGCCCGCTCGATAGCCTCGGCCGGGGTAGCGGTGTCGGGCACGGCCACCATGTCGGTCCGCGGAACCATCACCGCCGTGACCCGAGTGCCCTCCATGTCGAGGACGCCGCGGATCATCGCGCCCTCCTCGGGGTCGAGGGCACCGCCCTCCTCGCCGGAGAGCACGAGCGTCTCGATCTCCTCGCGGCTCACGTACGACTCGATCGCGGTGTCGCCGCCGACGGCACGCGTCACCAGTCCCGACGCGGCCTCGAAGACGAACAGCACGGGCCGGAGGACGCGCTGGGCGAGGACGACCGGCCGCGACACCCGAAGCGCGTGTTTCTCGGCGTTCGCGACCGCGTACGACTTCGGCGCGATCTCGCCGAAGACGATGACGAAAAACGAGGTGAACGCGGTCGAGGCGGTGGCGGCCTGTCCCGCCGGCAGGTACTGGACGAGCACCGCAGTGGCGACGGAGG
This sequence comes from Halorubrum tibetense, assembly GCF_042661865.1. GTDB lineage: Archaea > Halobacteriota > Halobacteria > Halobacteriales > Haloferacaceae > Halorubrum > Halorubrum tibetense. The sequence continues at coordinate 4,320 of NZ_JBHSWW010000110.1, forward strand.
CGGCCGCGATGTTCGCCACGTTGTTGCTGACCAGCGCGGTGACGAGGAAGCGGTGCGGGTTCTCCCGCAGCGTCGCGAGCGCCGCGCTGCCGGGGACGCCCTCGGCGACGAGGCTGTCGACGCGGTGTTTCGCGACCGAAAAGACGGCGAGCTCGGAGCTGGAAAAGAAGCCGCTGATCGCGGTCAGCCCGACGATCGCGACCGCCCCGAGCAGCGTGAGCGTGAGGTCCATGTGCCCCCATCATTCCGGACCCGAAAGGGTGTACCGGCGGCGATCGCCGTCGAGGACCGAGGAGCGGGGCTCGATCGGCGACGGACGGAACACCGACCACAGCCACGAGCGCAGCGCGGTCGATACCCACGAACAGAGGGTTTCCACCCGAAACAGAGGGGTATGAGATCCACGATCGTGTATCGAATATGGCGGCGACACCGCGGCACGTCGACCGGCAAAACGGCGCGATGAGGAAAGCGTTAACCTCGCGCCGCCGGTCGATACGGACATGAAAGTACTCGTCACGGACCCGATAGCCGATCCCGGTCTGGATCGGTTACGGGAGGCCGGCCACGAGGTTGTGACGGATTACGACGTCGAAGGCGACGCGCTGTTGGACGCCGTTAGCGACGCTCACGCGCTGATCGTGCGGTCCGGGACCGACGTCTCGGAGGCAGTGTTCGCGGCCGCCGAGGAGCTCGTGATCGTCGGGCGGGCCGGCATCGGCGTCGACAACATCGACATCGAGGCCGCCACCGACCACGGCGTGATCGTCGCCAACGCGCCGGAGGGGAACGTGCGCGCGGCCGCCGAACACACCGTCGCGATGACGTTCGCGGTCGCACGCTCGATCCCACAGGCACACGGCCGACTGAAGGGCGGCGAGTGGGCGAAAGGCGAGTTCCTCGGCACCGAGGTGAACAACAAGACCCTCACGATCGTCGGGCTCGGTCGCGTCGGCCAGGAGGTCGCGAAGCGGCTCGACTCGCTGGGGATGGATCTTGTCGTCTACGACCCGTACATCTCCGAGGAGCGCGCCGACCGGCTGGGTGCCGACCTCGTCGAGGACCTCCACGAGGCGCTCGGCCGCGGCGATTTCGCGACGATCCACACGCCGCTGCTTCCGGAGACGGAGGGGATGATCGGCGAGGAGGAGCTCGCCCAGCTGGAGGGCGGCTACCTGATCAACTGCGCCCGCGGCGGCATCGTCGACGAGGACGCACTCGCGGCGGCGGTCGCGGACGGTACCCTCGCGGGCGCGGCGCTCGAGTCGTTCGCGGAGGAGCCACTTTCCGACGACTCGCCGCTGCTCGACGTCGAGGACGTCGTTCTCACGCCACACCTGGGGGCGTCGACCGAGGCGGCCCAGGAGAACGTCGCCGTCGACACCGCGGAGGCCGTGATCGCGGCGTTCAACGGCGAACCGGTGTTGACCGCGCTCAACGCGCCCTCCGTCGACGAGACCGCATTCCCGCGGATCGAGCCGTACATCGCGGTCGCGGAGACCGCGGGGAAGGTCGCTGCCCAGCTGCTCGACGGCCGGATCACGAGTATCGAGGTGAGCTACGAGGGCGATATCGCCGCCGAGGACATCGAACTCGTCACGGCGTCGGCGCTGAAGGGCGTGTTCGAGCCGCTGGAGTGGCAGGTGAACGCGGTGAACGCCCCACGCCTGGCCGAGGAGCGCGGTATCGAGGTGACCGAGTCGAAAACCCGACAGACCGACGACTTCCAGAGCATCGTGCGGGTGACCGTCCACAACGGCGACGACTCGCTCAGCGTCGAGGGGACGCTGTTCGCGGGTGAGGACCCGCGTATCGTCCGGATCGACGGGTTCCGCGTCGACGCGGTCCCGTACGGCCACATGCTCGTCGCGCGCAACACCGACGAGCCCGGCGTCATCGGGCTCATCGGTACCGTCCTCGGCGACCACGACGTCAACATCGCCGGGATGTTCAACGGCCGCGAGATCCGTGGCGGCGAGGCGCTGACGGTCTACAACCTCGACCAGGCCGTCCCCCAGGAGGCGATCGAGGCCCTGCTCGGCGACGATCGGATCGTCGAGGTGACGGAGATCACCCTCGACGACGCCGACGAACGACACGAGGCGTAGTCCGCCGATACGCGGCTCTTTCTCCGACGCGCACGATCGTTCAACGCCGGAGACCGCCGTCGGGGCGGGCCGACCCGACCCGAGCCGACCCGAACCGTTATCGCCGCCGCTAGAGAACGACTCGGAAATGGTCGACGCCGAGGTCCACGTCATCGATCGCGGAGGGATCCGATGCGACATGAACTACATGCTGGAAGGGCACGTCCTCGCCACCCGCGAGGAGCCGAACCCCGACAGCGACTACGGCGAGATCCCCGTGTGGAACCTCGTGATCGACCACCCGGAGGGAACGATCCTCTGGGACACCGGCTCACACCACGACGCCGCCGACGGGCACTGGCCCGACGACCTCGTCGAGGCGTTCGATCCGTACGACGCGAGCGATCATCGCCTCGACGACGACCTCGCGGCCGCCGGCTACGCGGTCGAGGACATCGACGCCGTGTTCGTGAGCCACCTCCACATCGACCACGCCGGCGGGCTGGAGTTCTTCGCCGGCACGGACACCCCGATCTATGCGCACGAGGAGGAGCTACAGTTCGCCTACTACGATGCGAAGGTGGGCGCGGACGACGGCGGCTACCTGCTCTCTGACTTCGATCACGACCTGAACTGGCGGCCACTCTACCGGGACCACGAGGAGCACTTCACCGACCTGGAGTTCGTCCGCCTGCCCGGTCACACCCCCGGGCTGACCGGCTCCGTGCTCCATCTCGACGACGAGGGCACGCTCGTGTTCGCCGGCGATCAAGCGTACATGCGGGCCAACTACGAGGCGGAGGTGCCGCTCGGCGGGCCGCTTCTGTGGGGGAAAACCGAGTGGCGCGAGAGCCTCCGGCGGCTGCAGTCGATCGAGCGCCGACACGACGCAGCGGTCGTGTTCGGTCACGACGCCGACCAGTTCGAGTCGATGCGCCCGGGGTGGGGAGTCTGAGAGCCGAGAAACGCCGTCGACGCGGTCAGTCCCGCAGGTGCTCCACGACCGCGTCGACGTCGTTCGGGACGGGTTCGGGGTCGCCGCCCGCCTCGTAGGCCGCTTCGGGGTCTTTTAAGAGGTGTCCCGTGGTCAAACAGACGACGCGCTCGTCGGCGTCGACGACCCCCGCGCGGCGGAGCTTCTTCAGCCCCGCGAGGCTCGCCGCGGAGGCGGGCTCG
>NZ_JBHSWW010000111.1:0-7499 GCF_042661865.1 Halorubrum tibetense
ACACGGCGTGCGGGACGCGGCGAGCGACGTTCTCGGAGCGCGGGACGTGTGCGAGCCCGCGACCGGAGCCGAACGACTCCGCGGGGGTTCGCAGCCCGGCGAACTCGTCGGCACCGTAGGCCTGTTTCCGGTTAGCCTGTGCGGCGGAGACCGCGCGACCGATGAGGTCCGGTCGGAACGCGGTGTCGAAGATCGCCGGCAGCTCGATGCTGCCCGCGTCCCCGCCGTCCAGGTCGTGTACTGTTGCGTTCATTGGTTATCCCTGGTTGGATGCGGTGGATACGTACCGGACCTCGGGGTCGAGGCGCGGCTGGTCGTTCGGCCGGATGGCCGGGCGGAACCGCAGCAGACGCTGTTCCGGCCCCGGCAGCGAGCCCTTGATGAGCGCGTACTCGCCGTCGACCTCGCCGTAATTGACGAAGCCGCCGTCGACGGAGGCGTCGTCGCCCTCGCCGAAGTCGATGAGGCGCTTGTTGAGCTCGGTGCGCTGGTGGTAGCCGGTCTGGCCCTGCTGGGGGACGGTGGAGCGGACGCGGGAGGGGTTCCACGGACCGAGGTTACCGATCCGACGCCGCCATCCCTGACGGGCGTGTTTCCCCTTCCGTTTCTGAACGCCCCATCGCTTGACGGGACCCTGCGTCCCCTTCCCCTTCGTGATGCCGGAGACGTCGGTGTACTGTCCGGCCCGGAAGACGTCGCCGAACTCGTGGGCGCCGCCCGCCTCGACGAGTTCGAGCGCGAAGTCGGCGCGCTCCGCGAGGGAGCCGCCGCCGACGCGCGTCTCCATGACGTCGGGTTTCTTCTTCGGGACGTTCGCGAGCTCCGAGGGCGACGTGTGCGTGATCGCACGAACGTCGTCGACGACGCCGTCGTCGAGCAGCTCGCGCAGCTCGGCGGCGTCGGTCTCGAAGGTGTCCTCCATCGGGAGGTCGAGCGCGCGGTCGAGCTCCTCGTGGAACTCGGTGGCCCATACCTCGGCGACGGGTTTCTGTCCGTACGGCGTCTGTTCGTAGGCTCGCACGGCGACGGCGTGCATCGGCGGCGTCTCCACCACCGTGACGGGGACGGATTCCTCCATCCCCTCCCGGGGCGAGTCCGCCTCGTCGTTGACCATCATGACGTGGGTCATCCCGGCTTTGTAGCCGGCGAACCCCTGCAGTGCGGGGGCCCCATCGTCGTCTGGCCACGAGCGGATGCGCGGCACCTCGCTGTCGGCGCGGGTGCGTGGGCCGTAGCCCAGCGAGCCTTTTCGTGGTCGGCTTGGTTGTGGCATGTGTTTACTCCGTGAGTGTGAGCGAGCCGAGGGTCGCGAACAGAGCCTCCTCCGTTCGGACTACCCCGCTGCCCTGTGCCGGGATCGTGTTCAACCAGAGGTCGAACCCCGGATCGGGTTCGACGCGGCGGCCGTCGGCGACGGCCGCCTGGACTGTCTCGGGTGATACCCCGAGCATCTCCGGAAGCCCCCGTTCGGGCGCGCCGAAAGCGACGGTGTACCCGCCGGCTTCGCGCGCGTCCGAGACGATATCGCCCAGTCGCGAGACGGAGAGCTCCTCCCCGTACCGCGACGTCGCGACGGCGAGTCCGTCGCCGCCGAGCGCTTCCGAAAGGTCCGCTCCCACGACCTGAAAACCGTTCGCCGGTTTTCCGGTGATGCGGGCGCGGACCGGTTCTCTCGAAGAGACCCTGATGGTGACGCGCTCCCCCCGCTCGACCTCCATTCCGGAGGGGACGAGCAGGGAGATCGGGTGTTCCCGCAGCGGGGAATTGACCCGAACGCGGCCTTCAGGTCCGACCTCGGTCACGAGTCCCTGTGTTGTCGACTCTTCCCCGTCGGGGGACGAGCCGGTCCGCCATGACACGCGGAGCGGCGGCAGTACGCCGGCGTACCGGAGCGCGTCGCGTTCCCCCCAGAGCTCCTTCCGGAGCGCCGGGGGCGTCGCGGCGTACCCCAGCACGGTTCGGACGTACTCCCCGCCCCGGCGGCGTTCACCTTCCCGGTCGGGGAAGACGACGAGCCGGTCCGCCCGGAACACCGCCGCCGCACGGGCGACGTAGCCGAGTTTGCGAGTCGCCTCGCGGTCGTCCTCGGCTTCCCGGACGACCGAGGACGGAACACAGATCGTGACTCCGTCCTCGGTGCGCATCGTGGCGAGACTGTATACCCGATTCCGGACGACGGCGTAAAAGGATAGCGGTCCGGTTTCCGGGCTGTGGACCGTTCACACGGCGCTTGGCGAGCGATACGGGTCGTTCGGATCGCCGATCCCCGATGGCCGGGCGAGCGCTCGTAGTCGGGTGAGTCCCGGGTGAGTGTCACAGTCGGCCGACCGGGTCGCGGCCGGTCCGGCCGGCGAGGACGCCTTTTTCAAGGGTCCCCGAGACGAGACGGTATGGACGAACGCGTCAGGGAACACGCGGAGCTGCTCGTCGACTGGAGCGCGCGGGTCGAAGCCGGTGACGACGTGGTCGTGAGCGTCGCCGAGGACGCCCACGAGCTGGGCGTCGCCGTCGCCGAAGCGCTCGGCGAACGCGGGGTAAACGTCACGACGCTGTACGGTTCCGACGAGATCGGCCGCGCGTATTTAAAAGGAGCCGAGACACGAGCCGACGGCGATAACGCCGAGGTCCCCGAGTTCGACAACGACCCCGCCGTCGATCGGGCGATCTTCGAGGCGGCAGACGCCTACCTCCGGATCGGGGGCGGTCGCAACACCACCGCCTCGGCCGATGTCGCGAGCAGCACCCGCCAAGTCTACGCCAAAGCCCGGAAAGAGGTCCGCGAGGCCCGAATGGACACCGACTGGGTGTCGACAGTTCACCCCACGCGCAGCCTCGCACAGCAGGCGGGAATGGCCTACGAGGAGTATCAGGACTTCGTGTACGACGCCGTCCTGCGCGACTGGGAGTCGCTGGCCGCGGAGATGTCCCACATGAAGGAGGTGTTGGACGCCGGCAGCGAGGTGCGGATCGTCACCGAGCGCGACGACGCGCCCGACACCGATATCACGATGTCGATCGCGGGGCGAACCGCCGTCAACTCCGCGGCCTCCGTCGCGTACGACTCGCATAACCTGCCGAGCGGCGAGGTGTTCACCGCCCCGTACGACACCGAGGGCGAGGCGTTTTTCGACGTGCCGATGACGATCGACGCGACCCGAGTGCGGAACGTCCACCTCACGTTCGAAGGGGGCGAGGTCGTGGACTTCTCCGCGGGCGCGGGCGAGGGCGCGCTCGCGGGCGTACTCGATACCGATGAGGGCGCGCGCCGCCTCGGAGAGCTCGGGATCGGCATGAACCGCGGCATCGATCGGTTCACCGACTCGATCCTCTTCGACGAGAAGATGGGCGACACCGTCCACATGGCGGTCGGCCGCGCCTACGACGCCTGCCTTCCGGACGGGAAGTCGGGGAACGACAGCGCGGTCCACGTCGACATGATAACCGACGTGAGCGAGGACTCGTTCATGGCCGTCGACGGCGAGGTCGTCCAGCGGAACGGCACGTTCCGGTGGGAGGACGGGTTCGAGGCGTAGCGGAGCGGCCGACTCCGCTTATAAATGCTCTCCGAGGCGCTCGACGACGCTTATAAACACGGACGGAACCCTCGACGACCCTTATAAACCGACCCGCGGCCGATCGGCCGCGAGCCGCCATAGCGCCGGCGAGAGCGCGATCGCCGTCAACAGCCCGTGGACGGCACCGTCCGCGGCGAGAACGAGTCCCCATACGACGATGGCGGTCAGCGCGACGGTCCCGCCGATCCACCCGAACACCCACCGACGGTACAACGCGAGGCCGCTGGCGACCGCGAGAGCGCCGAACCCGCCGTACACGGCAGCCGTCACGGTTCCATGGGGGACGACGGCGTCGACGACGACCGGCCCCGTCAGCAACGCGGCCGCGGCAACGAGGAGCGTGTACGCTCCCGAGAGGACACAGACGACCGCGTACGCGACCCGTTCGGACGCGGACAGCTCGCTCTCGTCGGACGGGCGTCGGTGGCGGAGCGGGGTCGGTATCGCGTGGAGGGGCATACGAGGTGTTCACGGCGCGGTCGACAAAAACTCGACCCCGGTGCGACCAACGGCTCGATCGCCCACAACCCGACCGCCCACAACCCGACCTACCGCAGCGCGTCGAGGTCGAACTCGAAGGCGGCCACCGGCACCTCCAGGTCGTGTTCGACGAGCACCGCGGGGTGGAGCTCGCCGACGACGCCGACGGAGTCGCCGTCGACCACGACCTCGGCGACCCGGCCGTCGATGAACGACGGGTGGTCCGTGGGCGGCGTCGAGAGGTCGGCACGGAAGTCGTCACACACCGACTGGAGACGGCCCTTCGCCGCCTCGTAGGAGGCGTCGCGGCGGGCGACCGCGCCGGCGACGTGGCGGGCCTCCGCGACGTTCGTGTTCTCCGTCTCGTCGCGCTCGGCGACGAAGCCGATCTCCGAGACGTCCTGCGGGTAGGCGTTGTGGGTGTTCCCCTCCAACAGCAACAGAAGCGACGGGAGCGCCCACGTCCGCAGCTGGGTGTACTCCTCGCTGTACGGCTCCGTGATCGACACGGGCTCGCCGCCGCCGAGGACATCGGTCCCCGCCTCGACGTTCATCCGGTCGTAGTTCTCGACCCCGCTCGTCATGTGGAAATTCAACAGGTCCTCGAAGCCGAGGCCGACGAGGCTCGTCCGGACGGCGTCCTCCAGTCGTGTCCGCTCGTGACGCCTGCCGACGGTACCGATGTCCGGGTATCTCGGCTCCAGGTTCCCGAACCCGTACGCCCGACCAACGTCGTCGACGAGGTCGAGCGGGTGGAGCACGTCGACACGGTACGGCGGGATCTCGACGTCGTACACCACGTCCTCGTCGAGGGTGTACGTCGCGTCCAGCCCCGAGCGCTCGAAGCAGTCGACGACGTCCTCCGGCTCGAACTCGACGCCGAGCAGCGTCTCGATCCGGTCGTGGCTCACCGACTTCTCGTCGATCTCGAGGTTCGGCCGGAGCAGCTCCGGGCCGTACTCCGCGGGATAGGCCGCGCCGTCGGCGTACTCGACCTCCACCTCCTCTATCGTCGCACCCCGTGCGGAGAGCGCGTAACAGACGATCGTACACATCTTGTCGATCGTCCACTGGTCGGTGCCGGTGAGCTCGACGAACAGCTCGCGGGAGCCGGTCGTCACCTCCGTCCGCTTCCCGTTGATCACCGGCGGGAACGAGAACAGCCCGAGTTCGTCGTAGATCGCCGGGTAGCGGTCGTACTCGCGCACGAGGTCCGCGTACTTGCGGCCGGTGTCGTGCTCTTCGAGGACCGCCGCCGGACTCAACTCGTCGTTCGCGTCGAGCGGAACGAACGTGTCGCCGTCGGGGTCGACGCCGCGGTACGTGATCGACCGCTCCGCGCCCTCCTTCAGCGGCGCGCCCTTCACCATCGCGAGGTCGTGGATCCCGATCGCGCCCTTCGCGCGACCGCGACCCATGGTCGCGTGGAGCTTCTCTTGGAGTTGGATCAGCGAGTCGAGAGCGGCTTCGTCCAGATCGACGCCGCGAACCACCGCACCCGTCACGTAGGGACGCTCGTCGGGGACGGATTCGTCGACCTCGATCGTCCACTCGGCGTCGTTGGTGTCCGGGACGTACACGCCGCGGTCGTCGCCGTAGTGGTAGCGGAGCGACCGCGCCACGCCCTCGACGCTCAGCCGGTCGAGCCGGTCGGGCGCGAACTCGAACTGGAGGTCGCCGTCGTCGGTCTCCCCCTCGAACTCCAGACCGAGCCCGAACAGATCGTTCTTGAACGTCTCGTCGTCCGTGTCCGTGTGGCCGGTGAGCTGCCGCAGCTCGTCGGGATCGACATCGACGACGGGCATCAGTAGCTCACCTCCGCGTTCCGTAGGAACTCGATGTCGGCCAGCGTCCCGTGGAGGTCGCGGATGTCCTCCGCGCCGGTGGTCAACATTGCGAGCCGCTCCAAGGCGAGTCCCCACGCCATCACGTCGCAGTCGACGCCGAGCGGCCCGGTCACCTCCTCGCGGAAGATACCGGAATTGCCGATCTCGATCTCCTCGCCGGTCTCGGGGTGTTTCCCGAACAGCTCGAAGGAAGGCTCGGTGTAGGGGTTGTAGTGCGGCTTGAACCGGATGTCGGTGATACCGAACTGTCGGTAGAACTCCTCGAACGTCCCCATCAGGTCACGCACGGAGAGATCCTCCGCCATCACCCACCCCTCTATCTGGAAGAACTCCAGCAGGTGGGTCGGATCGAGCGTGTCGTTCCGATACACCTTCTCGACGGAGAAGTAGCGCTGTGGCGGCTCCAGCTCCGCGCCGGCGTACCCGGAGAGGTAGCGCATCGACAGCGAGGTCGTGTGCCCGCGCAGCGCCACCTCCCGAGCGAACGCCTCGGACCACGGGGAGTGGTAGCCGTCACCGTCCGCACCGTACCCGTCGCGATGCGCCGACTCGACCCGCTCGATGAGCTGTTCGGGGATGTCGTCCATCGGCGGCACGTCGAGCGCGAACCGGTCCCAGTGGGTCCGAGCCGGGTGGTCCTGCGGCATGAACAGGCAGTCGTTGATCCAGAAGTCGCTGTCGGCGTGGGGGCCCTCCATCTCCTGAAACCCCATCCCGACGAGCACGTCCTTCACCCGGTCCGCGGTCCGCCGAAGCACGTGCTTTCGACCGCCGCCGACCGCGGGGGCGTCGGCGGTCACGTCGTACTCGCTGAACTCGACGTCGCGCCACTCGCCGCTGGCGATCAGCTCCGGGGTGACCTGCCCGACCGTCTCCGCGGCCTCGACGCCCTCCATCAGCGCCGTGACGCCCTCGTCAGTCAGCGTGACCGATCGGGTGGTCCGTTCCGTGATCTCGACCAGCCCGCGCGAGGCGAGTCGGTCGAGGACGTCGTCGTCGACGTCGATGTCGGCTAGATCGATGTCGGCTACATCGCCGTTGGCGTCGTCGCCGAGCGCCGCCAGCGCCGTCACCTCGGGGTCGTCGTCGGGATCGACCGACGGGTCGATCGTCAGCTCGCCCGAGTCGACCGAGCCGAACCCTTTCCGCGGGAAGTTCGCTAACGCGATGTCGACCTCGGGGCCGGCGAGGTCGGCACGGCCGATTGCCTCGCCCATCGAGACGGGGTCGTCCGCCGCGCCCGCGTCGAGCGCGGCGCGGAAGAGGCGAGTCTCGGGGAGACTCTCGTCGAGGTATTCGCGCCCCTCGTCGGAGAGGGTCGCGACATCGACGGTCGTCTCCGATACCTCGACGAGGCCCTCGTCGCGGAGGTCGAACGCCGCGCCGGTGACCGTCTCGGGTTTCAACCCCGTCTCGGCCGCGAGGTCGTCTATCGTCCGTTCGTCCGTCGCGCTCGCGGCTTCGAGGACCGCGAGCTGTCGTTCCGGGAGTCGCATTCGGTTGTGTGGATACGTGTGTGGCTGCGTGGTAACGGTTCCGGCACGTTGCCGGCGCGATGCGTGGCGGCCGTCGCGGCTCCCGCCGGACGGGGCCGCGC
>NZ_JBHSWW010000112.1:0-7452 GCF_042661865.1 Halorubrum tibetense
GAGAAGGCATTCCCGATTCCTGCTGACGGACCATGTGTCCCCCGCGTGTCTCTATCTACGAGACAGTGACGAAATCAGCCCGGGCTAAACACGTACTCGAGGCCGAACTGCGGACGACCCGGTCGTAGAACCCTACGGATCGAAGCGGATCCTTCATGGTTTTTCGTATTTAGGGTGGTTGTTTATGTGGGGGTGTTCGCTGTGTATGACCGTACACATGACAGCCGAAGACGGTCAACTGGAAGCGAGACTCGCGGAGGGGGAGGTGTTCGAGCCGTCCGACTCGTTCGTATCGGGCGCGAACGTCACCGATCCCGACGTGTACGAGGAGTTCGAGGAGAACTGGCCCGAGTGTTGGGAGGCCGCGGCCGAGCTCCTCGACTGGGAGACCGACTACGACCAAGTGCTCGACGACTCGAACCCGCCATTTTTCGAGTGGTTCACCGATGGGGAGCTGAACGCCTCCGCGAACTGTCTGGACCGTCACCTCGAGGACCGCGGCGACGAGGTCGCCATCGAGTGGGTGGGCGAGCCGGTCGACGAGGCGAACCGGACGTACACCTACGAGCAGCTCCATCGCGAAGTGAACGAGTTCGCGGCCGCGCTGCGCGCACAGGGCGTCGAGGAGGACGATGTCGTCACCATGTACATGCCGATGATCCCGGAGCTGCCGGTGGCGATGTTGGCCTGTGCCCGGATCGGCGCGCCCCATAGCGTCGTGTTCGCCGGCTTCTCCGCGGACGCGCTCGCGACGCGGATGAACGCGGCGGACTCCGAGTACCTCGTCACCTGTGACGGCTACTACCGCCGCGGCGACCCGCTCGACCACCTCGACAAGGCGAACGAGGGACTCGCGGGCGTCGAGGGGGAGACGACGACGGTCGTCGTCGACCGCCTCGGTCCCAACGACGACGACTTCGGTCACGACCTCGGGGACGACCAGCTCGATTACGACACGCTGGTCGAGGAACACGCCGGCGCGGACGTCGACCCGGTCACTCGCGACGCGGAGGACATGCTGTTCCTGATGTACACCTCCGGCACGACGGGGAAGCCGAAGGGCGTGAAACACACGACGGGCGGCTACCTCTCGTGGGTGTCGTGGACCTCACAGGCGGTCCTCGACATCAAGCCGGAAGACACGTACTTCTGTTCGGCCGACATCGGCTGGATAACCGGCCACTCGTACATCGTCTACGGCCCGCTCGCGCTCGGCACGACCACGATGATGTACGAGGGGACGCCGGACCATCCCGAACAGGACCGGCTGTGGGAGATCGTCGACGAGTACGACGCGACCCAGCTGTACACGGCCCCGACCGCGATCCGGGCGTTCATGAAGTGGGGCACGGAGTTCCCCGACCGGCACGACCTCTCCTCGCTGCGGCTGCTCGGGACGGTCGGCGAGCCGATCAATCCGCGCGCGTGGAAGTGGTACTACACACACATCGGCGACGAGGAGTGTCCCGTCGTCGACACGTGGTGGCAGACGGAGACCGGCGGAATGATGATCACCACGCTCCCTGGACTCAAGGACATGAAACCCGGGGCGGCCGGCCCGCCGCTGCCCGGCGTCGACGTCCGGATCGTCGACACGATGGGCGAGGAGGTCGAGCCCGGACAGGCCGGCTATCTCACGGTCAACAAGCCGTGGCCCGGTATGCTCCGCACGCTGTACCGCAACGACGAGCGGTTCATCAACGAGTACTGGGCGGAGTACTCCGACACGGACAGCGACGATCCCGACGACTGGGTGTACTTCCCGGAGGACGGCGCGAAGATCGACGAGGACGGCTACATCACCGTGCTCGGACGGGTCGACGACGTGATCAACGTTTCCGGCCATCGACTCGGAACCATGGAGATCGAGTCGGCCATCGTCGGCGTCGAGGGAGTCGCCGAGGCGGCGGTCGTGGGCGGGAACCACGACATCAAAGGCGAGGCCGTGTACGCGTACGTCATCACCGAGGACGGCTACGAGGGGGACGACGACCTGCGTGAGCGGATCATCGCCGGCGTCGAGGACGCGATCGGACCGATCGCGCGGCCGGAACAAGTCGTGTTCACACCCGACCTCCCGAAGACTCGGTCCGGGAAGATCATGCGCCGACTCTTGGAGAACATCGCGGACGGCGAGGAGATCGGGAACACCAGCACGCTTCGGAACCCCGAGATCGTCGACGATATCCAGAAGCAGGTAGGTAACTGACCGGCGGGCCAGGGACACTCCAGTCGGCGGTCCCGATTTCATCCCGTCCGATCGAAACGTTCCGTTACGAGACGAGTCGAAACCACTCGAATCGACACGAGATCAGCCAACACACGATCCATGACAGACAACAACTCACAGTCGGCTTCCGTGGGAAGCCACCACGAGGACGACGAGCGCCTCCGGACCGACGGCGGTGCCAGCGACGTGCAACGAGAACAGGAGATGGACTACCTCGAAGTGGAGATCAACCTCTTGAATCCGGCGACGCCGTTTATGAAGGACCACCTTCGGGTGATCTGGATCGGCTTCGCCGTCTGGGTTGTCACCACGTTCGGGCCGATCACGGCGACCCGAATCGCGCCCGACCTGATGACGACCGCGATGCCGGTGATCGGGTTCCCGTTCCACTACTTCTCGATCGCTATCGGCGGTCCGACGGCCGCCCTGCTGCTTTCGGTGTGGTACGCGAAAAAGCGGGACGCGATCGACGAGAAGTACGGGATCGAGCAGGTCGACAACGAGGCGCGGGCCGCAGGTGGCGACACGGACGCCGCGGCGGCCGCTGACGGGGGTGTCGAGGAGTGACTCCCACGGCCGTCCTCATGCAGGCCGACGAACTGCTTCCGGAGGGACTCGACATCGGATTCAAGCTCGTTCCAGGTGTCATCGTCGTCTCAATGATGGCGCTGTTCCTCGCGGTCGGGTTCGCGTTCAAGGTCGCCGACACCGACGACATGTGGGTCGCCGGACGCTCGATCGGGAACATCGAGAACGGGATGGCGATCGGTGCGAACTGGATGTCCGCAGCGTCGTACCTCGGGATGGCGGCCCTCATCGCTCTTTCCGGCGTGTACGGGCTCGCGTACGTCGTCGGCTGGACGACGGGGTACTTCGTGCTGCTCATCTTCATGGCCGCGCAGATGCGGCGGTTCGGGAAGTACACCGCGCCCGACTTCGTGGGCGACCGGTTCAACTCCGACACCGCCCGCGCGCTCGCGGCGATCACGACGTTCCTTATCGGGTTCGTCTACGCGCTCGGACAGGCGCGCGGCATGGGCCTCGTCGGGATGTACGTCCTCGGCGATATCAACAACGTGATCGCCCTGCCGGGACTCAGCGCCTACCAGGCGATGATGGTGCTGTTCATGCTCGTCACCATCGCGTACCTCACCCTCTCAGGGATGCTCGGTGCGACGAAGAACATGGCGCTCCAGTACGTCATCCTCATCGGCGCGTTCCTCATCGGCCTGCTGGCCACGGGATGGTCGGCCGGGTACTCGACGATCCTCCCGCAGATCGAGTACGGGATGTTGATAAGCGAGCTGAGCACCGAGTTCTCCGCACCGTTCGCCGGCGGCAGCTACTACCTCTGGATCGCGACCTGTTTCAGCCTCGCGTTCGGCACCTGTGGGCTGCCACACGTGCTCGTCCGGTTCTACACCGTCGAGAACGAGCGGACCGCCCGGTGGTCCTGCACCTGGGGGTTGTTCTTCATCGCCGTGCTGTACCTCTCCGCGCCCGCGTTCGCGGCGTTCGGGACCGACCTGTACACCAACTCGCCGTTCGGCCCGACGTACGGTGATCCAGGTATGAGCGAGGCCGCAGCCGACGTCATCGTCGTGCTCGCCGCCCAGCTCGCGAACCTCCCGACGTGGCTGGTCGGGTTCGTTGCCGCGGGCGGCATCGCGGCCGCCGTCGCGACGACGGCGGGGCTGTTCATCGCCGCCTCGTCGGCGATCTCCCACGACATCTACGCGAACATCATCAACGAGGACGCGACCCAGCGCCAGCAGGTGCTCGTCGGTCGGCTGAGCATCGTCGGGATCGGACTCTTGACGATCCTGTTCGCACTCAACCCGCAGGCACCGATCGCCGCGCTCGTCTCCTTCGCGTTCTCGCTGGCCGCGATCGTGTTGTTCCCGATGTTCTTCCTCGGGCTCTGGTGGGAGAACACGAACCGTCCGGGCGCGCTCGCCGGCATGACGAGCGGGATCGTCATTTGGTTCATCCCCATGTTCAACGAGGGCCAATTCGGGCTGGTCAACGGGGGGGCGGGTCTGGGGATCGGGTTCCTCGAGACGTGGATGCCCGCGGTTGGGTCCGGACTGATCGGCGTGCCGCTCGTGTTCGCGATCACGATCTTCGTCTCGTACGTCACCGACGAGCCGCCGCTGCGGACCAAGCGGATGGTCCGCCAGTGTCACAGCCCTGAACCGATGCCGAAGGACAAGACGGCCGCACAGGTCGTTTCCGAGAAGATCGACGACGCACCCGCGGACGACTGATCATGTACGACAAGATACTCGTTCCGACCGACGGCAGCGACGTGGCGAACAACGCGGTCCACCACGCGATCGATCTGGCCGAAAAGTACGGCGCGGAAGTGCATGCCCTGTTCGTGGCCGATACGGACATGGTCGCGTACAGTCTCGGGACCGAGCAAGTAGACCGGATCCGTCAGGGGAAGTTCGGCGAGATGACCGAACTCGCCGAGGACGCCGCGGAAGCGACCGATTTCGTCCGAGATCGGGCCGAGGAAGCGGGACTCGAGTTCGTCGAACGACACGCGGGCGGTCAGCCCCACGACGTGATCGCCAACTACGCACGGAACAACGACATCGACCTCATCGTGATGGGGAGCCACGGTCGCTCCGGCGTCCGTCGCGCGTTGCTGGGCAGCGTCACGGAGCGCACCCTCCGGTCGACACACGTCCCGGTGTTCGTCGTCGACTACGTCGAGGGGCGGTAGCGAGCCCCTCACCTCGAACACCCGAACCGATCCCGAAAGACCGACCCTGTCTCGCCCCGAGACACGCTCATGACCGACACGAACACACCGGAGGCGGACGATCCCGACCCGAGCATCGCGGATCGCCTCCGCTCGCACGTCTCCGAGAACCGCACTGGTATGTTTCACGACCTCGTGTTCGCGCTCGCGTGGGTGACGCTCGTCTCGCTGCTGTTCGATTTCGTCTTCGTCGACGCGCCGACCTGGGCGTACTACATGTTCATGCTGACTGGGATCCCTGCGTACTTCGGGTTCTTCATCTCCCTTGAGATCGCGAAAGAAAACCGCTGAGCGAGGACGGTGACGGTTCATCGGAACTCGGGTTTGTTCGTCCCCTCGACACGGGTTTGTTCGTCCCCTCGACACGGGTCCGTCCGATCCGTCTCGCCGTGCTCCCCGAACGCATCGGGTCGTTTCGGAGGGCATACCTCTTTCATGCGACCGGTCGAATCGACGGACATGCACGCCGCAGTGCTTCGGGAGCACGGGGAACCGCTGACCCTTCGGGACGTGCCGGACCCCGATCCGGATCGGGACGGCGTCGTCGTTCGCGTCGAGGCCTGTGGGGTCTGTCGGAGCGACTGGCACGCGTGGAAGGGCCACGGCGAATGGGCGGACGATAGGGTCCCTCGGGGACAGATCCTCGGCCACGAACCCGCGGGGGAGGTCGTCGCCGTCGGCGAAGCCGTCGAACGGTTCGCGCCCGGCGATCGCGTCGTCGTTCCCTTCTCGCTCGGCGATGGAACCTGTGAGTACTGTCGGCAAGGATACGGGAACGTGTGTTCGGACGGCCGGGCGCTCGGGTTCGAATCCGATACCCCCGGCGCGTTCGCGGAACGGGTCGCCGTCCCGAACGCCGACTACAATCTCGTCGAACGACCGTCATGGCTCTCCGCACGCGACGCGGCGGCGCTCGGCTGTCGATACATGACCGCGTATCACGCGCTCGCCGAGCGTGCCGAACTGGCCGCGGGCGAGAGTCTCGCGGTCCACGGGTGTGGTGGTGTCGGGCTCTCCGCGGTCCAGATCGGACGTGCGCTCGGGGCCCATGTCGTCGCAGTCGACATCGACGACGACGCGCTGGACCGGGCCGCCGCGCTCGGTGCCGACGAGCTCGTTTCCCCACATTCGGCCGACGACGGCGATTCTATCAGCGACGGCACTGACGACGCTAACGACGCCGACGCTAACGACGCCGACGCCAACGACGCCGACGCCAACGACGCCGACGCCAACGCCAACGACGTCGACGCGTCAGTTCCCAACCGGATCCGCGAACTCACGGATGGCGGCGTCGACATCTCCGTCGATGCGCTCGGAATCGCCGAGACGTGTCGGAACTCGGTGCGCTCGGTCCGTCCACGGGGCACGCACGTCCAGATCGGCCTGACGACGGACGCCGAACGCGGCGAGGTCTCGTTGCCGACGGACCGGATGACGCGCTGGGAGGTGTCGTTCGTCGGCTCGCGCGGGATGCCGCCGAGTAACTACGACGCCCTCTTCGATCTCATCGAGGCGACCGGGATCGACCCGGGAGACCTCGTCAGCCGCGAGCTGGCCCTCTCGGAGGTTTCGGACCGCCTCGCGGCCATGGACGGGTACGGCGTCGACGGGATCGAAGTCGTCACCGAGTTCGACTGAACGCGACACCGCTCGTTCACTTATAAACATCCGATCGCACGTGTTGCGATACCGACGCCCGAAATCCACCCTCGAACTGCCACTGACCGAAAACGGGACAGAGCGTCTCTCCTCCTGAGGGTTTAAATAGGTCACCGCGGCGTGCTCAGTCGTCCGTCGTGCCCGCGACGGACCCCTTCTCCGCCGCTTCCTCGTCGTCCTCGATCACGCCCTCTCGCCACGTCCCCCTGAGGAACCACGCAACGCCGACGACGAACGAGGCGACTGCGGCGGCCGCGTACGCCCACCAGAGCCCCGCGACGCCCCAGTCGAGTCCGGTGTACCCCAGCGCTATCTCCGGGACCGCGATCGGACCGACTTCGACCCCGCCGAACGTGACGCTCACCGCCCCGAACGCCAGCAGCGCGGCCAGCGGGATCCTGAACACCCATCGCGAGAGCATCGAGAGCACCATCGCGATCCCGGTGTTCCCCGCGCCGCGGAACCCGCCCTGGATCACCATGAGCCCGCCGAAGAACGCCCAGGAGAGTGCGACGATCCGGAGGAAGACGACACCCTCGGCGATCGTCTCGGGGTCGTCGACGAAGACGCCCATGGCGGCCGCGGGGAACAGCCAAACCAACCCGCCAGCGACGGCAAGGAGGAGCATCGTTCCCGCGGTGGCGGCACGGGTGACTGCCGCCGCACGATCGGGAGCGTTCGCGCCGAGGTTCTGTCCGACGCCCGTCGCCGTCGCCTGCCCGACCGCGCCCGCGACCGACCACGAGACGGACATCAGTCGAACGCCGATCCCGTACGCCGCGGTCGCGGC
>NZ_JBHSWW010000113.1:0-7431 GCF_042661865.1 Halorubrum tibetense
GGAGCGGCTGTACGACTCGCTTCACGGCACGCTGCTCGCCGAACCGGACGACGCGGTGGTGCTGCCCGGGCACTTCTCGGTCGCGAACGACGGGACGACCGGCGACGTGACGCCGGGCGAGCCCGTGGCGACCACGGTCGGCGAGGCTCGCACGGGGATCGACGTGCTTGACCGGGACCGGGCGTCGTTCGTCGAGCGGATCACGGCGACGCTCCCGGAGAAACCCCCGAACTACGAATCGGTGATCGCGGCGAACCGCGGCGTCGAGTCGCCCCCGGACGAGGTCTCGGCGATCGAACTGGAGCTCGGGCCGAACCGGTGTGCGGCCGAGACGGGGCCCGAAGCCGGGGCGGACGACTGAGCACGGGACACGGGGCGACAGGCCGCCGGCTTAGACGTCCTGTAGCTCCGCGTCCCGAAGGGCCTCGTTGAGGTCGGCGCGGACACGCTCGCCGGTCTCGCGGTCCATCGCGGTCGTGACGATCCGGTTCTCCTGTACGCTGGAGCCGTCCCGCAAGAGGAGCCTGACGTTACCGTTCGTGCCCGCGCGGGTCGCCTTCGCCCGGAGGCCGGTTCGGGACCCGGTCCCGCCGGCGTCGATCGGACCGGGAACGATCTTCTTGACGTGCGGATGGGCGGCGACCGTCTGGACGGCTTTCCGCCCCTTTCGATCGCCGATGAGCGTCGAGTGGGAACCGCCGATCTTCTCGCGTGGCGGGGTCTCGACCACCTCTAACGCGCGGTCGCCCCGCCGGTCGAGCACCCATCGAACCACGTCGCTCTCGGCGGCCGCCCACCCGTCCGGTCCCGTCCCGTTTGCCCCCGTTCCGTTCGTCTCCTTCCGGTTCGCATTGTCGCGGCCGGCGTTTGACCCCTTCCGGTCGGCGTCCGGCACGCGGTAGAACTCGTGGTGGAGCTGCGCGCGCGTCTCGCGGAGAGGGTCGCGCTCGCCCGCCGCGTACACCGTTTCGGGGCGCTTGCGGCGGACCTCGTCGGCGACGCGCCCAGCGAAGTTGCGGAGCTGTATCTGGCTCAGCTCCCTGTCGTTCTCCGGGCGGGTCGTTACGGCGGTGTGACCGACCACCTCGTCCTCGTCGAGCATCGTGAGCTCGGCGCGATCCGGGTCGAACTCGACGACGACCGCGTCGCTGTTCGCCGTGTTGCAGGTGAGACAGTAGTCCCCGGGCTTCTCGAGGGGCGTCCCACACTGCCGGCAGTCCATACCGACAGGACGGGCGTAGCGCGTAAAAACGCGTCCGTTCCGGACGGTGCCGTTCCGGTCAGTGGCGGCCCGAACGAGTATATAAGTGATAGGTGAGACTCGTGCGGCTGAACGCGAACGACGAGCGAGCGTCGTCGAAGGAGTATATAAGTAGTCGACAGCGACTCGCAAAGGAGTATATAAGTAGTCGACGCCGTACGGCCGACACTCTACGGCCGACGCCGCGCGATTCGAACCCGCGCGACTCGAACCCGCACTACTCGAACGCGGCGATCCCGGTGAGGTCCTCTCCGAGGATCAGGCTGTGGATGTCGTGGGTGCCCTCGTAGGTGTACACCGTCTCCAGGTTCGCCATGTGACGCATCGGGGAGTAGTCGGTGGTGATCCCGTTGCCACCGAGCATCTCGCGGGCGATCCGCGACTGGTCGCGGGCCATCCGGACGTTGTTGCGTTTCGCCATCGAGACGTGTTGTGGCCGGAGGTCGCCGCGCTCTTTCAGCTCCGCCAACCGATACGCGAGCAGCTGCGCGGTCGTGATCTGTGTCGCCATCTCCGCGAGCTTCTCCTGTTGGAGTTGGAACCGAGCGATCGGCCCGCCGAACTGGTCGCGATCGAGCGCGTACTCCCGCGCCTGCTCGAAGCAGTCGCGAGCCGCGCCGACCGCCCCCCACGCGATCCCGTAGCGGGCCTGCGTGAGACACGAGAGCGGCCCCTTCATCCCCTCCACGCCCGGGAGTCGGTTCTCGGCGGGGATCCGGACGTTCTGAAGGCTGATCTCGCCGGTGATCGACGCGCGAAGCGAGAGCTTGTCGTGGATCTCGTTCGTCGTCACGCCGTCGCGGTCCGTCTCGACGAGGAACCCACGGACGGGGCTGCCCTCGGCGGACGTCTCGCGCGCCCATACGACCGCGACATCGGCGATCGGGGAGTTCGTGATCCAGGTCTTCGAGCCGTTCAACACGTACTCGTCGCCGTCCGCTTCGGCACGCGTTTCCATCGCCGACGGGTTCGACCCGTGCTCGGGCTCCGTTAGTCCGAAGCAGCCGACCGCCTCACCCTCGCCGAGCGCGGGGAGCCAGTGTTCCTTCTGGTCGTCGCTCCCGAACGCGTGGATCGGGTACATCACGAGCGCGCCCTGAACGCTCGCCATCGACCGGAGCCCGGAGTCACACGCCTCCAGCTCCTGCATCAACAGCCCGTACGCCGTCTCGGAGACGTTCGGCAGGCCGTAGCCGTCGAGGTTGGGTGCGAAAAACCCCATCTCGCCCAGCTCAGGGATGATCTCCGTCGGGAACGTCCCCTCTTGGAAGTGGTCACCGATCTCCGGTCGAACGCGGTCCTCGACGAACTCCCGGGCCGTGTCCCGGATCAGCCGCTCCTCCTCGTCGAGATCCGACTCCAGCCCCACGTAATCGAGCATGAACGACCATGGGAGTCGGGTGGTCAAAAACGGATCGGGGACGGTTCGATCCCAACCGCTTACGCCAGCCGTTCGCGCGCGTACTTGGCTAACAGCGGGAGGTCGTCCAGATGGATCAGCTTCGCCATCGCTCGTTTCTCGCCGCGGTTGGCTTTCGCGAGCGTGTCGTCGTCGGTCCGGCGGAGGTCACGCATCAGCCGGTCGTAGCGCTCGTTCGGCGCGAGATACAACAGCTCCGTCAGCAGCAGCCGCGCGTTCATCCGCGGGGCGACCTCCTCGTGCCAGAGCTGGTCGTACAGCGCGAGGCTCTCGGCGTCCGTCGGCCGGTCGGCATCGGTGAGACACCGGTCGATAGTGGCCGCGGCCGCCCGCGCGGACTTCATCCCCTTGTGTATCCCCTCGCCCCACAGCGGGTCGATCGTCGGCACGGTGTCGCCGATGGCGAGGAACCCGTCCGTGTGCATCCGGCCGGGCCGCTGGATGTGTGCGGAGCCCCGGTGGACCTTCCCCTCCAGCACCTCGGCGTCCGCGAACCGCGGGTCGTTCTCGATCCAGTCCTCGAGGTAGCCGTCGACGGTCTGCCCCTCCTTCGCGAACTCGCGGTGCCGATCGTTCTGGATGTAACAGATCCCGACCTTCGCGGACGTCTCGCCCGTGGCGAAGATCCACGAGTAGCCGCCCGGAGCGATGTCGTGGTCCAACCGGAGCATCATCGAGCGGCGCAGGTCGGCGAACTCGGGATGGTCGAGGTCGACACCCTCCATCTCGTACTCGATCCCGATCGCTTGGTTCTCGCGTTCGAGGTCGACGACGTCGAGCGCCTGCGCGATCGGCGCGGCGGGCCCCGTAGCATCGACGACGATATCGGCGTACACCTCCTCGTCGCCGGCGTATTTGACGCCCTCGATGGTCCCGTCGTCGCCCAGGATCGGCCGGGAGACACGCGCGTCGAACCGGTACTCAGCGCCGGATTCGCGGCCGTCCTCCACGAGGAACCGCTTGAAATCCGCGAACTCCAGTACCGCTCCCGGCTGGTAGGACTCGTAGTAGTCGGAGGGCGACTCCAACACCACGTCGTCGGTGAACGACATCACGACGTCGTCGGGGATCCCGAACGACGCCATCATAGAGGGGAACGTCCCGGCGGTGGACTTGTTGCTCTGTCGCGGGAACTCCGCCTCCGATTCGGTTTCGAGTACGACGACGTCGTAGTCACGGGCCGCCAGATCGCGGGCACACTGTGCGCCCGCCGGGCCGGCACCGGCGATGGCGACGTCGTAGCGATCGGACATACACGTTACATACGGATCCGTGTAATTAGACTTGCCGGAACGGAACGGATATCGGCGCGAGACGCTCGCCGTCGACGGATTTTGGCGTCGCATGAAGGTCGGGATTCGGCCGCGAAACCCCCGGTCGACGCGGCGCTACTCGACGATCGAACCGGCCGGAAAACGACGCTTGCGTCTCAGTAGAACTCGCGGACCAGATCGGTCGCGCCCTCGGGCGCACCGTCGGGGATCACGGACATGTCCTCGTCGACGCCGTGCTGCTCGTGGTACGGAACCGACTCCTCGTCCTGATAGACGACGCCCTGATACTCCTTGTCCGAATCGAGAATGACGTCCTTCGCGGCGTCGCGATCGGACGGGTCGTGGTCCTCGTCCTGCAGGTCGACGAGCGAGTCGCGGAAGTAGTCGTACGTGTCGACGTCGTTGAACGTCACGCACGGCGAGTACACGTTGACGAAGCCGAACCCGTCGTGTTCGACTGCCTTTTGAATGATCTCCTGGTGACGCAGTGCGTCCGAGGAGAACGACTGGGCGATGAACGTCGCGCCCGACGCGAGCGCCAGCGCGTGCGGGTTGACGGGGGGTTGCTTCGGCCCGTTCGGGGTCGTCGACGTCTCGAAGTCCTCACGCGAGGTCGGCGATGCCTGCCCCTTGGTGAGCCCGTAGATCCGGTTGTCCATCACGACGTACGTCATATCGACGTTGCGCCGCACCGCGTGAACGAAGTGGCCCGCACCGATAGAGTAGCCGTCCCCGTCGCCGCCTGCGACCATCACTTCGATGTCGGGTCGAGCCATTTTGACGCCGGTGCCGACCGGGAGCGCTCGGCCGTGGACGCCGTGAAGCGCGTAGCTGTGCATGTACGTCCCGATCTTGCCGGAACAGCCGATACCGGCGACGACGAAGGTGTTGTCGGGGTCGTTCCCCGTCTCCGCGAGCGCCTTCATCATCCCGTTCATCGTGCCGAAGTCGCCACAGCCCGGACACCACGTCGGCTGCTTGTCCGATTTGAAGTCGGTGAATCTAATGTCTGAACTCATGGTTACGCCTCCACCCCCGCCGCGAGGGTCGCCTCGATCTCGTCTGCGAGCTCGTCCGCCTTGAACCGCACGCCGGTGTACTTGTTCACCCGGTCGACGCGTTCGAGGACGTCGTGTTCGACGATGTCCGCGAACTGCCCGGTCTCGTTACACTCCACGACGACCACGTTCTCCGCCGTGTCCACGGCGTCGCTGAGGTCGGGTCGCGGGAACACGTACGGCACCGACAACACCCGTACGTCGATCCCGTCGTCCTTGAGGAGGTCGAGCGCCTCGACGAGCGCGCCCTCGTTCGAGCCCCACGTGATCACGAGGTTCTCCGCATCGGCGTCACCGAACTCGCGCGGACTCCAGTCTTCACGGGCCTCGGCCGTCTCGACCTTCCGGTTCCGCTTGTCGACCTGCTCGACGCGCATCTCCGTGTCCTCGGTTCGCCGGCCCTGCTCGTCGTGCTCAAGGCCCGTGGACATGTGTGCGCCGTCGGCGGTTCCGGGGAACGCTCGCGGCGAGATGCCGTCCTCGGTGAGCTCGTGCGGTTGGAAGCCGCCCGACTCGCTCAGGTGATCGTCGACCTCGGCCTCGTCGACGACGAACCCTCGATCGATCTCCACCTCGTCCATGTCGAACGTCTCCGGCGTGAACGTCTCTTCGGTGACCGCCATCGAGAGGTCGGCAGTGAGATACACCGGGATCTGGTACTTCTCGGCGAGATTGAACGCCTCGACGGTTTTCCAGAAACACTCCGCGACCGTCGTCGGTGCGAGGACGAACCGCGGGATCTCGCCGTGCCCGCCGTACAGCATGTGGTTCAGGTCGCCCTGCTCCTGTTTCGTCGGCATCCCGGTCGACGGGCCGGAACGCATCACGTTACAGATGACGAGCGGCGTCTCCGAGGTGGCGATCAGCCCGAACGTCTCGGTCATCAGGTCGATCCCCGGACCGGAGGTGGCCGTCATCGCGCGTGCGCCGCCCCGGGCCGCTCCGAGCGCCATGTTGATCGCGGAGAGCTCGTCTTCCGCCTGAACGACGTGGCCGCCGTACTGTTCGATACGGCCTGTCAGATACGTCATCACGTCCGTCGCGGGCGTGATCGGGTAGCCGGCGTAGAACCGACAGCCGGCCGCGATGGCCCCCATCCCGATCGCCTCGTCGCCGTTGAGGAGGACGTAGTCGTTGTCGGTCGTTTCGAGGTCGTAGTCGAACTCGTGGTCGTACTCCTCGGCGACGTACGACTGGCCCGCGCGGGCCGCCTCCTTGTTGTTGTCGACGAGCTTCTGTCCCTTGTCGCCGAACCGCTTCTCCAGCGCGGAGTCGAGGTTCTCGATGGGGAACTCGGCGACCTCACACGCGGCGCCGAGCGCGACGACGTTCCGCATGATCGCCCCGCCGGCCTCCTCGGCCAACCGCTTGAGCGGCACGTCGATACCGACCATCTCGCCGGGGATCTCGACGTTCTGCATCGTCGTGCGCTCGCCGTCGTAGATGATCACGGACCCGTCGTGGAGCTCGTCGAGGTTCTCCTCGATCGTCCGGGGGGTCAACGCGATGAGCACGTCGAGTCTGTCCACGACGCTCTGTACCTTGTCGACGGAGGTCCGCACCTTGTACGCGGTGTACCCACCGCGGATCCGGGAGGCGAAGTCCTTCGACGTGAACACGTGTCGACCCGAGCGTGAGAGGGCCTGCGCGAAGATCTTGCCCGTCGAGTCGATGCCGTCGCCGGCCTCTCCGCCGACGGCCCAGTTGAAGTCCGCAACCATACTATGTCGATGGTTTTTCGGGACTAATCAAAAGGCTTCTGGAAGGAGCCACCGCCGTATTTTTGGACGAGTATACAACTACTCGCGAATATTGACGGATTATAGGCGGTGTATACCCAAAATAACCGTTTTAAATTGGGCAAACGTACACCGATCTCCGCACGATCGAAGCCACGCGTCGCAGCTGTTTTCGACGTTCGTCGATATCCCCGTGGATCAGCGCTCCGATCGGCGGAACGGCGCGTTGCTCGGCAGGCCCGCCCTCCGCTCAGCGGAATCGGTCGCCGTCCGGCCGCCTGCCCGCCCCGCCGGGACGGGAACACGTTTGTGTCCGAAGGCCGGATCGGCGGTATGGACGCGACAGTCGCGGTTACTGCGGTCGACGAGGTCGGACCGGACACGTACGCGATCCGGTTCGAGACGCCCGAGGGGCTCACGGCCGAACCCGGGCAGTTCGTCAAGCTCGGCACCGAGATCGACGGTGAACACGTCGCCAGATTCTACACCCTCTCCTCGCCGACCGTCGGCGAGACGTTCGAGGTCACGGTCGGTATCGACCCCGAAGAGGGCGGCGAGTTCTCCGCGTTCCTCGCGGCCGTCGAACCCGGCGTCGAGATGACGCTTGCGGGGCCGTTCGGCGACCAGCACTACGACGGCGAGGGCCGTGTCGTCGTGCTCGCTGGCGGGCCGGGCGTCG
>NZ_JBHSWW010000114.1:0-7218 GCF_042661865.1 Halorubrum tibetense
GTCGCGACGCGCCGCCGAGCGGAGGGGTCGTCGAACGCCGCACCCCCGGGCCAGCTACCCTTCGACGCGCCGAGTCGGGCCCCCATCGAGTTCGCCTGCCCGGTCAACGAGAACGGGCCCGTTCCCGGGCCGAGATTCCCGGTGGCGAGACAGAGATCGATGAGCGCGCGTGCGGCTGCCGTCCCCTGAACCGACTGGTTGATCCCCATCCCCCAGTAGACGAGGGTAGGGTGGGTCAGGGCGTCCGCGATGTGCGCGACCGATTCGGGATCGACGCCCGCCGTCTCGGCCGCCGTTCTCGGGTCCGGGAGTCGGTCGCGAAGCGCCGCGAAACCGGCCGTGTGCGCCTCGACGAAGTCGTCTGCCACGTCACCGCGCGCGACGACCGTGGCGAGGACGGCCCGAGCGAGCGCGACGTCAGCGTCCGGGTCGAGTTGGACGAGACGGTCGGCGGCGTCTGCCGTCCGGGTCCGCACCGGGTCGACGACGATCAGCTCGCTTCCGTCGTCCGCGGCGCTCTCACGGATCCACGAGAAGAGGACTGGATGGGCGACGGCGGGGTTCGCACCCCAAACCACGTGCGTGTTCGCCCGGGGAACATCGGCGTAGGTGGGCGGCGGAGCGTCCGCCCCGAACGCGTCGCGGTAAGCCGTCACCGCCGACGCCATACACAGCGTCGTGTTGGCGTCGTAGTTGCGGGTCCCGATCGCGCCGCGGGCGGTCTTGCCCAGCAGATACGCCGCCTCGGTCGTCGTCTGTCCGGAGCCGAACACGCCGATCCGGTCCGGCTTCGTATCGAGCCGTGGACGGAACCGAGCCGCGACGGCGTCGAGGGCGACCTCCCACGGGACTGGGGTCAGGTCGCCGTTCCGACGGATCAGCGGACGACGTAACCGGTCGGCACCCGATCGAGACCCGGCGGTCTCCTCGATCCCGCGTCGACAAGCGCGCCCGCGACTGACGGGGTGTTCGGGGTCGCCGGTCACGCGGATCGAAGGGGACGTTTCGCGGAGGTCGTCGGTGGACACGGCGGTCGTTCGGAGCCCGCACCCGACCGCACAGCGGGCACAAGTCGTCCGTGTGGGCACCCCGTCCCCGGTTCCGTCCGACATCGTGTGTGGGTACTGTCGGTGTGTGATTGAACCTGTCGGCGGCAGGCGGACGGACAGTGGGCAGACGGGCAGCGAACGAACGGCGACCACCCACTGGACTCCCAGCTGGTGAGAATCCGACGGGGGGCTAAGCACCCGAAAGCCGTTCGGATCGGTGATGTCGGAGCAGGGCGAACCGACGGGAGAACTGGCTCCACGACGGACGGTCACCGACGGCGGGGAGACCCGATGAAGGGGAAATGGAAGAACCTCGTGTTGGCGACCGCGATGTTCAACCTCGGGTTCGTGATCTGGTTCTCGTTCGCACCGTTCACCGGAGCCATCGCCGAGGAGTTCGCGCTCTCGACTGAGGACCTCGGAATCGTCGCCAGCGCGGCGGTGGTCGCGGTTCCGCTCGGCCGGATCGTCGTCGGACCGCTCACGGACCGGTACGGCGCGCCCGTCGTCGCCTGTGTGACGATGTGTACGGTCGGCGTCTTCGCCGTCGTGAGCGCGTTCGCGTGGAGCTACGAGGTGTTCATCGCCTCGCGTGTCGTCGCTTCGCTCGCCGGTGTGACGTTCGTCATCGGGATCCAACACGTCTCGGAGTGGTTCGAGGCCGACGAGCTCGGGACCGCCGAAGGGATCTACGCCGGGATCGGCAACGCGGGAGCAGGGATCGGGGCGTACTTCACCCTCCCACGAGTGTTCGACGAGGGCTGGTCCGGGCCGATCTTCGCGTCGAACTGGCGGGCGGCGTTCTTTTATACGGGCGTCCTCGCCGTCGTCGTCGGGGTGGCGTACCTCCGTTTCGCGGAGCCGGCCCGGTCGGCGGAGAAACGCGCTGCGACTCGGGAGAGCGCCGGGTTCGACGGGTTCCTGTTCGTCGCCACCCGGTACGGCGCGATCGTGCTGTCGGCGGCGTACGTGATGACGTTCGGGCTGGAGCTCGCCATGAACGGGTGGCTCGGAACGTACTACCGGGAGGCGTTCGACGAGGGCGACCTCGTGATCGCGGCGACGTTCGCCGCCACGTTCTCGATCGCGGCGGGGCTCCTGCGTCCGATCGGTGGGTATGTGAGCGACCTCGTCGCCCGCAGAGAGCTGACGCTACTTCCGGTGTTCGCCGGCCGGTATCGCGAGCAGTGGACCTTCCTCACGCTCGTGTTCGTCGTCGTTTCGATGGGCGGAATGACGCTGGCCGGGCTGACAGGGGAGATCCGTCTCGCCGTGGTGGCCGCGTTCCTCGTGGGGACAGCCTGTGCGTTCTCCGAGGGCGCGATCTTCGCACAGGTGCCGGCGATGTTCCCGGACAGCTCGGGCAGCGTCGCGGGGGTCGTCGGCGGGGTCGGAACCGTCGGCGGCGTGGTGTACCCGTTGGTCTTCGCCGCACCGTTCCTCCCGAACCTCCATATCGGGTACGCGATCACCGCGCTCACGATGGTCCCGATCCTCGTCGCTGCCGCGTGGGCGTTTCGGCCGGAGGTCGCGGCCCGCGCGAACGAGCGCGGCGTCCTCGTTGGGGGCGATAGAAACCCCGCAGTACCGGCCGACGACGACTGACGGTCCGCTGTCCCGGTAGCCCGGATCCGCTCCGTGGCTGGGATCCGCGCCGGGTCCCGAAACCCACCGTGCCGACCGCGGGCTTTATATCCGCATAGATAATATTGTGTCTTATGTGGAATACTGCCTCCCGCCGTGCGGTGGCTTTCACGGGGGCGTGGCGATGACCGGGAAGTCCGCGGTGTTGGCGACCGATCTCTCGACGGCGAGCGAGACGATGGTCGAGTCCGAGACTGGGTTGAACTGTCTCAGCCGGATCGGGGTCGAGCGGATCCACCTCGTCACTGTCGTCCCGTCGAACGTCCACTCGGGGATGCCCGGGATCGACTTCGAGAAGCGGCGGAAACGCGCGCTTCGGCGGTATCGATCGACGATAGCGGACGCGGGCTTCGCGGTCGAGACCCACGTGGTCCGCGGAACCCCGCATCGCCGGATCAATGGCATCGCCGGGACGGTCGGTGCCGACCTGATCCTCGTGGGCTCGCGGGGAAAGAGCCCGCTCGAGAACCGTGTGATCGGGTCGACGGCGCGGAACCTCGCCCGGACGACGGTCGTCCCACTGTTGGTCGACCGGATCGAGCGCGGCGTCGACGATCCGAACACGATCCGCCGACACCTGTTCGAGCGGACGCTGTTCGCCACCGACTTCTCCGAGAACGCCGAGCGCGCCTTCGAGACGTTCGAGTACCTCCGCCACGCCACGCGGGAGGTAACGTTGACACACGTCCGCTCACCGAAGGACGACACCGGCGACGTCGCCGACGTCGAGTCCCGGATGGAACCACTGATCGAGCGGCTCGACGAGTGGGGACTCGACGCGCGGATCGACATCAGGCGGGGTGACCCTGCCCAAGAGATCCTCGCGGCCGAGCGTGAACACGACCCGAGCACCGTACTCATCGGCTCACGCGGTCGAAGCCGGCTTCGGCGACTGCTCCTCGGTAACGTCTCCGAAGACGTGGTCGCCAACGCGACGGGAAACGTGTTCCTCGTCCCCCCGCCGCGGTCGGTCTGACACTCGGCGACTGCCTGGACGGTGGCCGTTCGACCGGGGTCAACCCGGAGGAGCGGAAGTAACCCGATCGACGAACGTCCGGGCGGGGACGTCGTATCCGGCGGAATTGTGTATACTATACACAAGCCTTTTATTAGCAGGTCTCGTACATACGAGTCATACTATGCCCGATTCATTGGCCGAACAGCTCCGAAGCGACATGGAGTGTGAGGGATTGCTCGAATGCTTCCACGGGCTCAAGCCGCTCGACAGGGAGTGTTTTCAGGTGCTCGTCGAGAGCGACGAACCCCTGACGATAGACGAGATCGGTGAGGCGGTCGACCGGGAACGATCGACCGCGTACCGAGCCGTACAGCGACTCCTCCAGACCGGATTCATCAACAAAGAGCAGATCAACTACGATCAGGGGGGCTACTACCACGTGTATCAGCCGACCGATCCCGAGAAGATATCCGGGGAGATGCAGCGGATGTTGAACGACTGGTACGCGAAGATGGGACAGCTGATCCAGGAGTTCGAGGACAAGTACGAAGGGGTCGACGCCACTGAGTCGGCCGCCGCATCGAGCTGAGGTCGGCCGCCGCATCGAGCTGAGGTCGGCCGCACCGTCTCGTCCGGCGGCCCGGGTCGTCGTCGACGAGTCGGTTATGGTTTCTCCCCGCCGTTCCGGCCGCTTATCGCCGGCGGAGCATGTACGTCACGTAGCCGACGGCAAGGAGTAGCCCGCCGAACAGCAGGGTTCCGACCACTGCCGGGGTGGCGACAACGAGCTCCCCGAGCGGGTCAGTGACCGCGATTACGGTGGCGGACAGCAGGACGGCGATGAGGATCGCGACCGCGCCGAACGCCTTGAACGCCGAATCGAGACGTTGATGCGATGGTCCGGGCTGATGGCTCATACACCTCCGTATACGGTGAACGTATTAATGACCAGACGCGGATTCCCATCGTCGTGGAACGGCGGTGTATGTCATGTGAGTAGCTTCCAAGAGTCACATGACTAACGACGACGGGACCAGGGTCGCTGATCGGCGTCGTCGCGCGACGGAACGCGATCGAGCCCGTCCGATACGTGGCGTATCTCTCTGAATCGGTGACGAAAGCGGGGCACTCATGAGCAATGGCCGACCGGGGAGGTACGACTGATAACTTATGGAGACGTTATCTATCGTGTCTCGTCCCTCACGCGGATATAGTATTGTGCACTAGACCCAAAACCGTTATATCAACCCGTCGGCTACGGTGAGGTACATGACTACTATCGATCGGGTGATCCGCCGTGAGACGGAGCGCATCGCTGGTGGTATCCGATGACCGGAACCGAGATCCTCGTCGGTGCGTCGCCGTCGATACAGGCGCTCGCAGTGATCGCGATAGTGCTCCTCGAAGCGATAGTGCTCTACGTCGGGTACGGAACCATCGAGGAAGCCGTCGGACCGGCCGTCCTCGACAGCCTCGTGAAGCGATAGATGATCGAATCGATCCTCGCGTTCGAGCTGCTCGGACTCGGGACGGATCTGATCGTCCTGTTCGTCGCGTTCGGGTTCATGGTCGGCGTGTTCTTCGGCTTCTTCGGGATGGGTGGGTCGTTTCTCGTCACTCCCGCGCTGTTGATCCTCGGCTATTCGGCACCGGTGGCGATCGGGAGCTCGATGGCGTTCGTCTTCGGGACGGCGGTGATCGCGACGATGAAACACCACGACGCCGGCCAAGTCGACTATCGACTCGGCGCGCTGATGTTCGTCGGAATCACCGTCGGGATCGAGCTCGGGAGCCGACTCGTGTTCGGTCTGGAGGTGTTGGGGATCGCGAACGTCGTCGTCGGCGTCGCGTACGTCGTTCTGCTGGCCGCCATCGGCGTGCTGTTCACGCGGAGCGCGCTGAACCAGGGTGACGACGACGGGGACACGGACGACGACGGGGACACGGACGACGAGGTCCCGGCGATCGCCCGGAAGATCCAGTCGTACAACCTCCCTCCGATGATGACGCTCGCCGACGGGAGCAAGGCCTCGCTGTGGACGATCTCCGGAGTTGGGGGCGGGGTGGGCCTCGTCTCCGGGTTCCTCGGTGTCGGCGGCGGATTCGTCCGGATGCCGGCGATCTACTACGTGATCGGGACCTCGCTGGCGGCCGCGGTCGGGACGAGCCTCTTCGGCGGACTGATGTCGGGCGCGGTCGGCGCGTTCACCTACGGCCGAGCCGGGGTCATCGACCTCGGGATCGTCACCGCGCTTCTGATCGGGAGCTCGCTCGGCGCGCGGATCGGGTCGAGCGCGACCGCGTACGTGAACGAGGACGACGTGACGATCTACTTCGGGATCATGCTGCTCGTCGCCAGTCTCGCCGTGGGATTGGGTGAGCTCTCGGAGTGGCTCGCGATGCCGGTACTCGATCGGGCGAGCTTCGTGCTGCTCATCGGCTCCGCGCTGTTCGTCTGTGCGACTATCCTGTACCACGGCGCGCTCGCGGTGCGCCGAACGCGCAGCGTCTCGGCCTGAGCGGACCGCCATCGATGCGGGGCCGGGACCGCACACGTTAGTATTGTACATAACTTCCAAAACCGTTATCACGGTCGGGGGCGTACGTACGGGTGATGACGCAGACAACCGAAGCCGTTCCGACCGAACCGATAGCCCTCGACGACGACGACGCGTTCGACGGCCACGTCGCCGACTACGACGTCGTCCTCGTCGACTTCTACGCCGACTGGTGTGGCCCCTGTCAAATGATGGAACCGTCGATCGAGTCGGTGGCGGCCGAGACTGACGCGGCGGTACTCAAGGTGGACGTGGACCGGTTCCAAGCGCTCGCCAGCGAGTATGGCGTCCAGGGGATCCCCACGCTACTCGTGTTCGCGGACGGCGAGCTCGTGAACCGCATGGTCGGCGCACAGACGGAAGAGACGCTCCGGAGTGCCGTCGAGACGCAGCTCGACTGAGATGACGCCGCGCGAGCTGCGCGCGGACATTCCCGCACTTGGCGAGGGGACGGCGTACCTCAACTACGGCGCACACGGGCCGAGCCCGGAGTACGTCGTCGAGGCCGCTGGCGAGTTCATCGCCGATCACGAGTACGGTGCCGCCGAGACGGACCCGTACAGCCACGCGTTCGGCACCTACGATGCCGTCCGCGAGCGGATCGCGGCG
The DNA here is from genome assembly GCF_042661865.1 of Halorubrum tibetense. GTDB lineage: Archaea > Halobacteriota > Halobacteria > Halobacteriales > Haloferacaceae > Halorubrum > Halorubrum tibetense. Next base: position 6,819 of record NZ_JBHSWW010000114.1, read on the forward strand.
TTCGTCGGGGCGGAGCCCGCCGAGATCGCGCTCACCGAGAGCACGACCGACGGGATCGGGCGGATCGCGGCCGCGATCGACTGGGAGCCCGGCGACGTCGTCGTACGGACCGACCTCGAACACCCTGCGGGCGTGCTGCCCTGGAAGCAGCTGGAGTCGGCAGGCGTCGAGGTCCGCGTCGTCGAAACCGACGCCGGGCGTGTCGACACCGACGCGTTCGCCGAGGCAGTTGCGGACGCCAGACTCGTCTGTTTCAGCGCGATCACCTGGACGCACGGGACGCGGCTCCCCGTGGCCGAGCTCGTCGATATCGCGAACGACGCCGGGGCGTTCACCCTCGTCGACGCCGTCCAGTCGCCCGGGCAGGTCGACGTCGACGTGAACCGGTGGGGCGCGGACG
>NZ_JBHSWW010000115.1:0-7204 GCF_042661865.1 Halorubrum tibetense
TCCCGTCCGCGACGGTCCCGTCGAACGGCACCCGCTCGCCGGGCCTGACGAGCAGCCGGTCGCCCGGCTCGACCGCCTCCGTTGGGACGGTCCCACCCGATTCACGTCTCACGGTCGTCTCCGCCGCCGTCGTTAGCGCCGAGAGCGCGCCCGTTGCGCGCTCCTTGATGATCGCCTCGTAGTGGCCACCGGCGGTGACGACGAGGATCACGGCGATGGTGACGTCGAAGTAGAGGTCGGTCCGGCCGAGGAACATCGCGAGCGTGCTGTACGCGTACGAACTCGTCGCCGCCAGCGACACCAGAAGGTCCATGTTCGGCTGCCCCGCCCGGAGACTCACGTACGCCCCGCGGAGGATCGGGAACCCGGTGTAAAACAGCACGATGGACGTGAACACCCAGATCTGGGTGAACAGGTAGAGTCCCGACACCCCGCCGAGATCCAGAAGCGGCTCGTATCCGAAGTAGGTCGGGTACAGGAACAACACGTACCACAGCATCGCCATCATGCCGAAGAACCCACCGCCGACGAGGAACCGAACCACATCGACGTCGTCACCCTCCGGCTCCGGTTCTGCCCGGTCGCTCGCGGTGTAGCCCGCGACGGAGAGGGCGGTCGGGAGGTCGTCGCGGTCGACCTGTTCGGGGTCGTAGTCGACGCGGATCGTGTCGGTCGCGTAGCTCGCCTCGGCGGCCTCGACGCCCTCCTGTTTCCCGGCGGTCAGCTCGAGGAAGGACTCACAGGTCGCACAGTGCATCCCGTCGACGTGGAGGAACGTCGTCTCGCCGTCGAACGATTCGCCCGGGTCCGCCCCCGGGCGGCGCTCCGCGACGTCGTCGAGGTCGTCGACGTCATCGAGCGAGCGGGCAACCGCCAGACACCCCCGACAGCAGAACTCGCCGTCGACCGACGGGTCCGTGTGTGGGTCATCCCCAGTTGGGAGGTCACAGAGTGTACAGCTCGACATATGTTGGGTTCACGATCCGTCAGTCGGGGCGCTCTCGGCGCACTCTACCGGTCAGCTGCTCCCGCGTGCGTCGTGATCGGTCCCATTCCCGTCGAACCGATCGCTTCCGCCGGTGGCGATACGGAGGCTCGCGAAGATCAGGAACACGTTCACCGCGGCAACCGCCACGAGCAGGTCGGCTCGCGCGACCGCGTACGCGAGTACCGGAACGAGTGCGCCCAACACGAGGAGTACGGCGCGCTGTAACGGGAGCTGCATACCCACAATTATCCCCGCTGCTCATACATAACAGTAAGGTTCTTACTATCTGGGAACGGTTCGATCGTATATGAGCCGGTACGGCCAACGCCTACCATGAGCCGAACCGAGACCGCACAGGCGGCCGTCGACGACGGCGGCGGCGAGGAGGAGTTCGACCCGGTCGGGACCCTGGCGCTCATCGCCGTGTACTTTGCGATATTAGTGTTGGCGTGGGTGTACGTTTACTACATCGAGTTCCTCGGGCGGGACCTCGTCATCGTGGGGTGACCACGGAATGCATATCCACGCATACGAGAAACTCTGGCTCGCGCTGTCGCTCGTGTTGATCCTGCTACTTATCGGATCGGTCACCTACGGCGCGGTCGGCCCGGGGATCGCGATGGTCTCCGATAGCGGCGGACAGATCGACGCGGGTGCGCTCGACGAGGACGACCGGTTCGCCGACCCGCGTGTCGAGCAGGTCGGCGAGAACAGCTACGAGGTGTACGTGGAGGCGTACCAGTACGGGTTCAACCCCGGAACGGGTGACCCGATCGTCGTGCCCGAGAACAGCGAGGTAACGTTCTATATCACCTCTTCGGACGTGATCCACGGCTTCCAGGTCGTCGGCACGAACGCGAACACGATGGTCGTGCCCGGCGAGGTCGCCGAGATCTCCGTCGAGGCGAACGAGCCCCGCGAGTACGGGATCGTCTGTAACGAGTACTGCGGTGCGGGCCACCACGTCATGGAGGGAACCCTCAAGGTCGTCTCCGAGGAGGAGTACGCCGAGATGACCGACGGAGGTGACGACGCATGAGCGCCGAACTCGAAACGGAGCCGACGTTCGTCGACAAGTTCCCCCAGGAGGCGAAGGTCGTCCGTGCCGCGTTCCTCGGCTCCTTCCTCGCGCTCGCGTTGGGTGCGCTGTTCGGCATCGTCCAGACGCTCCATCGGACCGATATCTTCCGCGGGCTCATCAGCTCCGCGGAGTACTACACCGTGTTGACGGCCCACGGCGTCTTCCTCGTCATCAGTTTCACCATCTTCTTCCTCGTCGGCCTGTTCACGTGGGCGGTCGTCCGAAGCCTCGACCGCCCCGTCGTCGACATCCGAATCACGTGGACGTGGTACCTGCTCATGTCGGCGGGGATCACGATGACCGGGATCGCGATCCTCGCCGGGTTCACGGACCGGCTCGACATGAGTGCCGACGTGCTGTTCACGTTCTACGCGCCGTTACAGGCGCACCCGCTGTTCTACGCCGGGCTCGTCGTGTTCATCATCGGGACGTGGCTCGCGGGGGCCGACTGGTTCCGCACGTGGCTCGCGTGGCGCGAGGACAACCCGGACGAACGGATCCCGCTCCAGACGTTCATGGTGCTGACGACGATGATCATGTGGTACATCGCGACGTCGGCGATCGCCGCATCCGTCCTCGTCTTCCTGCTGCCCTGGTCGCTCGGGTTGATCGAGCAGGTGAACCCAACGCTCACGCGGACGCTGTTCTGGTTCTTCGGCCACCCCGTCGTCTACTTCTGGCTGATGCCAGCGTACCTGCTGTGGTACACCGTGCTCCCGAAGATCGCCGGTGGACGGCTGTTCAGCGACCCGCTCGCCCGGGTCGTCTTCGTGTTGTTCCTCCTGCTTTCGACCCCCGTCGGGATCCACCACCAGTACCTCGACCCCGGCATCGCGGAGGGGTTCAAGTTCATCTCGATGACGAACACGATGTTCCTGTTGTTGCCCAGCCTGCTCACCGCGTTCACCGTCGTCGCCAGCGTCGAGTACGGCGCACGTCAACGCGGCGGCACTGGGCTGTTCGGCTGGCTTCGGTCGCTTCCGTGGCGGAACCCGGCGTTCACCGGCATGATGCTCGCGGGTCTGATGTTCGCGGCCGGCGGCTTCTCCGGCATGGTGAACGCGGGGCTCAACATCAACTACATGATCCACAACACGCTGTGGGTCCCCGGTCACTTCCACCTCACCGTCGGTACCGCGGTCGCGCTCACGTTCATGGCGGCGACCTACTGGATCTGGCCACAGATCACGAACAAACCGATCTACAGCAATGCGATCGGGCTGTTCCAGGTCGTCCTCTGGTTCATCGGGATGGCGCTCATGTCGAACGCGATGCACGCGCAAGGGCTTCTGGGAGTCCCCCGACGGACCGCGGAGCCGGAGTACGCCGGCTTCGACTACCCGATCGGCTTTGGCGGCGTCGAGGAGCTCAATATCCAGATCGCCATCGGGGGGACCCTGCTGTTCGTCTCGACGGTCTTGTTCATCGGTAACGTCGTGTTGACGATGGGGAACCCGAAGGTATCCGGGCTCGCGGAGCCCCTCCCGCCCGCACTCTCCGGTCCCGAGGACGCTCCGAAGGTCTTGGATAACCTGCGCCTGTGGGTGGGGATCGCGGTCGTCCTCGTCGTGCTCGCGTACGCGCTCCCGCTCGCGGCTATCGTCAACAACGGCGGCCTGTTCGGGCCCGGTGTCGGGACGTACCCGCAGTGGGTCGCGGCCCCGGTGGTCGCGGTCGCGGACGCGGTCGCCCCGGTCCTCGGTGCGCTCGCCGACACCGCGACGCCGGTCGTGGAGGTGATCCGATGACCGTGGACATCACTCGCGGCGGGCTGTACGTCGCGCTCGCGGTGTTCGGCGTGATACTGTACGAGATCCGGACCGTGCTGGATTTCGTTGGGGTCGAGCTCCCGTTGATCCCCTACATGATCGGCGTGTTCGTGCTCGCCGGTGTCGCCATCGCCGTCGTCCAGCTCAAAGGTGGCTGGCGCGACGCCGACGACGCGAGCGCGTCGGACCCGAACGACCCCGCCTAACCGTCCGATCCATGGCGACGAACACCGACGACGACGCCGCGAACACGGCCACACCGCCCCGGCTCCCTGACCGCTTCTACGGGCGCTCGGGTGCGGTGTACCGTGGTTCGCTGGCCGGGACACTCGTTGCCCTCGCGTATCTCGTCGTTCTCGCCGTCTACCTCGCGACGACGAGCGTCGACGTGATCGACCCGAGCCGTGCCGGCTACCCACTCGTCTGGTTCTCCGTCGGTGCCGCGGCGCTTGCGGCGGCCACGGCAGCCGGGGGACGGGGCGGGAACACGACGGCGGTCGGTGACGTCCCTCGCTGGGCGGTCGGTGTCGCCATGGCATACGTCCTCCTGCTCGCGGGGGTCAGCGGGCTCGTCTCCTTCGGCACGACGGGCGTCGGCGTCTCCGTGACCGGGGCGCTTCCGGGGTGGGGACCGATCGTCCTCGCCGATCTCGGCGTGCTCGCGGTCGCGGTCGTGCCGTTTCAGGCGGTTGGCTACGTCGTCCTCGGCGTCCTGTTGGCGGGCGCGCTCGCCGTTCGGTCCGGGTCGCTTGCGGCCGGGTTCGTCGGGTTGTTCAGCTGTGCCGGCTGTCTCCTGCCGGTCGTCGCTGCCCTCGGGTCAGCCGTCGGCATCCCGCTGTTCGAGGGTGTCGGATCGATCCGGCTGTCGACGGTCGCGTTCGTCACGGCTACGCTGCTGCTCGCGGCCGTCGTCGTCCGCGGGGGCGGTTCTTGCCGGCGATGATGGCGGGACAGGGCATCGACGGGGCCCGGTAGGTCCTCGGCGATCGGTCGCTCCGACCACGCTCGAACTCCGTACCGACTGCGGCTAACCCCCTTCTTGAGCACGCTCGAAGCCTTCCCCGACTGCCGCCGGGTCAGCGCTCGCTGAACCCCTCCACGACGGTTTCGATGTCGTCGACGACGCGGTTGTGGTCGAGGTTCTCACCGCGGTAGGCGCGCTCGACGACGCCGTCGGGATTGACGAGGAGCGTGACCACGATGTGTGCGAAGTCGTACCCCGGGAGTCGATCGCTCTCGGTCTCGCGCTCGAAGCCGAACCCGAGCTCGTCCTCGACCACCCGTTTCGCTTCGTCCGGGGTCTCCGGGCGAAGGTAGTGCCAGTTGCCGGCGTCGAGGTCGACGCCGTAGATATCGGCGTTCTCGCGGAGCGCGGCCGCGTCGTCGCGCTCGGGGTCGAACGTGATCGGGAGGAAGACCACATCGTCGTCCAAGCCACGCTCGGCGACGAGCCTCTGGATCCCGGCGAGTCTGGTCAGCAGGACTCCACACTCGGCCGGACAGGACGCGAAGAAGGTGGTGTACACCGCGGTGCGGTCGACGTCTCCGCTGTCGACGGTGGTCCCTTGGACGGGGTCCGCCAGCGAGAACGTCGGCATCGACTCGCCGTAGGCGGGGTACGAGAGCGCCTCGCTCTCGGCGATCTGGTCCTCCTGTGGGTCGAGGACGACGTTTTCCGGTCCGTCGTCGAACACCCGCGTAAGACAGCCCGCCGTTCCGGCCGTTACGGCAGCGGCCCCACCGAGCAGTGCGCGTCGCTTCATAGCTTCTCTCGGGTTTCGATCCGAATAACGCGTCTGGTGCGATCGTCCGACGAGTCTCGGAACGTGCTCGACGACCGCCCCGGCGGGACAGCCGCTCAGATCGGGGAGTAGTACGGGATCGGCGGGTGTGGCAGCGGGACGCCGATCACCATGAGTCCGTGCTGGAGCGGGATGTAGCCGAGGACGACGAAGACGACGCCGAGCACTCGATGGAACCGCAGTCGCGTCTCCCGGCTCACCGACGCGAACAACGTCCCCATCAGGAACATCGCGGGGATCGTCCCGATGCCGAGCGCGGCGAGCGCGAGGGCACCGCCGAGGGGGTCGGCCTGGACGAACGCGTAGAGGAACGCAGGGTACAACAACGGACACGGCAACAGCCCGTGTGCCGCACCCAACCCGGCGATCCGGGCGTCCCCGACCCATGCGTCCACTCGCGGCACTATCCGACCGGTGACGACCGTGGAGAGCCGACCGAGGCCGGGGATCCGGGTCGCCGGGAACTCGAGCCGCACCGCGTACCGGACCCCGATCGCGACGATGACTGCGCCGACGACGATCCCGGTCACGGCGTGAACGTCGCGCGCGACTCCCGTCGCTGCCCGCCCCGTAACGAACGCGACGCTGCCGGCGAGCCCGAACAGCGCCCCGATCGCCGTGTAGCTCGCGGCCCGCCCGAGGTTGAACAGCGCGTGTTGTCGGACCTGTCGCACGGTGAGATCGTCGCTCCGGCGACCGTCGTTCCCCCTCCGCATCCGGTCGGCGTACGTCGTGACGAGCGGGCCACACATCCCGATACAGTGGGCTCCGCCGAGCAGCCCGATGGCGAGGAAGACGACGAGGCTCAACGGCTCGGACGCGTAGATGCTACCGGACGGCTCACACGTCGCCGTCACGGCGATCCGCTCCAGCCTGTCTGCGTGTCGTCGCCCACGGCCGCAGCCCCGTCGTGACCCCCGATGGCGGCCGCGTCGTGATCCCCAGTAGCGATCGACTCAGTGGCCCTCTCAGAGTACCCGTCGGTGGGTCCGCGCGTGCCCGTCACGTCGGTTTCGTCCACGTCGTATCGTTCGTTCCACGTCCGATTAACGCGTCTGGTGCGATCCTCTCGCGAGCGATCGCGGGCGTTATCTCGCGGCCGGCCGTACGGGCCCCATGGATCGACCGGATCGAAGCCGGATCGTGGTCGCGTGTGCCGACTGTCGGTTCGAATCGGCGTATTCGACGCTCCGTGCCGCGCGCTCGGCGCTCGCCGACCACGAAGCGGAGCACGGCCACACGGTCGACTGGCGGATCGAGGCGCTCTCGAGTGGGGTCGAGCGGGCGGGCGCGGCTGCCGGCGTTTGTGGGGTCCCCGGGTCCGCCGACGCGGACTCGCCCCTTCTCGGGGGTGGGGAGGCGACGCGCGGCGATGTGGCCGCGGATAGCCGCAAGAGCGCTGACGACTCAGACGGCGAGTCCGATCTGAATCGCGCCAGCGACGACGAGGACCGTGCCGGCGACTCGCGTTAGCGACCGCGAGTGACCGGCCAACCGCTTCAGGGCGGTGTCGTGACCGATCCCGACGAGCACGGTCGTCGCGAGCAGCAGCGCGGCGAACGTC
>NZ_JBHSWW010000116.1:0-7187 GCF_042661865.1 Halorubrum tibetense
GGCGTCGCCGATGGCGGTCAGCGGGACCGCGGCGGGGGCGACGACCGCGGCCGCAGCGCCGATGGTCGACACGCTCATGCTCGGGCTATCGTATCCCGGAGAGTGTCCTCCGTCATCGCGCCGTTGTCGGCGTACACGACCGCATTCGACTCGTCGAGAACGGCCGTGAAAGGGACGCTCGCGGCGTTGAGCGCGGTAGAGAGCGTCAGGTCGTCGTCGACGCCGACGGTCCAGTCGCCCTCGTGATCGCGCCACCAGTCGGCGACGGTCTCGCGGTCGACGGTCGTTCCGACGACCTCGACGGTGATCGAGACGAACGTCGCGTCGACGTCGCGTTCGACCGCACGAAGGGTCTCCATGTACGCTGCACAGACGTCACACGTCGTCGCGAAGAACTCGAGCACCGTCACGCCCCCGCGTTCGGGGACCTCCCGGTAACCGGCTTCGCTCCCCGGCGCGTCGAACGTCTCGATCCGTGTCCGCGGAACCGTCGACGCGGTGCCGCCCGCCTTCGGCTCCCCGTTGCCGGCTGAGAGGCGATCGCTCGCGTCGGTTCGAGCGATCACGACTCCGCCGGCGAGCACGCCGGCTCCTCCGAGTCCGGCGAGCAGCTCGCGCCGTTGCATGGTCGTCCGTATCGCTTCCACGGTCTTAGCGGGTGTGGTACGACCCTCTCACGAGTCGGTGTCGGCGCACTCGCGAGGCTCGCGCGATCCGCGGGGCGAACGCGAAGAAGCGATCGGTGTCAGACCAGCAGCTGGATGTCCGCGTCGACCATGTCCTGGAAGGCGGAGGCCGCGCCCACGCCAGTCGTGACGCCGTCGTAGAAGTCGTCCTCGTCGTAGTCGAGGAGGTCGATCGTCATCTGACACGCCTGGAGGTCGACACCGCTCGCGACGGCGGTCTCTATCAGTTCCTCGACGGAAGCGACGTCGTTCTCCTCGATCTTCGACCGCATCATCCGGGTCGTCAGCCGGTCCATCCCCGGAAGCGCGCCGACGATGTTCGGCACCGGCATGTTCGGGTTGCCGACGGAGCTCAACTGGAGGTCCTTGGAGTTCTCCTCGTGGAGGATCTCCAGCCCCCAGAACGTGTGGAACACCGTCACGTCGTACCCGAACGCGGCCGCCGTGCTCGCGAGAATGAGCGGCGGATACGCCATGTCAAGGGTACCCTTGGTCGCGATGATAACCATCTTGTCGGCGTTACCGTCGTCGACGTCGCTTCGGAGGTCCGAGAGCTCGGTCTCCAGCTCCTCGATCCGCGACTGGAGCTCGCGAACGTCTTCGGGGGAAGCGGCGGGGTCCGACGACGCCGGCGTGTCCGTACTCATCGGTTACTCCGCCTTCCGGACGTAGTGCTTGTACACCGATTCGCCGTCCTCCGTCCCCTCCTCCTGGTCGACCAGCTCGGCCCCGTCGGCCGAGTCGGCCCAGCCTTTGATGTCGCTCATGCTGCCGGAGTCGGTCGAGATCACTTCGAGAACGTCGCCGGCGTCGAGGCCGTCGAACGCACCTTTCGTCTTGATGACCGGCATCGGGCAGTTCTGTCCTTTCACGTCGAGCGTCTCTGTCGCGGTTTCCGTGCTCATGATTACCTCCCCGTGTTGGGGCTATCACACAATATTCCCTCGCCACTCATAAGGGCATCGATTCTTGTGGTTGTCTTGAACAACTGGATTATTAAGCCAGTCGAATATACGGTAATCCGCGATAGACGGCATTAAAACGAGATTCTGGGCCCATACGCTCTCGTACTCGCCAAATAGTATTGTACAAAAATTGAATTACTATGCGAAGATTTAAGCCGATAGCCCCGGTACGATGTGGTGTACATGGATCCAGACGAGATGGATTTCCCGACCCCTGAATCGGCCGTCGACTCGATCGTGCCCGAGTCGTTGAAAGCCAGCATCGACGACGGCGAGGACGTAACGATCCTCGACGCGCGGATGTCGAGCGACTACGAGGAGTGGAAGATCGACGGTGACACCGTCACCTCGATCAACGTCCCGTACTTCCACTTCCTCGACGAGGAGATCGACGACGACGTCCTCGACCGGATCCCCGCGGACGAGCACGTCACCGTGCTCTGTGCGAAGGGCGGTGCAAGCGAGTACGTCGCCGGCGCGCTCGCCGACCGTGGCTACGACGTCGACCACCTCGAGGAGGGGATGAACGGGTGGGCGTCGATATACGAGGCCCGCGAAGTCACCGCGTACGACGGCGCGGGTACCCTGCTCCAGTATCAGCGCCCCTCCAGCGGCTGTCTCGGATACCTCCTCTACGACGGCGACGAGGCCGCGATCGTTGACCCGCTTCGGGCGTTCACCGACCGCTACCTCGCCGACGCCGACGAGCTCGGCGTCGACCTGAAATACGCGCTCGACACGCACGTCCACGCCGATCACATCTCGGGGCTTCGCGACCTCGCGGCCGAGGACGTCGAGGCGCTGCTCCCGTCGGCTGCGGCCGACCGCGGCGTCACGTACACCGACGCGGTAACGCTGATCGACGACGGCGACGAGTTCGCCGTCGGCGACGCCACTATCGAGACGGTGTTCACTCCGGGTCACACGACGGGAATGACTTCGTACCTGCTCGACGACAGCCTGCTCGCGACGGGCGACGGGCTGTTCATCGAGAGCGTTGCCCGTCCGGACCTCGAGGAAGGCGACGACGGCGCGCCGGAGGCGGCCCGCACGCTGTACGACTCCCTACAGAACCGCGTGCTGTCGCTCGACGACGACGTACTGATCGGCGGTGCGCACTTCAGCGACGCCGCTGAACCCGCCGCGGACGGGACGTACACCGCACCGATCGCTGAGCTCCGCGAACGGATGGACGCGCTCTCGGTGGACGAGGACGCGTTCGTCGAGGTCGTCCTCGCCGACATGCCGCCCCGACCGGCGAACTACGAGGACATCATCGCGACGAACCTCGGGCAGAACGATGTCGACGATGACGAGGCGTTCACACTCGAGCTCGGCCCGAACAACTGCGCCGCGAGCCAGGATGCGCTCACGAGCGACGACTGATCCGACCATGTGCTCCCCTCGCGCAGCGCCCTCGTCCACCGACCGTTCGCTAGTGGGGGGTGATTCGCCGTGATCGATGCGGCGTTCACCGATCTGCTCGGAGCCGGAACCGTCGACGCGTTCTTCCCGAACGGCGTCTCGCGGTACGCGATCGGCGGCGTTCTCGTCGGGTTCGCGACGGCGATGATCTACTTCGGAACGGGGATCACGGCCGGCGCGAGCACGTTCCTCGAGTCGACGCTGTCGTACGTCTCCGATCAGGACCGGTTCAAACAGTATCGCCCGTCCCGCGACTGGCGCGTGGTGTTCACTGTCGGGATCATCGGCGGTGCAGCCGTCTACGCGCTGATCTACCAGGGTGACCCGTGGTCGATCGCGAACAGCGGCTGGACGACCGAGGTGTCCGTCTGGCGGCTGTTCGTCGGGGGGATCCTCGTCGGGATCGGCACCCGGATCGGTAAGGGCTGTACCTCCGGTCACGGGATCTGTGGGGTCGGATCCGTCTCCCGGACGTCGCTCGTCGGCGTGGCGACGTTCCTCGTCGTCGCGATCGTGACCGCGAACGCCGTCGCCGCGATGGGGGTGGGGTTGTGAGCCGCCACCCGCTGTTCATGCCGCTGATCCTGATCTCGGGGCTGGTGTTCGGCTTCGGGCTCGGCTTCAGCCACATGGCGCGGCCGGAGGTCGTCATCGACTTCCTGACGTTCACCGACCTCGGGCTCCTGTTCGTGATGTTCGGCGGCTCGATCGTCGCCGGACTCGCGTTCTGGACGCTGCCAGCGGTTCGGGGGGCGGCACCGCTCACCGGGCGGCCGTACGGCCGTCGGCTGAAGTCGTTCGACCGCAACGTGCTGGTCGGCGGCTCGATCTTCGGCGTCGGCTGGGGGCTCTCGGGCATCTGTCCCGGCGCGGCGTACGCGAGCTTGGGCGTCGGCAACTGGCCGATCCTCTACGCGATCGGCGGGATGTTCATCGGCGCGTACGCTCAGGGCGTCTGGCGGAGTCGCGGGAGCGACGCCGACGCCGGGGCCGTCCCGAGCGACGACTGAGCCCCGACCCGACGATCGAACCGACCGTCCGACTGACGTACCTCCCGAGTGATATTCGACCCATGACAGACACTGACTCAGGGGAGTCCGATCCGACGGAGCCGGATCCGCTCCTTGACGGCGTCGAACCGCCGGACACCGAGCGCGTCGTCGAGCTCGCGCGTGAGCTGATCGCGCTCGACACGTCGAACCCGCCGGGCGACACGCGGGCGATCACGGACTGGATCGACGCGTTTCTCGCCGATCGCGGCGTCGATACCGAGCGGGTCGCCACCGATCCGATGAAACCGAACCTGGTGGCGACGATCCCGGGAACCTCGACCCGGACGCTGTTATACAACGGCCACGCGGATACGGTCCCGTACGACGCTGACGAATGGACCCACGATCCGCTCGGCGAGCGCGACGGTGATCGCCTCTACGGGCGCGGTGCGACGGACATGAAGGGGCCACTGGCCGCCATGCTCGCCGCGGCGGAAGCGATCGTCGAGGCCGATACCGACCCGCCGGTGACCCTCGCGCTCGCAGTCGTCTCGGACGAGGAGACCGCGGGCGACGCCGGCGTCGACACCCTCGTCGAATCGGGCGCGCTCGATCGGCTCGCACCGGACGCCTGCGTCATCGGGGAGACCACCTGCACGAACGGTCGCCACTCGGTCACGGTCGCCGACCGCGGGAGTATCTGGCTCACGCTCCGGGCGGAGGGTGTCGCCGCACACGGTTCCCGCCCGAGCCGCGGTGAGAACGCGATCGACCGGCTCTGGGAGGCGGTCTCGCTCCTCCGTCGACGGCTCACCGCCCGCGATCTTCCGGTTCCTGAGGGGTTCTCGCCCGTCATCGAGGAGTCGGTGGCGTACTACGAGCCGATCCTCGGCGCGGCGGAGGCTCGCCGAACGTTCACGCATCCGACCGTGAACCTCGGCACGATCGAGGGCGGCGAGAGCGTCAACACGGTGCCGAGCACGGCGACGGCACGGCTCGACATCCGGCTGACGGCCGGCGTCGAGACCGCGACCGTGCTCGCGGATGTCCGGGAGTGTCTGGCCGAGTTTCCCGCGGTGTCGATCGCGGATGCGAGCTGGTCGGTCGGATCCTACGAACCGGCGGACAGCCCGCTCGTGTCGACGGTGGCCGAGACGGCCGAAGCGATCGTCGCGCCCGCGGATGCCGCCGGCGACGGACGGGTGTTCCGCCGGAGCGCGACGGGCGGCGGCGATGCCAAGACGTTCCGACACGCCGGGGTCCCGACCGTCGAGTTCGCGTTCGGTACCGACACGGTCCACGCCGTCGATGAGTACATCACGACGACCGCGCTCGCCCGGAACGCCGGGATGTACGGTCGCCTTCCGTGGGTGTGGGCGGACCAAGTCGGCGACACGTCGACGTAGCGACGGCTCACGTCGACGAACGTGGATCGGCGTCGTCGGCGACGCGTCCCTCTTCTGGTGTCGGCGACGCTCCCGCACTCACCAGCGTATTTATCACTACTCGGGCACAATAGTGTGTATGAAAGACAATATGGGGTCCTCGGATGGGTCGGCCTCAGCGACGCCCGGTCGCCCCGTGTCGCTCGCGGACGCCACGGAGCTCGACGCGTTCGTTGCGGACGCCGACACCGCGCTCGTGGAGTTTTACACCGATGGCTGCGGGATCTGCGCGAGCATGGAGCCCGTGCTTGGCAACCTCGCTCGCGAGCTCGACGTCGCCGTCGGCCTCGTGAACCCGCGGAACGACCCGCCGCTCGTCGAGCGGTTCGACGTGCGGAGCGTGCCGCTTTTCGTTCTCTTCGTCGAGGGAGAACCGGTCGCACGCCGGGCTGAAGGGTTTATCGCCGGCGACGACCTGAGCGAGTGGGTCACCCACCGAACCGACTGAGCGCCGCCACGCCGGCTCTACGAAACCGTCTGGGGACATCGTCGCCTCATTCTCCGCCATTGGTATTGGGTGTAAAGCACAATATTTAATGTACTGGGCACGATACCAACTCGTATGGGAACACGAACGTACACGGCGAATCGATTCGATTACGATTGGGAGTACTCCTCGCGGGTGTCCCTGCTGTTCGGCGTCTTCACCTCGGTCGCGGTGGTCGGCTGGCTCGTGAGCACGATGCTCACCGCGATCCACCTGTTCGCGCTACCGGCGATACCGGCCGATGCGCCCGTCCAAGGCAGCATCGAGGTGATCACGAGCCAGTGGGCGTACGTGTTCGGCTTCCCGCTGGCGACGCTCGGCGCGTTCTACTACTTGGGGACGATCGCGATGGCGCTGTGGTGGTTCGACACCCGGCACCCGCTGATCATCAAGATCCTGACGCCGATCACGGCGAGCGGGGTGGCGTTCTCGGCGTACTTCGTCTACCTCCAGGTGGGCGTGATCGGCGAGATCTGTCCGCTCTGTATGGTCTCGGCGGCCGCGACCGTGATCCTGTTCGGGCTGGAGCTGGCGGCGTTGCGGTCCAGCGACACGCCCGGCCTCTCGGCGATGCGCAGCGACCTCGGCGGCGTCCTCGGCGGGACGAACCTCGCGCTCGTCGTCTTCCCGGCCCTGATCGGCTTGGCCACGATCGTCGGCCTGTTCGTCGTCCCGATGCTCCCGCTGCCCGAGGTCATTCCCTTCGCATAGGGAACTGAACTCGTATCGGCCGGCGCGTTTCGAACGACCCCTCTCTTCTCTCACCCAGCACCGCCCTGCCCCGCCTTTCCCCACTCAGCACCGCCTCGACTTCCGAATCGACGGAACACGACGCTTTTGCTTCCACCGTCCCTCGGTTCGACCGTGACGACCGTGGCTCCCGCACTCCTCGGCGATGTCAGCACCCTCCTCGACGGGGCGGTCGGTCCCCTCGGCTACCCGCTCGTCTTCGTCCTCGCGATGGTCCCGTTCATCGAGCCGTTCGTCGTGATCCCGGTGGCGATCGGCCTCGGTTTCGACCCGCTTCTCACCGGTGTCGCGGCGTTCGCCGGCAGCGTCACCGCCGTCGTCGCGATCGTCGCCGCACAAGAGCGGCTGCTGGCGTGGTGGGCGCGGCGGTCGGCCGGGGACGACGGTGCGGACGACTCCGGAACGGTCGCCCCCGACGTGGACGCCGCCGATGAGGC
>NZ_JBHSWW010000117.1:0-7154 GCF_042661865.1 Halorubrum tibetense
CTCGGCCGCCGCGAAGGCGGCGTTGAGGTCCCGCGGGTCGTCGATCCGCACCTCGGTCGAGTGGCTCGTCGCGGCCCGCTCGCGGGCGGCCGACAGGATCGACCGGACCGCCGGCGCGAGCTCCTCGGCTGGTTCCTCCATTACTGTACACTAATGAACTCATTTGTACATAAGGGTTGCGGGGGAGACCGCTCCCGATCCGTTATACGGCCGGCGATCTCACGGTCGGGCATGGACACTAGTGGAGTCTCCGGCGTGTTCGCCCGGGAGTACGACGGCCTCGAACGATCGGTCGAGGTCGGGTTCGCCGGCGGTCGGGTCATCGCGATCTCGTTCCCCGAGACGGTCCCGGACGACGCCGACACGGACCACACGCTCCTCGATCGGATCGGCGACTACCTCCGCGGCGAGCGCGACCACTTCGACGACGTCGATACCGGACTTACGGTCCCAACCGAGGAGCGTCGAGTGCTCGACGCGCTCCGGGAGGTGCCGTACGGCGAGTCGGTCTCCGTGAGTCGGTTGACCCGAACGGTCGGGCTCGACGACAACGACGCCGACGACCTCGGCGACGTGAAATCCGCGCTCCGCGAGAACCCGATCCCGATCCTGCTCGCCGACCACCGCGTCGAGGGCGGGCCGTACGCGACGCCGCAAGCGGTTCGGGCGACGCTGCGGCGCATCGAAGGGATCTGACCGCTTCGCTATTACTCGTATTCCACAGTTCCCCGCCCGATCAGGGTGCGTGAAGCTCCCCCACCCGATCGGGGTGCGTGAAGGGCGATCGGTGAAGGGTCGGTCGGTGAACGACGGATCGGTGAAGGGTCGGTCGGTGAACGACGGATCGGTGAAGGGCCGGTCGGTGAACGACGGATCGATGAACGACGGACCGATCACGGTGCGGGCACGCCCGTGGCCGCGGCGAGTCGCTCGGGGTCGAACCGGATCCCCCCGACCGTCTCGACCCACGACAGTCGTTTCAGCCGTTGGGCCCGACCGAACGGGAGCCGGACGACGGCGAACCCCGTGGGGTGATGTAGCACGAGCCGATCCGCGCTTCCGATCAATCCGAGAAGCCCGGCGACGAACGACTCGTGATCGACGCGCTCCGGTCGCGTGACGAGAAAGAAGCCCTCGGTCTCCGGGTCCGGTCCGGTGATCTCGATCGACGCGCCGAACCGCTCCGCGAGGGTCACGACTCCCCGCTCAGCCGCCGGGCCTGCTCGATCCACTCCTCGGCCCGGCCCGTCGACACCCGGGCGAGGTCGCTGACCGTCCCCGGATCGAGCGTCGCGAGCTGTGACACGCCGTGTACGCCCGCATCACGGAGGCGACCCGCGTAGGTCGGGCCGATCCCCGACACCTCCTCTAACGGAACCGGGTCCCGTTTGCCGCCGAGCTCTGCCTGGAGTTCGTCGACCACCTCGGTGGGGATCGACAGTCGCGCCGCGAGCTCGTCCGGGTCGAACCGACGCAGCGATTCGGGGTCGGTGACGCCGGCGCGACGCAGGCGGTCCACGACGGCTTTCCCGTGTTCCGGGGCCACCTCGGCGATCGCTCGCCGGAACGGCTCCGCCTGGTTCCGCTCGTCGTCGTCGGCTGTCGGGGCGTCGTCCTCCGACGCGTCACCCCCCGACCGTGGAGCACGCTCTCGCGTGTCGGTTCGGGACTCATCTTGACTCCCTTCCGTCTCGTTGGTCGTCTCCCTCTCGGCGGTTCGCCCGTCGGGACCCGGATCCGGATCGGCGGCGATCACGAGGTCGATCGGGGCCTCCGCCTCGGCGACGCTGAACGCGTCCGGGAACTGCTCGATAACGGTCCCGGGTGTCGTGTCCGGGTCGACGGCACGTTCGACCGTTCCGACGGTCAGTTCGGCAGACGCGAGCCGTCGGGCCGCCACCTCGTACGGGACGCCGCGGAGGTCCGGCACGTCGACGTAGCTCGGCTGCTCGGCGTCGGTCTCCCCCCGCGGTGCCCGGAGCCGGAACGACACCTCGCTGAGGTTGGCCGACGCCGACGACTCGTCAAGCGACGGCAGATGCATCCGTAACCCTTCGTCCGTCTGGATCACGTTCGTCTTGAGCCTGAAGTCCACGTCGTCCACGCGGTATCGCTCCCCTTTCAGGTCCTCGTCGACCTCCTGAAGCGCGGCACCGAGGTTCGAGAACACGGCCGTCGGTTCCAGCGATGGGCGCGTCGCCTCGAGCTCGCCGATCCGCTCCTGTAACCGCCCCCGCTCCGATTCGAGCGTCGAGAGCTGCCGCTCCAACGCGGTTCGCTCGGCCCGCATCTCGAGGACGTCGCTCTGGAGTCGCACGAGCGAGCCCTGCTGTTCGGTGACCAGCCGCTCGATGGCGGCGCGCTCGATGGGCTCGAACTTCTCGGCGTCGACGTGGGGGACCTCGGTCAGTTGGAACGTCTCATCGAGACGGACCGCGTCCGCACGGTTCGTGAACCAACTGCTCATCGCTGTCGGCGCTCCGGTGGAACCGGCGCGATCCGGAGCCGTACCTCGCTGGCGATCTCGGCGTCGACGTCGTACTCGTGTTTGACACGGTGGTTCAGCGGTAGCGCGCTCACGACGGGCCTGAAGCCGCGAACCTCCTCGGTCTCCGGATCGCGGATCTCGCGTCCCTCGATCGACAGCGTCATTTCGAGGTCCGCCTCGACCTCGGAGAAGCGAAGCCACGACGCGTCGAGGTCGTACCCGAGCGTGCCCTCCTCGATCTCGCGTTCGATCGCCAGCTGCGACCGCATGGCTCGCTGGTCCAACTCCTCTTGGCCTTCGGCCACGGAGAACGCGATCGTGCGGATGAACTCCTTGAGCGGCCGATCGAGCCACTGGTCAGTTACCATGGTCGGCTCCTCCGGAACCGGTTCGCTCGTTCGCCGGGTGGGTGGCCCCTGTCCTGCCGGTGACGGCGTCGGTCGGAGCCACGCCGGAGGTGCCCGCCGATCGGAGCCGTGCCGGCGACGGAGTCGGTCGGAGTTGAACCGCGAGGCGGGCGTTCGCCCCGACTTCCCTGTCGAACCGTCGCTCGTCGATCCCGGCTCCCGTGTCGGCGCGCAGATCGAGCGATCGATCGGCCCGGTCTTCCGTAGTGCCGCCGGTGGTCCGATCCTCGGCTGCCTCGTTGGCGGCCCAGTCTTCGGCTGCCTCCTTGGCGGTTCGGTCCCCGCTTCCAGATCCGTCCGCGGCGGTGATGTCGACTGCGACCTCGACAGTCGACTCGCTGAACCGGTACCACGCGGGCGTGATCCCGAACTCGAGCAGCGACCGTGACTCCGCCGGAGTGGTTTCGGTCGTCACCGACCCGCCGGGGTCGATGGTGCGGTTGACCGTCGGCACCACGTCGACCGTGGTCTCCGAGAGTGTTTCACGCGTCTCCGTGGCGTGGGCGTCGAGAGCGGTCTGGGCCTCCGCGACCCCTTCGGCCAACAGGAACACGAGGTCGCCGAACGGCAGTGCCGCGACGGTTCGGGTGGATCGATCGGGGGCGATACGGCGTGGCGGTATGTGATGGGCTCGTGGCGGCATTGGTGTCTGTGGCATGGCTGGTCGCGTATCCCCCGGTCGGGACTGCGCGGTGTTTCGTCGCCGCGCGGGAGGCGCGGACGGTCACTCGGTCGTGCGGTTGTCGACGGTCTCGACCGCGGGGAAGAGGTACGGTGGCTCCGGCACCGGGACCATCGTGGTCTTCAGCTTGCTCGTCCCGTGGACCTCCTTGCCGAACTTCCGGTTGTGGCTCACGTCGGTCTGGATGCTGCCGCCCCAGAGACCGAATCCGGCCCTCGCTTTGGCGCTCACGTCGATGTCGGTCTCGCGTTCGGTCGTCGTTTTGATATCCATCTCGACCTCGATGACGGCCTCCGAGAACTGGTAGAACGTCGGGAACAGCCCGGCCTGCAGCAGTGAGACATCGATCGGGTCGGCGGAGTCGTACGTGACGTCACCGTCCGCGTCGATCGTCCGCGTGATCGCCGGCACGACTTCGATCTCCGTCTCGGCGAGGATCTTCGCGACCTCCACGGAGTTCATATCCAACTGGTTCTGCGCGTCCGCGATACCCTGGCCCATGCTAGCAACCATCTCGGGAAACGGCACGTCGAGGAGTTCTTGTCCTACTGACATCCTTAAGTAATTAATCTAATAAATATTAAAGTAGTATGTAAGAAATCAGGGAGGATGGTAGAGATTAACACGGATAGTGGACCGTACGCGACGCCCCCGCAGATTCGGGTGATATTGCGGCACATCGATTGGATCCGAGTCCGGCGCATAACGCGCGTCACCGAGTGGGGTAGCCACCCGGCGTTCGTCCGTCAGTTACGCCCGCGAGGCGGGCCGTTCCATCGACCGAGGAACTCGCCACCGATGTTCATCGACTCGATCGGCTCCGGTGCCCAATCGTACTCGTAGACCAGGTACTCGACATCGGCGGTCGCCCGCGCGACATTGGCGACGGCCTTCATATTGACGTCACCCTCGTCTATCTCGACGAAGTCACCGTCTCGCATGTTCTTCATATGGATGGAGTCGATCTCGTCACTATACCTGCTTATATACTCGATCGGGTTCGCGCCGCCCGTCTCTACCCAGCCGACGTCGAGCTGGAGGTGAACGTGATCTTCGACCGCCTCCGCGAACACGTCGTAGGCGATCTCGTCGGCGTCCTCGAGCTCTTGGAACTCGTGGTCGTGGTTGTGATACCCGAACTCGAGTCCCTGATCGGCCATCTCGTCCGCCGCCGTGTTGATGTCGTGAGCGAGTTCGAGAACGCTCTCCTCGGTGCTCCACGTGTCACCGTTGATGTACGCCTCGATGAGTGCGGGTTCCCCGTACTGGAGGTACAGTTCGGCCACTCCCTCGGGATCGTCGAGCGTGTCGTAGAGTCCCTGGTGGGCACTGGCCATTCCCACGCCGGTCTCGTCGATCGCCTCCGTGATCGCGTCAACGTCCGAGTCGCCGTCGATCGAGAACGGTTCGAAGTGGTCGTAGCCCGCCTTCTCCATCTCGTAGATCAGTTCCGCCGTCGTGAGGTCCGCATTGTTGAACGACCAGAACTGCGCGGATATCGGAACCGGCTCCGCTGCGGATCCCGACCCCGCGTGATCCGGCCGTGCCTGTACGCCTCCGATGGCGGCCGATCCGAGTCCGAGCGCGCCGATCCCGCGAAGCAGGTTCCGTCGGCCCGTTTCGACCGATTTACTCACGATACGACTCCCGTCCGTCGTCCGTCTGTTCTGTGACATGCCTTTCACCTCTCGCCGTACCACCCGCTCCACCCATTCGGATGGCACGACTTAATAATTAAAGTTCATTATATATAAGTCATTATACTATTGTCAATATATATTGATCCCTCGTGTGCAGGCCGCTCCGGATCGGCTGCGGGCCCGGGATCACGACGGTGTCGGCGGGAACCGCGGGTAGCTCCCGACTCCCTCGGTGTGCCAACCGCGGAGCTCGACCCATTCGCCGCCCGGGTCAGTCCCGGCTATGTCGCCTGCGACGGACGTCTCGTAAGTGTTCCAACTCCACCCGAACGTCCACCACTCGTTTGTTCCCTCGTAGCGGACGATGACGCCGAAGGTGATGTCGTCGCCGCCGTGCTCGACGTACACCGGACTCGTGGCTTCGAAGGACCGGTAGTCCGGCCACCGGTCCGCCGCCCAGTCGTCGTGGTCGTCCGCGCCGCGCTCGGGATCACTGAGCTCAACCGGGGCGAGAACGGGCTCCGTTCCGCGTGGCGTCCGCGTGTCGATCGTCCAGTCGGACGTGATCCGTGAGTCGAACCAGAGCGTGTCGCGACCCTCGCGAACTTCGTCGATCTCGATCCGGAGCATCGGGCCGCGGTCGGTCGCCACCACCTCGTGTGAGACGCCAACGAACCGGTCGCTGTCGGCTACGTATAGCTCGTCGACGACCGCCTCACCGTCGTGAACACCGATGGGAAGAAGGACGACAACGTTCTCGGTCGCGCCATCGACGTCAACGCTCGCCTCGAACCCGTACGACGACTGGTAGGAGTCATAAAACAGCGCGGTTCCGAGCCCGACGAAGCCGGCGATAACGACGAGGCAGACGACGAGCAGCGCCGCAGCCACCATCGTGACCTTCGCCCCTGTCGAACGATTCCAGAGGCTGGTGAGGCGTCTCGTACGTGCCATAGTGACCGAGCACGTTGTGATCGGACATAACTAGTCGCCTATTTCCGTCGTTTGTGGGGACCCGCTTCGGCGTCGATGTCTTCACTGGGATGTCCGGAGTGTTGCGTGTACTACCTCCCATCTGTTCCTCTCACGGTTCCGGGCTGTGACTCGTCTGCTCAATTCGGGTCGATTGGTCTTTTGACTGCTCACTTCGTTCGCAGCAAAAGTCCGCCCTCCCCGAATTGAAACGCGCGAGACGATCGCCTCGCTTCGCTCGGCGCTGCGACTCGCTGTTCCCCGCTCGCTTCGCTCGCGGGGACGGGGGACAAGTCGATCCACAGTTGGCTACGAACCGACTGAAAAACCAGTCCGCCCTCCCCGAATTGAACGGGGGACAAGCCGATCTACAGTCGGCTGCTCTACCAGGCTGAGCTAAGGGCGGTCACTAAATTCTAGCCGCTGGATTCGACTTAAACGTTCCCTTTCGCGGGCAGCTCGAGTGGGTGTGCCGTGTCCCGACAACTCCACGCGGTATTTAAGTCGCGCGCCCCGCGAGCGGGCGTATGGGAGACGACGGTGCGGACAGACAGGCCACGTTCGGTAGCGACGGCAGCCTCGAAACCGACACCACGCCGGACGCGACCGGCGAGAACGACTTCGGCGACCCCAAGGAGCCGAACGAAACCGACGGCGGCTACAGCCGCTATGCGGTTTCGAGCCTCCTTCAAAAAGCGGTGCGGCGTTCCGACGAGGAGGTCGCCGCGTGGGCCGCCTGGGAGCTCGCCCGCTCCGGCTACGCCTGGAACCTCTGGGACCGGCTGAACCTCTACGTCGTCGAGGACCTCCGCGCGGGCGACGACGTCGCCCTGACGATCGAGCGATACGAGCAGTTGGCGACGGAGCGCTGGGAGCCGTCGGAATGGAAGGGTCGCCTCTGTGCGGTCCACGCCGCGCTCGCCGCCGCGCGCGCCCAGTCCACTCGTGAGGCCGCGAACGCCGAC
>NZ_JBHSWW010000118.1:0-7056 GCF_042661865.1 Halorubrum tibetense
TCCGACCTGTCCGTCGGTCATCGCCGAGGGCGCGACCATGTCCGCGCCGGCGTCGGCCTGCGACACCGCGGTCCGTGCCAGCAGGTCGAGCGTCTCGTCGTTCCGCACCGTGAGGCGCGGGTCGGTCGCCGCGTCGGACTCGACGACGCCGCAGTGGCCGTGATCGGTGTACTCGCACAGACAGACGTCACCGATCACGTACGCGTCCGTGTCGGCGGTGATCGCCCGCATTGCCCGCTGAACGACACCGTCCTCGGCGTATGCACGGCTTCCCGTCGCGTCCTTGCTCGTCGGGATCCCGAAGAGGATCACGGCCTCGACACCGGTCTCGCGGACCTCCTCGACGCGGGCGACCGCCTCCTCGACGGGGACGCGCTCGTGGCCCGGCATCGACTCGATCGGGACGCGCTCGTCGGTCGTCGCGTCGACGAAGACGGGCGCAACGAGGTCGGACGCCGACAGCGACGACTCGCTGACGAGCGGACGGATCCCGTCGGTGCGGAGCCGGCGTGGCCGGTCGGGCGGGTACATACCCGGCGGTTAGCGCCGGGCCGTCTTTTATAATTCGTTCGCGGGGCGGGACGCGATCACTCGGAGGACTCGACGTCGATCCGGTCGCTGAGCGCCGCCAACCCGTCGTCCTCGGCCAGCTCCTCGACGCGCTCACGGAAGTGGTCGGTGCACAGTCCGACGACGACGCCGGCCTGTTCGGCCTCGAAGGCCGCCTCCCGATCGCAGTAGTGACACCGCATACTCGAAGTTCGGTGAGCCCGGGAGTTAACGCTGTTCCCGTCGTGTCAGTCGTCCGTCGGCCGCTCGTCGTGCGTATCCGCCTGTGGGGCGGGATCCGGGAGCCGGTCGCGGACGGGCGCGAACGCCGACGCGGTCAGTCCGGCTTCGCCCAGTGTTCGTTCGTGCGCGTCGCTTCCGCCGGTCGCAAGCAGGTCGTCCGCGGCCGTGACGCGGTCTATCCGCGCCGTGTCGACCGATCGGCCGTAGGGGTAGAATCGCTCGACCGCATCCAACTCACGAGCGACGTCGAGGGCGGCGTCGACGTCGTCGTAGCGGAAGGGGTGGGCGAGTCCGACGATCGGACACGCCTCACAGAGGAGCTCGACGCCGCGATCGAGGGGCGTCACGTCGCGGGCGACGTAACACGGGCCGTCGTTCCCGATCAGCTCGTCGAACGCGTCGGTGTAGTCGTACGGCGCGGGCGACTCGTCGATCGCGCGGGCGATGTGCGGTCGACCGAGCCCGGGCCGCGGCGTCACGTCCAGATCGATTCCCAACTGGTCCTCGACGCGGGCGAGGATCCGCGCGCCACGCTCCTGGCGGTCGGTCTGAAGTCGGTCTATCTCGGCGTCGAGCGCCTCGGTGTGTTCGACGCCGTAGCCGAGAAGGTCGAGGCGCTCGAAGCCCGCGTCGACCCGGAGCTCGATCCCGCGAACGATCCGGACTCCCTCGCGCTCGACCACCGCAGACTCGAGCCCGGGGTGGATCCGATCGTGGTCGGTGACGGCGACCCAGTCGAGGCCCGCCTCGCGTGCGGCCGCGGGGACCTCCTCGATCGAGAGCGTCCCGTCCGAGACGGTCGTGTGGGTGTGGAGGTCGGCGACGACGGGGTCGGCGGCGGTCATACCCGCCGTTCGCGAGCGAGTCACTAAGGATCCGCGGTCGAGCGGAACCTGATAATAGGCAATATAAGGAGTACTCCCCGACTAAGGTTATACATGGAAAATCATTAAGAACCATCGCGTGTTTTCATCTGTTGATGCGATTGAATGGCGTCGACGACCGGATCGAACGGCACCAGTTCCCGACCACCTCGGAGGAGATCATCGCGGCTCACGGAAACGCGACCGTAGAGCTCGCTGACGGCTCCGAGCGGCTCGGCGATGTGCTCGGACGGTTCGGCGAGCAGACGTTCGACGCCCCGGACGAAGTGATCGACACGCTGCGGGCGGGCGTCTGTCATCGCGGCGTCGGCCGACGGTTCTACTCGGACCGCGACCCCGCGACGGCGGGCGAGGACGGACCACAGCCGGTCTCGTTCTGAGCGGCCGCGCGGACCCGAGCGGACGTATTCCTCGGTTTTACTGACGGCTGATTGAACCGATCGGCAGGACGATCCACTGGAGCCGACCGGCAGGACGATCTCCGGGCCGAGGCGACCGGGAAGCCCCTGACAGCGGTGACGAACCGCTCAGTCGACCCACTCGATGACGGCCGACAGGTCGAGCGGGATCGACCCCTTCCGGTACCCCTCGGTCCGGCCGTCCGGACGTGTCCGGAGGACGATCGCCGGCTTGTGCCGGACCGCGGGCTTCGCGGACCGGACGCGGGCCCAGTCGTCGTCGGGGAAGGAGCTGCAGTCGACGAGCAGGGTCGCGCCGCCGCCGTGCGCTTCGAGCTGACCGCTCGTCTTCGTTTCGACGGTGTCGCGGACGGCGGCGACAGGGTCGTTCGCCGACCGCATCGCGACCGGCTGTGGACGGGTCACCTCGACGAGCGAGGCGGCCCCGGTGTCGGGGTCGGCCGCCCGGAAATCGAGCGAGTGACCGGTGGTGACCTCGATCTCGGGGGTGACCTCGTACCCCGCCCGCGAGAGCAGGCTCGCGGCGGTGAACTCCGCGATCGTCGCGCTCATCCGAACGAGGTCCATCGACGTCGACGTGCCGAGCTTGCCCGCCATCGTCTCGCGGTAATCGTCGAGGATCCCCGGTCGGAGTAGGGACTCGACGTAGCCGGTTCCCTCCTCGCGCGTCGCGTCCGGGAACCCGGCGGCGTGGTCGCGGAAGAAGGCCCGGGTCGTCGACGAGCCGTCTTTCGAACAGAAGACGGGAAGGAAGAACCACGAGACGTGCGGGTAGTCGGCGAGCCACGGCTCGTCGTCGTGGAGCTCGGCGAGCAGCTCCCGCTGAGCCCAGCGGGAGACCGGATACGGGACCTCGTCGAAGCCGTACTTTTCCGTCCGCCAGAGCTCGCTCGGCGTCTCCGTGTTGCCGAGCCAGTACCCGACCGGACCGCCCCCCGCACCGGCCGGCGGGTCGCTGTCGTCGTCGGTCCAGCAGAACAGCGCCATCGACCCGTCGTCCATGTCGAACCGGCGCGCCTCGTAGGCTGGCGGCGGGGCGAACCACGGGTCGCCGGCCGCCGCACCGAGGTTATCGTCGAGCGGGCGTTCGATCCGTGAGCGAACCCGGCCGAGGTCCCAGCCACCGGGTGCGCGCCTGAATCGGAGCGGTTGTGCCACAGGCCCGCTACCGTGCCGGCGGGCTAAGGGGTTTCGACGCCGCGGCGGGAGTCCACGAATATCAGGAGCGATAGGTCGGCGACAGCTATATAAATAGGAGATGCCAAGTGAGGCTGTACCATGTCAATGGGTGCCTATGACGAGGACGAACACGAGCGTCGTGAGCAGAAGACGGGCGTCGTCGACGCCGATTTCGACGCGGAGCGGCCGGAGTACTCCGGGTCGCTCACCTATGACTCCGGCGACTCCGCGGAGGCACTCCTCGACACGTTTCAGGAGCTGAAAGACGACTGACGCCGCGTGTCGGGACTCCGGCGCGGCGTCGCGACTCTCCTGCTTCGATCCCGACGGATGCGCAGCCGCCGTTCACACGTCGGTGAGCAGTATCGCCGCCGTACAGACGACCGCGACCGCGAGCACGTGGCCAACTACCGCGCCGAGCAGCACCGGTTCCTCGAGGAGGAACGGAACGAGGCCGAGCTGAAGCACGGAGAACCCGATGTTCTCCGCGTCGAGCCGGCGCACGCTCGCGGCGTCGGACGGCGAGAGGTCGATGTGGACCGCCCGCCAGAGCGCGACAACCGCGCTCCACCACGACGTGCCGATCCGGTAGGTGAGATCCCAGAGGATCAACAGCGTGAGATAGACGACGGGCACCGGCGGGTTCGGGCCGAACAGCCGGTCGATGAGCGCGCCGTTCCAGACGAACAGGTACGTCACGAGCGCGATGAACGCGAGCACGCCCAACACGATCTCGATACTCGACCCGAAGAGGAGCCGTTTGTGTGCGGGCGGGGTCGACAGCAGCCGGTTCTTCTCGCCGAGACGGTGCATTTCGACGCTCCCGATCGCCGCGACGACGACCGCGGCGGTCCCCGCGATCACCGCGCTCCACAGGTCGTAGTACCAGCCGAGGGCGAGCACCCCAGCCTGGAAGATCACGAACTGGATCGCGACCGCGAGCGTCCGCGACACCTCGAGGCCGGGGACGCCGCTCACCAGGCTCTCGTACACCCACGTCTCGCCGTACTGTCGGCTCACGCCGACCGCTCCCCCTCGGTGGCAACCGTGGTCGGGGCAGCGTCGTCGAGCGCTCGCGCGACGGCCAGTTCGAAGGGAGTCGACTCCACCGGCACCAGCTCGCGGATCCGGTCGTCCTCGACGATAACGGTGTTCCGAAGTCCCTCGACGAGCGACCGCGCGAGGTACGGGTTCACGTCCGTGACCAACCGGAGCCAGCGGGCGGAGAGCCCGGGGCTGAGAACGGGGACCCGAACGATCCGGAGCCCGTGGCCGAACTGACGGCGGGTCAGACGGAGTATCTCGGCGTACGTCAGCACCTCCGGCCCGCCGATCTCGTAGGTCTCGCCGGCCGTCTCGGGGACATCGAGGACGCCGGAGAGGTATCCTATCACGTCGTCGATCGCGATCGGTTGACACAGCGTGTCGACCCATTTGGGCGTAACCATCACCGGGAGCCGACCCGCGAGCCCGCGGATCACCTCGAAGCTCGCGCTGCCAGCCCCGATGACGATCGCGGCCCGAAGCGTCGTGAGCGCGTACGTCCCCTCGCCAAGGATCTCCTCCACCTCGCGGCGCGACCGGAGGTGTTCGGAGAGGTCCTCGCGGTCCTCACCGAGCCCGCCGAGATAGACGACGCGGTCGACGCCCGCCTCGGACGCCGCGTCGGCGAAGTTTCGCGCGCAGTTCCGGTCCCGTTCCTCGTAGCCGGGGCCGCCGTCCAGCGAGTGGACGAGGTAGTACGCCGCGTCGACCGGCTCGCCGTCGACCTCGAAGGCGGGGGGGAGGGTCTCCGGTTCGAGGAGGTCGCCCTCGACGACGTGAACGCCCTCGGGCGGGTGGTAGCCGTCGGCGTCGCGAACGAGGACGGCGACTTCGTGACCGCGGTCGAGTAGCGTCGGGACGAGCCGGGATCCCACGAACCCGGTCGCGCCGGTAACGAGAACGCGCATACGGTTCACACGGCCGGGACGACCATAAGCCCCGGGCACGGACTGCCGATAGACCGGACACGATGACTGCCGATAGACCAGACACGACGATTGCCAGCGACCGATCCCTAAAAGCACCCACCCGTCGTCGGTCCGATATGCACGCTGGCGAGTTCGAACCGGTCCGCGGCGTTCCCGACCTGTACGTCCACGACACTGGGATGTTCGACACTGACGAGTACGGCTCCGTGTACGTGTACGACGCGGCCGAGCCCGTCGTGATCGATACGGGGACGGGGGCGAACCGCGAAGCGCTGTTCGAGACGCTCGACGAGATCGGGATCGGGCGCGACGAGCTCGCGTGGATCCTCCCGACCCATGCCCATCTCGACCACGCGGGCGGGGCGGGCCACCTCGCGAAGCGGTACCCCGAGGCCGAGGTCCTCGTTCCCGAACGAGGAGTCCGTCACCTCGTCGACCCCGAGGCGCTCGTCGCCGGCACGAAGTCCGCGGTCGAAGACCAGTGGCGATACTACGACGACCCGGAGCCGATACCCGAAGCCCGGATCACCGGACTCGCCGACGGCGACCGGGTCGACCTCGGCGACCGCTCGCTCGTCGTCCACGAGGCCCCCGGACACGCGCCGCACCACGCGGTGTACCACGACCCCGACGCGGACGTCGTCTTCACTGCCGACGCCGCTGGGATCTACGTCCCCGAGGTCGACACCGTCCGACAGACGACGCCGCCGCCGCAGTTCGACCTGGACCAGTGTCTCCGGGACCTCCAAACGATCGCCGACCTCGAGCCCGAGTATCTCTGTTTCGGCCACTTCGGCCCCCGCGAGTACGACGACGCACTGATCGGCGAGGCGAAACGCGCCTACGTCGAGTGGGTGGAAGCGGTTCGAGCGAAGCGAAGCGAACTCGACGACGAGACGGTCGTCGAGCGTTTCGAGTCGTCGAGCACGGACGTGGAGTTCTGGAATCCGGAGCGGGCGCGGGCGGACGCGAGCCTGAACACTCGAGGCGTGTTGACGTATCTCGACCGGGTCGAGGAGTGAATCGGGGGCGAGAGGAAAGCATCCGGAATGGAACCGAGGTAGAAACGCCCTAAACCCCACGCCACGTAGGGCGGACAACGAATGGGCATCTTCGATACGATCCGGGCCGTACTCGGGACGAACGCCGAAACCGGCGCGACCCGCGAAGCCGACCCGGAGGACCTCTTCGGGATGTCGACAGCGTACATGACGATGCAAGCCGACCTCGGCTACGACAACTGCGGCGAGGCGGCGCTGTGTTTCTCCGGCGTCGACAGTACCCGCTTCGACGAGGCCGTGAGCACCGTCGAGGAGATCCTTGAAGCCGGCGAAGTCGAGACCGGGACCGGTTTTCACCGTCACGAGGACGACCACGGCTACCACTGGTTCGTCCTCGAAGACGACGACCCCGAAGACCTCGTCACCAGCATCCACTTCGCGGCCGACCAGTTCATGGAGGAGGGATTCGGTTCCCGGCTCCTCGCGGCCGTCTTCGGCTTCGAGGACGACGACGGCCCCGCCTACTGGATCTACTCGTTCCGGCGCGGGGCGTACTACCCGTTCGCGCCCGACGGGTCGAACAGCCGAAACCAGCGGGTGGAGTTCAAACTCCAGTCGGTACTTGACGGCGAGCTCGGTATCGAGGACGACGAGTCCTACTGGTACCCGCTGTGGCCGGACGCGCCGGGCCGACACCCGTGGGAGTGAGCGGATGAGCGACGGGTCGACACCGGCGGCGGCGTCCGACGAACCGATCGGCAGCAGCACCCGCGACGCCGGCCACAAGCGGATCCTCCGGGCCGTCGCT
>NZ_JBHSWW010000119.1:0-6992 GCF_042661865.1 Halorubrum tibetense
CCATACGAAGAGCTTCGTCGAGTCGTCAGCAACAATAAGATTATCTCACGGGCTCACGCTGTGCCGGCTGTCGAGACCTCGGGGTAAACACGTACGGCCTCGAAGAGCGTGTCGAGCAGCGCCCGCTGGGCCTTCCGAAGGTGGTTGTGAAACGTTGGCGAGGAAACGTCCATCGCGTCGGCGACCTCTTCGGCGGTGCTCCCGCGGGGCCAGTCGAAGTAGCCGCTGTGGTACGCCGCCGACAGCGTCGCCCACTGGCGGTCGGTGAGTCGGTCGGTGACCCCATCACGCAGCGTCGAGTCGGAGAGCGACGACCGCGTGATCGACTCCTTGCTCGCCAGCCTGACATCGGGGTACGTCGTCCGCAACCCGTCCGCGATCGGTCTGACGTCCGTCCCGTCGGGGAGGTCGGCGACGACGCGAACGTCCCCCTCGGTCGCGGTCGCGTCCCGGACGGTCGCTCCGTGTTCCGTCAGCGCCCGGACGAGCGAGCCGCCCGACACGCGGACGGAGACCGTACAGCCGTCTTCGTGGGTTTCGATCACCCGGATCTGCGAGACGCCGTCGACCGCCGCGACCGCGTCGGCGACCGCCTGTGGCCCCGCGCCGTCGACATCGAGGTAACACCGCGAGGCCGCTTCGGAGACCGTCACCGCCGACGCCAGATCGATACGGCAGCCGAGCGCCGTGCTCGTGCCCGCGAGGAACGCGTCCTCGGCGCTCGTGTGGAACTCGACTTCGGTGACCGCGTCCGAGTGGAGAAGGTCCCGCCACCGCCCGGCAGTGACTCCCCACCCGAGACACCGCCCGATCACCGTGGCCGCCGTCAGTTCCGTCTCTCCGATCTCCCTGTCGCTTAGGAGACACAACGCCCCGTACGTCGCGTCTCCGTGTCCGATCGGGACCGCGAGCAGCGTTCTAGCGCCGCGATCACCGTCTCCCTCCGCCGTGTCGGCAGGATCGTCGGCAGCGGGGTTCGATATCAGCTCACCGTCGTCGAGCAAGCCGGTCACCGGTTCGCCCCCATCGATCGCGCGGTCCCACGGCGACACGGCGTCCCCTGCGACCGGCGGCAGCGACCCGTTCCACGTCTCCAGCCGATCGTCGCCGTCACGCTCGTCGACGGCCGCGATGTCGGTGTCGACGCCGTCACGGGCGGCGACGCCGCGAACCACCCACGCGCATCGCCAGCGCGCCCCGTCCGTCAGACGGTCGACGACGCTCTCGAAAAGCGCGTCACGATCGGTCGCCGTCGGGATCGCCGCGAACGCATCGAGCAGCCAGTCCCGGCCGTCGTCCCGATGTGTCGGGGGATGAGAGCCGTCGGCGGTGACCGTCACCGACCCGTCCTCGTCGACAGCCGGGGCGACCGCCGCCACGATCGCCTCTCCGTCGAGCGGGTCGAGGTACGCGTCGAGCGCGTCCATCGTCGCCCACCCACCGGCTTCACGGACGACGTGGGGATCGATCCCACGTTCGAGAAGCCGCCGAGCGAACCCTTGCCGGAGGTCCCGAGGCGTGATCGACGCGAGCGCGGGGTCGTCGGCGAGCGACGCCGCGCGCTCGGCCGTCTCGCTCACGAGCATCTGAACGCGTCGCGTCGAGAGGTCGACGAACGGCTCGTCGGCGATCAGCTCGGTACTCTCGGCGTATCGTTTGAGCTCGGCGAACAGCGACTGCGGAACGAACGTTTCCCGGCCGATCCCCGCCCCGTCGTCAGCGGTCGGAACCGACAGGACACCCGTTCCCGGGGCCGTTTCCGCCGCCCGGAGGTCACAGGGACGGACACGAGGGATCTCCGCGCTCCGGAGCCCGGCCTCGCCAGCCAGTCTGACGGCGAGCGCGGCGGGATACGTCTCGGCTGCCGTGGCGAGCGCCTCGTGTGCCCCACGCGGGATCTCCCCACCCATCGTTTCGTATTTCAATTGATTGGCGAAACAAAAACCTTCGTGTGCTGCGCTCGTCCGAGCTAGTCGAGGTACTCCGCGGGCGTATCGCGGAATAACCGTCAGATGACGTTTCGCCTCCGTTGAATAAGCCGAAACATCAGCCGTCGTCGGCGTCGAGCACCCGCACGGCTCACTCCTCCTCACGGACCGTGGACTCGATCTCGCCGACGACTTCGGGGTTGCGGAGGGCGCTCACGTCGCCGAACTCCTCTCCCCGGGCGATATCCTCCAGCAGTCGCCGCATGATCTTCCCGGACCGGGTTTTTGGCAGCTCGGGCGTGAACACGACTCGATCGGGGCGGGCGACTTCGCCGACCGCGTTGGCGACTCGGCGTTCGATCGACTCGCGGAGGATCGGGTCAGGGTCGACGTCGCCCCGAGTCGTGACGTACGCGATGACCCCGCCCGAGTCGTCGCCGACCACCGCGGCCTCGGTGACGCCGTCGGCCGCGACGATCGCGGACTCCAGCTCGGCGGTGTTGAACCGGCGGGCACGGACGTTGATCACGTCGTCGACCCGGCCGAGGATCGTGACGTACCCGTCCTCGTCGACAGTCGCCCCGTCGCCGGTGCGGTACCGCCAGCCCTCAGTTGTCTCGGCCCAGTACTCGCGGCGGTACCGCTCGTCGCCCTCGCGGAGTCCGCGACACATCCCGGGCCATGGACGGTCGATCGTTAAGTAGCCGGCCTCGCCCGCCTCCACGGGGTCGCCGTCGCGGTCGACGACCCGCGCGTCGATCCCCGGCAGGGGTGGGCCGACCTTCCCCGGTTTCATGTCGCTCACGCCGGGGAGCGTCGCCAACGCGATCGCCCCCGTCTCGGTTTGCCACCACGTGTCGACGACGGGCGCGTCGCCGCCGCCGACGTGCTCGCGGTACCAGTGCCACGCTTTCGGCGTGATCGACTCGCCGACGGTGCCGAGCAGCCGGATCGACGACAGGTCGTGCGCCTCCGGGTACTCCGCGCCCCACTTCATGAACGACCGGATCGCGGTCGGGGAGGTGTAGAAGACGCTCACGGCGTTGCGCTCGATGAGATCCCACACCCGGTCACGGTCGGGGTAGTCCGGCGACCCCTCGTACAGGACGGTCGTCGTGCCGAGCGCGAGCGGCCCGTACACGCCGTAGGAGTGTCCGGTGATCCAGCCGATGTCCGCCGCACACCAATACGTGTCCGTCGGCCGCACGTCGAGCACGTTCCGGGTCGTCCAGGCAACGTGTGCGAGATAGCCACCGGTGGCGTGTTCGACTCCCTTCGGGCGGCCGGTGGTGCCGGAGGTGTACATCACGAACAGGAGGTCAGTCGCGTCGCGGGCGACCGGCTCGACGGTCTCGCCGTCGTGTGGCGCGAGGAGCGTCCCGTAGTCGTGTTCGTCCTCGCCGAGGGGGACGTCGAGGGCGTCGCCGAGGCGGTCGACGACGACCGTCGCCTCGAGGCTCCCGTCGGCCTGGAGGCGGGCGTTGTCCGCGCGGGACTTCTGGTTGAACGCGTCCTCCCGCCGGTAGTAGCCGTCGCAGGTGACGAGGTACGCGGAGTCGGCGGCGTCGATCCGCGTCGCGAGCGCGTCCGCGGAGAGCCCGGCGAAGACGACGTTGTGGGGCGCACCGATCCGGGCACACGCCAGCATCGTCACGGGCAGCTCCGGGATCATCGGGAGGTAGAGGGTGACGACATCGCCCTCCTCGACGCCGAGCTCGCGGAGCCCTGCCGCGGCGGCGTTCACTTCCCGGTGGAGGTCGGCGTACGTGTACGACCGTCGTTCGCCGCGCTTGCCGAACCACCGGATCGCGAGCTGGTTGCGGCGCTCGTCGAGGTGGCGATCGACGCAGTTGGTCGCGGCGTTGAGCCGGCCGTCCGGGAACCACTGATAAAACGGTGGGTTCGAGTCGTCGAGTACGGTGTCGGGATCGCGCTCCCAGTCGAGCAGGTCGGCGGCGCGTCCCCACGCGTCCGGCCAGTCGCGCTCGAACGCGTCGTACACGTCGTCGTCGTCGGCGACCGCGGCCGACTCGCGGAACTCGTCCGGCGGCTCGACGACCGTCTCGTCGGCGGCGACCGCGTCGGCGTGCCGGCCGTCAGTTCCCGCGTCGTTCATACCAGGGACTCCCGACCGCAGGACCGTATACTTTGTCCGGCGATCGGAGACGGGAGGAAGGCGAGGAGTCCCGGGGAGGGTATATAAACCCATCAGGGCAGGATCGACAGCGAAAGACAGGTGGTGGAGCCGAGAGCGAAACGGAACGCGGGGAGAACCGAAAGCGAGGGAAACGGAACGCGAGGGAAACGGAACGCGAGGGAAACGGAACGCGAGGAAACGAGAGGTGTGGAGAGTCGACGGCGGGTACCGGTCTTCCGATCAGCTGCCGGCAGGTTCCTTCTCCTCCCAGCTCGGCGCGTCCCCGCTCAACAGCGACCGCAGGATCCGGACGACCGCATCCAATCCGTCGCTCGCGTCGACCTCGCCGCGCTCCGCGCTCCGGACGAAGACATCGAGGTCCTCGAGAGTCACCCGCCCCGAGGAAACCGCGTCCGTGATCGTGTCCGTCTCGCTCTCGAATACGCTTATAAGCTCGCTCCCGGTAGTGCTCATCTCGATCGTTACTACAAACCGAGTTAATATATTACTCCCGGTTCGTTCAGTTGGCTCGTGGTGGTCGGCAAGTCGACTCGTGTTCGGCGGGGTGTCGAGCGACCGACGACTCGTTCGGAAACACCTGACCCGAAACCGAGAGCGACGTCGAACGCTCGACTCACCAATAAATCTATAACCCCACACGAGAAACTATTACTTATGATAAACGCCATGACAACCGAGGATCTCGGCGTGATACTCGCCGGGTTGGCTCTCGTACTCATGGGCGTCCTCCGCCTCACAGGACTCCTCACACTCGAAAGTATTCTCTTTATAATTTTTATTATTAGTGCCGTCTACGTCAGTTTCGTTGCAGGATTCCAGTATGGTCAGCCCCGCAGATCTTAGATACACCTCGCTCCTCGCGTTCTTTTTTGCTCTTATTATAGCGGCGGTGTTCCAGTATGCAGATCTCTCCTCACTCTCCACCTGGGCAATGATACTCGGCGGTGTGACTACAGTCGTCCTCAGGGCCAGTGCCGTCAGAATGGAAGAAAGAGAAGAAACTCGACCCGTTCGGCAACGCAGGACGAACGGTCTCACGGAGAAACAACGCGAGGAAGTGCGTCAAGAGATCGAACGCCTCCAGAAGGAGATCACAGCGGAATCCCAGGACGAGGATGCGCAACCTCCGGGTGGGGAACAGGAGGGTCCCGCCACCGATGAAACCGAGAAGGACGAGCGAGATCCGGACACTGAAACCAGCTGAATTCACCCGGTATTTTCATGGAGTACTGACGATCCAATTGTAACGGTAGAGATCACCGCCACTCCGGCTACGTGCTTATAGATAATCGACGATGCCGCAGTGATAGGCCACGGACTCCTGTGATTACTTTATAAATAGTCGCAGGGAACTCAGAGCGGTTCGGGAAGCGAGCGTCAGTTCTCGAAGTCGAGCTCGTCGCCGAACTCGAAGTCGTCGACAGTCACTTCGAGAGTCCGGTCGAGCAGGATCGAGTCGCTTGGCTGGTGGATGACCCGAATACGGACGTCTTCCTCTTCGCCGATCGTGTTATCAGTCCCATCCAATTCAGCCGTCTCCTCGTCACCAACGGAGAACCGGGTTTCGAACTCGTCGGTGGCTTCGCCGCGCTGATCGTCAGGACCGGTTATCAGCACCGTCAGCGACTCCGACGCGATCGAGTCGCCGCCGTTGTGCTCGATCGTCAGGGTCGAGTCCGCGTCCTGGTCGAGGTCCATGGCCAGCTGCGCGGTGGGCTGGTTGTCGCCGAGCTGGTCTCCGAGCCCGAGCACGAACGTGCCGATGACGGCGGCCAGGATCACGGTTATCGCCACCATTAGGATCACGCCGATAACGGGACTCACTGCGCGGTCGTCGGATCGGATGTCTGGTATCATGGGTCGTATCGAACGGTCCCCGAGCGAGCCGTGTCGACTGCCGCCCGGCCACGGTCCGAGGCACCGGTTACGCGTGCTTTGACTGTCTTCAGTTATATACTTGGTCACCCCGGCGTCGGGTCCCAAGGCCGCAACCGTTCATTGTCGGCCGAACGCGGGGGCAGACCCGAGTATCGACAGCGTATTTACGTGACGAACACGTCGGTAGACGTATGACTCTGGTCGTCGTGCCGGTTCGATATCCACTGTCGGCACACTCCGAGCGCACCCTTCGGGAGGGCGTGCGCGTCGCTCAGGAGCGCGACGCCGACCTCACTGTTCTCCACGTCGATCTGTACCAGAACACCGGCGGTGTCTCCCGCAGCGACCTGAAGCGGGCGGTCGAACGCCGGACCGGCTCGCTCGACCGTGCCCGGTTCGTCGTCCGGCGCGGCTTCCTCGTCGAGGAGACGATCCTGGAGGAGATCGTCGCCGAGAACGCGGACGTGGTCGTCATCGGCTCGAAACAGGCGGGTCGGTGGCGGCGGATGGTCCAGAAGTTGCTCTCGGACCCCGACATCGACACGTACCTCCGCGACCAGCTCGACTGTACCGTGATCACCGTCGACGACAGCGGGGCGACGGTTCACGACGCCGAACTCTGACGGATCTCTCGACTCCGCGACACGTCTCCTGCTTCGTTGTGGGTGCCTACTCGGCCTCGTCGTCACCCGCGACCGTGTAGCGCCGATCGTACTCGATAACCGTCGCCACTCGCTCGGCGACGGCGTCACCGAACTCCTGCTCGACGACGTGTAACGCGAGGTCCAGCCCGGAGGTCACCCCACCCGCCGTCAGGAGGTCGCCGTCGTCGACGACCCGCGCGTCGACGACTTCGGCACCCGACTCGCGGAGCTCGTCCATCGCACTCGCGTGGGTGACCGCGCGCCGTCCGTCGGTGACCCCGGCAGTCGCGAGCAGCATCGACCCGGTACAGACGCTCGCGATCCGCGTTCCAGCCGCGTGGTGAGCGGCGAGCGCGTCGGGAACCACCCCGCGCTGTGCCTCCG
>NZ_JBHSWW010000120.1:0-6981 GCF_042661865.1 Halorubrum tibetense
GGCGGCCGCGGGCCCGACATCGAGGGAGGAGGCCGATGAGCGCGGACGACCCGCTCGTCTCCGTCGACGGGCTCCGGACGTACTACGAGGAGTCCGGCTTTCTCCCCTCGGAGCCGGTGAAGGCGGTCGACGGCGTCTCCTTCGACGTCCGGCCCGGCGAGACGCTGGGGCTCGTCGGCGAGTCCGGCTGCGGCAAAACGACGCTCGGACGGACGCTCGTCAGGCTGGAGCGATCGACGGCGGGGCGCGTCGAGTTCGACGGCGCCGACGTTACCGCGCTCGAGGGCGACGCGCTTCGGGAGTGGCGCGAGCGCGTCGCGATCGTCTTTCAGAACCCCCATTCGAGCCTGAACGAGCGGCTCACGGTCGGCGAGATCGTCCGGGAGCCGCTCGACGTCCACGACTGGGGGGAACCCGGAGAGCGGCCGGACCGCGTCCGCTCGCTGCTCGACCGGGTCGGCCTCCAACGGGAACACTACTACCGGTACCCCCACCAGTTCTCCGGCGGCCAGCGGCAGCGGGTCGCTATCGCTCGCGCGCTCGCGGCCGAGCCGGAGTTCGTCGTCCTCGACGAGCCCGTCTCCGCGCTCGACGTGAGCGTCCAGGCGAAGATCCTCAACCTGCTCGCGGACCTCCAGGAGGAGATCGGCTTGACGTACCTGTTCATCGCACACGACCTCTCCGTGGTCAGACACATCAGCGACCGCGTCGCGGTGATGTATCTCGGCAACGTCGCGGAGATCGGGCCGACGGAGCGGGTGTTCGGCTCGCCGGAGCACCCGTACACCCACGCGCTGTTGTCCGCGATCCCCGGCGACGCCGGCCCCGACGAGTTCACCGACCGGATCACGCTCCGCGGGACGCCCCCGAGCCCGGTCGACCCGCCAGCGGGCTGTCCGTTCACCGACCGGTGTCCGATGAAGATCCGCCCCGAAGGGTGGGAGGACCTCGACCCGGCGGTGTGGGGGGCGATAGCCGAGTTCGGCACCGTGATCGAGGCGCGTGAGAGCGGGGTCGAGGCACGGATCCGCGAACTGAAAAACCGGCTCGGGCTCGCGACCGAGCGGGAGACGGCGAGCGCGGTCGCCGACCGGCTCTTCGCGGAGGCGGACGCGCCGACCGCGGTCAGGTCGACGTCCGAGCGGATCGCCGAGCGGTTCGACGCCGGCGACCGGGAAGGTGCTCGTGGGGCGTTCGACGACGCGTTCGCCAGCGTCTGTGACCGATCGGTGCCCCCGACGACGACACACGCGACCGACCACCGGAGCCACTGTCACCGACACGACGACGCGTACGAGGACACCGATCGGTTCCGTCGGGAGGTGTTGGAACGGTGAGTCGGTCGGAGCCCGGTACGGGTCCCGACTCCTCGCGGTCGATCCTCGGGGGCGTGGTCGAGGTCAGCGTGTACGCGCTCACGGTCTCGCTGTGGACCGCGGCGTTCGTCATCGCGGTCGGCGTCGGGAGCGGGGCGGGCGTCGCGGCGGCGAAGAACGCGCTGTTCGTCCTCGGCTGGCTCGCGTTCGGCGTGGTCGCGATCCGGCTGTTTCCGACGGGGTACGAGGGAGGGACCGGCACCACCCGCCAGTCCCGGTTCGACGCCGCGGTCTCCCGGCTCCCGCCGCTCCGATGGTACTGGGACGAGGAGCCCCACGAGCGAGCGACCCCGATTGCTCGACAGTTCGGGGCCGCCGTCGCGGTGCTCGCGTCCTCGGCGGTCCTGGAGTTCGGGTTCGGGGTGGGTACGTGAGCGGACGCCGGGCGGCCGGTCCGGATCGACTGAGACGAGCTGGAGAGAACAAGTGAAATGAACCCGAGAGACACGAAACACGACACGGCATGAACGGCTGGCAACGGACCATCGAGGAGCTACACGCGCTCGAATCGAGGCTCCGGTCTGAGGGGTGGGAGACGGTCGCGACACAGGCGGGTGACGCCTCGTTCGTCCCGATCGGAGTCGGTGACGACGACTGGTTCGGGCTCTCGCTCACCGTTCCCGGGGACGACGCCGACCGGATCGAGCGGGTCGTCGGGCGCGCCACTCTCGACGAGTACGACGTGTTCCGCCGTGCGACCGATGGTCGGACGTACCTCGTGATCCGGTACGCGGACGCCGACGCGAGGGTCGCCGTCCTCGTCGCCGCGACGTACGATCGGCAGGGCGCGGCACCCCGGAAGGTCGCCCGATCCGCCGCCGATCGCGGCACGCTACACACACGGCTCCGGCGGCTTGACGGCACGCCGGTCGCCGAGTTCACACACGAGGACCACGAGCCGTTCTTTCCGGGGACCGGCGGCGACTGATTACCGGCCGTCGCCCCGTCGCCCGTCGCCTCGCCGGCTCCACTCCCGGAGCGTGAACCCCTCGTAGTCGGTCTCGTCGACGACCTCCCACTCCGTCTCGTCGAACTCGGGGAACCGGGTGTCGCCGTCGTACGCGCCGTCGACGTGGCTGATCGCCATCCCGTCGACGTGGGGGTGGAACAGAGCGTAGATCGCCCCGCCGCCGAGGACGTACACGGCGTCGGCGGTGGGGTCGGTTTGGGAGCCGGCGTCCTCGGATCCGTCGGGGCTGGGGTCGGCCCCGCTGCCCGTACCGGTCCCGTCACCGACCAGCTGACGGGCCGCGTCGAGCGCCGCTTCGACGCCGTCGGCGACGAGGGCGGTGGGCTCGTCGACCGCGTCGACGCTCCGGCTCACAACGATCTGGCGGCTCCCCGGTAGGTCCCCGCGCATCGACTCGAACGTCTTCCGGCCGAGGATCACCGGTGAGCCGGCGACGCGCTCGCGGTACTGTTCGACGTCGGCCGGGAGGTCGGGCCACGGCACCGCGCCGTCGTTCCCGATCACTCCGTTCTCGGCCACGGCGGCGACGCTGACGAGTCGCATACACTCGGTTCGGCCGCCACTGATAAAAGGGGGTGGGAAGGCGGATCCGTCACGGAAGCGGTGGAAAGGACGTGGATCGCGTCGCGAAAGCGACTCGCGGTGTCGGGAGTGAGTCGACCCGCCTACTCGGCGAGGCCGAGCAGGTCGAACGGGTAACCGTTGTCGTTGTCGTCGGCGTACTCGTACACGACGCGGGCGGCCGCGACGTCCTGGATCGCGAGCCCCGTCGAGTCGAAGACGCTGACGCCTTCGATCCCGTCCGTGCCGACCCGGCCGGGTTTGTTCCCGACGACGATCTCGCCGATCTCGCCGTAGATGTCCTCGTCGGTGAGCGTCCCCGCGGCGTAGGGGACGTTGATCTCGCCGGAGTGGGTGCACTGCTCGTGGTCGTCGATGACGATCGTCGCGTCCAACAGGAGCTCGTCCGCGAGCTCGTGTTTGCCCGCCGCGTCCGCGCCCATCGCGTTGACGTGCGTGTGTTCGGCCACGTCGTCGGGGCCGACGATCGGGTCCTCAACGGGCGTGACCGTCGAGAGCACGTCACAGTGGCCGGCCTCGGTCGGCGACCCGGCGCGCACGTCGAACTCGTCGTCGAAGGCGTCGACGAAGCGGGCGACGCGCTCCTCGTCGAGGTCGCTCACGACGACCTCCTCGATGTCGCGGACTTCGGCTATCGCCTCCAGCTGCGTGTACGACTGGACGCCCGCGCCGATGATACCGAGCGAGTCGGCGTCCGGAACGGCGAGGTAATCGGTAGCGACGGCGGCGGCCGCGCCGGTCCGTTTCATCGTCAGCGCGGTCCCGTCCATGATCGCGAGCGGGAAGGCGGTCTCCGGGTCGGAGTAGATCATCGTTCCCATCACGGTGGGGAGGTCGTGATCGGCGGGGTTGTCCGTGTGGACGTTCACCCATTTGATCCCCGCGGCGTCCCAGTCACCAGCGTCCAGATACGCCGGCATCGACCGGAAATCGCCGTTGTACTCGGGGAGGTCGATGTACGACTTCGGCGGCATCTGGGCGTCACCACGCTCGTAGGCAACGAAGGCACCTTCGACCGCGTCGATCACGCGGCCGGTTCGCGCGTTCTCGTCGACGTCATCGCTGTTGAGAAGCAACGTCTGCATGCCGCAGAATTTGCCGGTGGGGTACTTATGCCCTTTCGAACGTCGGTCGTGGAGTCACCGCTGTGAACGATGACGGAGCGAGTCAAAAAGCGTGAACGCGTCGAAACGTGTGGTCGGAACGCGGGTCGGTGGACTGAACGGTCGGTGAGAGGTAGTTCCTACCGAGCGTTACATCGCACCGCCCATGCCGCCCATGCCGCCCATGCCGCCGGCACCGCCGGGCGCGCCACCCTCGTCGCCGTCGCCGGACGTCGAGAGGTCGCCCGCGGCGATGATGTCGTCGATTTTGAGGACGAGGTTCGCGGCCTCCGCGGCGGAGGCGATCGCCTGCTCTTTGGCGTGGGCGGTCTCGACGACTCCCGTCTCGAAGGTGTCCTCGACCTCGCCGGTAAACACGTTGAGGCCGGCGTTCGCGTCGCCCGCTTCGTGGGCCGCTCGGAGGTCGACCAAGAGGTCGATCGAGTCGAGGCCCGCGTTCTCGGCGAGCACGCGCGGGATCAGTTCGAGCGCGTCGGCGAACGCCTCGACGGCGAGCTGCTCGCGGCCGGAGACGGAGTCCGCGTAGTCGCGGAGCCGACGGGCGAGCTCGACCTCGATCGCGCCGCCGCCGGGGAGCGTGCGGCCGTCGGAGACCGTGGTGGCGACGACATCGATCGCGTCGTTGACGCCACGTTCGAGCTCGTCGACGACGTGCTCGGTCGAGCCGTACAGGAGCAGCGTCGCGCCGTGAGCGTCCTCGCCCTCGACGTAGAACAGCTCCTCGTCGGCGTCACGCCGGACCGAGCCACGTGCGATGTCCTCGCTCGACACCGAGTCGAGGTCGGTGACGATCACCGAGTCGAGGACGTTCTTCAGGAACTTCATGTCGGACTTCTTCGTCCGACGGACCGCCAGGATCCCCTCCTTCGCGAGGTAGTGCTGGGCGAGGTCGTCGATACCCTTCTGACAGAAGACGACGTCCGCCCCGCTGTCGACGATCTGGTCGACCTTCTCGCGGAGCTGTGCTTCCTCTTGGTCGAGGAACTTCTGGAGCTGGTCGGGCGAGTCGACGTTGACCGAGGTGTCGACGTCCGCCTCCTCGACCTCGATCGGGTCGTTGAGAAGGAGGACGTTCGCGTCCTCGAAGTCCGTCGGCATGTCGTCGTGGACCGGGTCCTTGTCGATCACCGCGCCCGAGAGGAGCTCGGACTCGCCGGCCGAGCGGCCGGTTCGAGTCTCGATCTTGAGGTTCGCCAAGTCGACGACGTGCGAGCCGTCGTCGGCCTCGACCGTGACGCCCTGAACCGCGCGGACGACGAGGTCCGCGAGGACTTCCTTTTCGAGCTCCGCGCCCTTGCCCGTCATCGACGTCTCGGCGACGCTTTGTAGCGTCTCCGTGTCGTCGGCGTCGACGTCGTGGGCGATATCGTCGACCTGATCGCGGGCGTACTCGCTCGCGAGGTTGAACCCCTTGATCACCGCTGTCGGGTGGATGTCCTGTTCGAGGAGGTCCTCGGCGTTCTTCAGCAGCTCGCCCGCGATGGCGACCGCGCTAGTCGTCCCGTCGCCGGCCTCGTCCTCCTGGGTCTCGGCGACCTCGACGATCATCTCCGCGGTCGGGTTGTCGATGTCCATCTCCTGGAGGATGGTGACACCGTCGTTCGTGATGGTGACATCGCCCATCGAGTCGACGAGCATCTTGTCCATCCCTTTCGGCCCGAGCGTCGA
The DNA here is from genome assembly GCF_042661865.1 of Halorubrum tibetense. Lineage (GTDB taxonomy): Archaea > Halobacteriota > Halobacteria > Halobacteriales > Haloferacaceae > Halorubrum > Halorubrum tibetense. Next base: position 5,721 of record NZ_JBHSWW010000120.1, read on the forward strand.
GCGTACCGCCTCGGCGACGCCGCGCGCCGCGGAAATGTTGTACTCCTGCGCATCGCGGTCCTTGACGCGCTGGGCGTCGTCGCCCATGATGATCATCGGCTGACCCTGCTGCATTCGCTGACTCATACATCGTTTGATTGATTGTGATTCTATATAAATCCGTCGCTACTGCGTGCCCTCTCGGGACACGGACGAGGACGCCGTTGAACCCGAAAACCACAGTACTGCGCAGCTACTATCGCCGTTTCATGTTGACTATTCGCATGGCTGTCGAAGCGGTCGAGACGGCGTTTCGGACCGCATTTATATATTGCCCCCGGCGGATCGATGTCCGATCGTTATTATACTCGGGGCGGAAGCACGGTTCATGGCTGCGTTCGAGGGGTCGTTGGAAGGGGAACACGGCGAGTGGTCCGTCGGCGATCGCGTCGGATCGAGCGCCCGATGGCGGACGTACCGAGGGACCGGCGAGGGGGGAGCACCGGTGGCGATCCGGACGCTTGTCGGCGAGGTCCCGGACGACCGGCTCGACCGGTTCGACTCGCTCGCCCGCCAGTGGGCAGCGGTCGACGAGCGCCGCACGGTGCGAGCGCTCCGGGACTGGGGTACCGATCCGGAACCCTGGGTCGCCGTCGAGTACGTTCCCGACGAGCTGGCGGCGTGGGCGACGGGCAACACCCTCGCCGCCGCCGTGGCGTGTGACCGCCGAACGCGCGGAGAGCTGCTCTCGGACGTCTGTGAGACCCTCCGAACGTACGCGCGATACGGCTCCACCCCCTCGCATCTCACGATCCATCCCGACTGTCTCTCGTTCCGGATGGACTCAGAAGGGCCCGTTCCGGTCGTCGGCGACTGGGGACTGAGCGGACTCGTCGTCGACCCCCCGGTTACCCCCTTCACCGCCCCCGAACAGCTCGACGACGACCACGCGGGGCGGCGGACTGACGTGTACCGGGTCGGCGTCCTCGCCGCCGCCGTGCTCTCGGGGACCGTCCCGTTTTCGAGCGAACGTATCGCAGCGGGCGACGGGTCCGACGGGACGGGGGCGACGGACCGACCGGATCGAAACACGCTCGCGTCGGCGATACGCGACGGGCTCGACGTCGACGCACTGGGGGACTCGCTCCCGGACGACGCGATCCGACCGGTACGGCGGGCGACCGACCGCGATCCCGAGGCGCGGTACGCCACGACATACCCGCTCGGTCGCGACCTCCTCGACGCCGCCCCCCTCATCGACGTCGGCGACCGCGAGGCCGAC
>NZ_JBHSWW010000121.1:0-6957 GCF_042661865.1 Halorubrum tibetense
GTCGCGGGCGCGAACACGTCGAGGCTGGCGTCCGCCTCGCTCTCGACGCGGGAGGCGAGCTCGACGAGGCGGTCGGGTGAGAGCGAGCCGGCATCGGCGATGGCGGTCGGCGGGGCCGACTCTGCTTGTCCGGGAGGCATCGATTATCGATGGAAGGGGACGGCGGCCCAAAGCGGTGTCGGCGGCGGAACGGAAGCGACGCGGCTTCGGCGACAGGGCCGGAGGCGTGAGCGAAGGGTGCTGTCCGCGACCGTAGCACCTAACCTCGCGCCGGCCCGAGTCATGGATATGCGAATCGACCCGTTCGGCCTCGAGCGCTGGTTCGCCGAGTACGAACACGAGGCCGACATCATGCTGGCCGAAAGCGGGATCCGCTCGCTTGACGCGAGCCGCTTCGATCTGGACCCCGGCGAGCTGGGGTACGTGATCCCGACGAACGGCGACCCGGAGTTCCGGGCACGCGTCGGTGAGCGATACGGGCGGAGCGCCGACGAGGTACTGTTCACCTGTGGTACCCAGGAGGCGAACTTCCTCGCGTTCCTCGCGCTCGTGGCGACCGACGACCCGATCGGCGAAGGGGCCGACGGAGCACACGCCGGGACCGGGGACGACGGGAAAGAGCGCGACGGGATCGGCTCCGGGAGCCACGCGGTCGTCGTCACCCCGACGTACCAGGCGCTTCACGCGGTGCCCGAGGCGTTCGGCGAGGTGACGCGGGTCGAGCTGGAGCCGCCGGAGTGGCGGCTCGACCCGGACGCCGTCGCCGACGCGGTCCGCGAGGACACCGCCGTCGTCGTCGTGAACAACCCGAACAACCCGACCGGCCGGTACCACGCGGAGTCGGCGATGCGCGCGGTGTACGATGTCGCCGCCGACCACGACGCGTACCTGCTGTGTGACGAGGTGTACCGGCTGCTGGCCGAGGAGCCACAGCCCCCGGTCGCGAGCTTCGGGGCTCACGGCATCTCGACCACTAGTCTCACGAAGGCGTACGGGCTGGCGGGGCTCCGGTTCGGCTGGATCGCCGGCCCGGAGCCGCTCGTCGAGCGTGCCTGGCAGTGGAAGGACTACACCACCATCTCCCCGTCGCTGTTCGGCCAGCACGTCGCGAAGCAAGCGCTCGGCCGGCGCGAGGGGCGGATCTTGGAGGAGAACCGCAAGCTGGCCCGCGACCATCGCGAGCGAGTCGCCGAGTGGGTCGCCCGCCACGAGCTCGACTGGTACGACCCGGTCGGTGTCAACGCCTTTCCGACGGTGCCCGAGGCGTTCGAGAGCGGTCGCGAGTTCTGTCGCGCGGTCGTCGAGCGCGAAGGAGTCGTGCTCGCGCCGGGCGATCTGTTCGGCTTTCCCGACCGGTTCCGGATCGGGTTCGGCCTCCCGACCGACGAGCTGGAGGAGGGACTCGACCGCGTGAGCCGCGTGATCGAGGACGGGCCCGGCGGGAGCGGGATCGACCCCAATGCGACGGGGGGTGACGCCTGATGGGGCTCGCCGACGAGCTCAAAGCCGACGTGGTCGGCCTCGTCCGCGATCCGACGGACGAGCAGAAAGCGATCCTCGTCGCCATCGTCGCTATCTTCGTCGCGGACCGCTACTTCCTGTGGATCGAGTTCCCGTTCGTGGTGCGGACGACCGCCGCCGTCGGCGTCGGGTTTATCGCGCTGTTCATCACGAGCTACATCCTCACGGGGAAGCTCGTACCGCCGGACGAAGACGACGAGGAGGAAGCGGAGTACGAGGACGAGTTCCACCCCTAACGCAGTTGCGGATCGGGGAGCCGCCGCCGGGTAAGTGTATCACACCGATCAACGGACTCGACCCAGCGACCCGTGAGTTCTCGAACGGTGTACGGAGTCTGGAACGCTGGCGAAGCGACAGATAGCAGCGTCAGCAACACGGGAGAGTCGATCGGTCTACAACCGGAGCAACAGCGGGCACCTGTCCCCCGGGCGAGGCCGTCAAGAATGGCCGCGAGAACGGAGACCGTCTGAGAGTTTTCCACGAGATCCGTCCCATCGCCGGGTACCTCTCAACCGGTACTCATCGCGGAGTTCGCATCGACTCCGAAGGGGTTCAACAGCACCAACAGAACCGAACGAACAGACACCCGCCGCTACCGCTCTCAGATCGGAGCGCGCGGAGAACTGTCGAGGGTCGCCGTCAGTTGTCGCCGGCTTTCGACTGCCAGGCGTAGTCGCGACGCTTCGCGGACTTGCCGAAGCCACACGAGGAGCAGCGCTCCTTGGTGAGGTGGTAGGACTTCTCGCCACAGCGGCGGCACTTCACGTGTACCGTCTTGTTCTTTTTCCCTTGAGAGGGCGTACCGGAGCCGGTCATGCTTTGATCGTGACGACGTTATCGCCGCGTATAATCGTTGTGTCTTCGATGGCGACCGCGAACTCGCCGTCGAGTTCGCCGTCGACGCGGTCGTCGACGCCGGTCTCCGGTTCGATGACGACGTTCATGTGCTGGTCGTAGCCGGACAGGATCCCGTAGTACGTCGTTCCGTCCTTCAGGTGTACCGTTACGGGCTCCTCGAGCGACGCTTCGAGCACGTCGAGGGGTCGTCCACTCATTACCTACCCCGCCGCCCGTCGCGCTATTAAAAATACCGGGACGACCCGACGGAAACCGACTGAACCGGCCGTAATAACGCGGTTGCGCGTCAGTCCGCCACGTGGACCCCTCAGATCTCAGCCCGTCCGGCAGATACAGAACCCCGTAGTTTTTAAGATGGGCCCATCTAGCATCGAACACCACACTCCCGCGGGACACGGTGGGCCGACGTGGCTCGACCGTAGCGGGGCCCTCACCGACGCGCGGTTAGACGCCAGGGCTGACGGCTCCTTTGCGGGGTATCAGTGATAGACGCCGTTTCACGGCGTTCGAACCACCACACCATGGAAATAGAAATCGCGACAATCGGCGGATTCGAAGAGGTCGGCAGACAGATGACGGCGGTCCGAGCGGGCGAGGACATCGTCATCTTCGACATGGGCCTGAACCTGAGTAAGGTCCTGATCCACGACAACGTGGAGGCCGAGAACATGCACAGCCTCGACCTGATCGACATGGGTGCCATCCCGGACGATCGGATCATGAGCGACCTGGAGGGCGACGTCCAGGCGATCGTTCCGACTCACGGGCACCTCGACCACATCGCGGCGATCCCGAAGCTCGCCCACCGCTACGACGCGCCGGTCGTCGGCTCGCCGTACACGATCGAGCTCGTCAAACAGCAGATCGCCGACGAGAGCAAGTTCCAGGTCGACAACGACCTCGTGAAGATGGAGGCCGGTGGCACGATGGCGATCGGCGACTCCGAGCAGGTCGAGATGGAGTTCGTGAACGTCACCCACTCGATCATCGACGCGATCAATCCGGTCCTCCACACTCCCGAGGGAGCGATCGTCTACGGGCTCGACAAGCGGCTGGACCACACTCCCGTTATCGGCGACCCGATCGACATGGACCGGTTCCGCGAGATCGGCCGCCAGGACGAGGGCGTCCTCTGTTACATCGAGGACTGTACGAACGCCGGCCGGAAGGGTCGAACGCCGTCGGAGTCGTTCGCCCGAAAACACGTGAAAGACACCCTCACGTCGATGGAGGACTACTCGGGCGGGATCGTCGCCACGACGTTCTCCTCCCACATCGCCCGCGTGAAGACGCTTGTCGAGTACGCCCGCGAGATCGGCCGTCAGCCGGTCCTTCTCGGCCGCTCGATGGAGAAGTACTCCGGTACCGCCGAGCGGCTCGACTTCGTCGACTTCCAGGGCGACGTTGGCATGTACGGCCACCGCAAGTCGGTCGACCGAACGTTCAAGCGGATCATGAAGGAGGGGAAGGGGAACTTCCTCCCCATCGTCACCGGCCACCAGGGCGAGCCGCGCGCGATGCTCACCCGCATGGGTCGCGGCGAGACGCCGTACGAGCTGGAGGACGGCGACAAGGTCGTGTTCAGCGCGAGCGTCATCCCCGAACCGACCAACGAGGGGCAGCGCTACCAGTCCGAACAGCTGCTCCGGATGCAGGGCGCACGCCTCTACGACGACATCCACGTCTCCGGCCACCTGCGCGAGGAGGGTCACTACGAGATGCTGCAGGCGCTTCAGCCACAGCACCTCATCCCGGCACACCAGGACCTGCAGGGTCGTTCGCCGTACGTCGACCTCGCGAGCTCGCAGGGGTACAAGCTCGGCCGTGACGTCCACGTCACGCAGAACGGCAACACCATCCAGCTCGTCGAATGACCAACGAGACCACGGAGGCGCGGGTGCTCGACGCCATCCGCGAGCGGCGCGACTTGGTCAACGCCGCTATCGACGAGGAGTTACCGATCGGGCACCCCGAGCGCCTCTATGAGGCCTCGCGTTACATCCTCGACGCGGGCGGGAAGCGTCTCCGTCCGACGGTGACGACGCTCGCGGCAGAGGCGGTCACGGGAACCGACCCGATGGGCGCCGACTTCCGCGAGTTCGACGCCCTCGACGGCGAGCCGGTCGACATCATGCGTGCCGCCGTCTCGATCGAGGTGATCCAGTCGTTCACGCTGATCCACGACGATATCATGGACGAGGACGACCTCCGCCGCGGCGTCCCTGCCGTCCACGAGCAGTACGACACGTCGACGGCGATCCTCGCCGGCGACACGCTGTACTCGAAGGCGTTCGAGATCATGACCGAGACCGGCTCGGACCCGACTAACGGGCTGGAGGCGATGCGGCTGCTCGCATCCACCTGTACGCAGATCTGTGAGGGACAGGCGCTCGACGTCGCCTTCGAGTCGCGCGACGACATCCTCCCCGAGGAGTACTTGGAGATGGTCGAGCTGAAGACCGCGGTGTTGTACGGGGCGGCCGCCGCCACCCCTGCGGTCCTCCTCGGTGCCGACGACGAGGTGTCCGACGCGCTCTATCAGTACGGTATCGACTCCGGGCGGGCGTTCCAGATCCAAGACGACGTGCTCGACCTGACCGTCCCGTCCGTAGAGCTGGGGAAACAGCGCGGTTCGGACCTCGTCGAGGGGAAAGAGACGCTGATAACGCTGCACGCCCGGCAGCAGGGCGTCGATGTCGACGGGCTCGTCGATGCCGAGACCCCCGCCGAGGTGACGGAAGCGGAGGTCGACGACGCGGTCGCGGCGCTCGAAGCGTCGGGGTCGATCTCGTACGCACGCGAGACGGCGTCGGAGCTCACTGCCCGGTCGAAAGAACACCTCGAAGCGCTCCCTGAGGGCGGCTCCCGGAGCCTGCTGGAGGACCTCGCGGACTACCTCATCACCCGCGGCTACTGACCGCGCTTGCCGCGAGCGCTCCCGTTCCGGTTCGAGTCACCCGCGACGACGGGACGGCCGCGGAACACAAGAGAATTGAGCGTTCCCCGGCGAGGAGACGTATGACCGACTACTTCGAGGTCCACGAGCGGGACGGTGCGGCTCGGCTCGGGGAGGTACGCCTCGCCGATCCCGTCACCACGCCCGCACTCGCGGACTCGTTCCTCACCGACGCCGGGAGCCTCTGGACTGCCGAGCGCGAGGTGCCCGAGGCCGACGAGACGGCACTCACGGTGCTCCCACACCGCTCGTTCCCGGCCGGGACCCGCGAGGAGGTCCGCGAATCGTTCCGTGTCGATCACCCCGATATCGACGCCCCGACCGCCGTGGTCGTCGACAGCGAGGGTGCCCGCGACGTGGGTGCGGACGCGTACGTCGTCGCCGACGCGTCCGGCTTCGTCGGCCACGGCGAAGCGTTCCGCGACGCGATCCTCTCGGCGAAATCGGCCCTCCCGGCCGACGCCGCGCTCCTGCTTTCGGGCGTCGCCACGCCCGCGAACGTCGCCACGCTCGTCGCCGCCGGCGTGGACCTCGTCGACGGGTCGCTCGCGCGGACCAAGGGGGCTGAGGGGAAGTACCTCACCGCTGACGCGGAGCACTTCCTCGAGGACCTGACGGAGCTCCCCTGTGCGTGCCCGGCTTGCGCGAAACCACGGGCGTCGTTCACCCGCGCGGACTGTGCCGAACACAACGTCAACGCTCTCGCCGCCGAGCTCCGGCGGGTCCGCGAACGGGTCCGTGCCGGTCGACTGCGGGATTACCTCGAGGGACAGGCCCGCCACGACGGGTGGCTCACCGCGACGCTCCGACTGTTCGACGACCAGTGGGGGTATCTCGAGGAGCGGACGCCGATCCTCCGTGACGCGGAGCTCACCGCCGCCTCCGCCGAGACGCTCGACCGCGTCGAGATCCAGCGGTTCGCCGACCGGGTCACGAGCCGGTATCGGAACCGCTTTTCCGACCAGCCGCTCGTGTTGGTTCCCTGCTCGGCGACGAAACCCTACAGCGACTCTCAGAGCCACCGCCAGTTCCACGACGCCGTCACATGGCGCGGTCACACCGTCTCGATGACGTCGCCGATCGGCGTGGTGCCACAGGAGCTGGAGACGACGTATCCGGCTCAACACTACGATTCGGTCGTCACCGGCGATTGGAGCGAGGCCGAGATCGAGTTCGTCGCGGAGGTGCTCCGGCGCTACCTGGAGCGTAACGACTACTCGAGGGTGATCGCCCACGTCCCCGCCGACGGTTACCGTGAGATCTGCGAGCGGGTGGCGTCCGACCCCGCCGTGGACGTCCCGTTCGAGTACACCTGCGTCGACCATCCGACCACCGACGAGTCGCTCGGCGAGCTGAACGCGGCGCTGGCGGGTGAACCCGCCTACAGCAAGCGAGAGCGCGAGCACAATACGGTTCGAGCGATCGCCGACTACGTCCTCGGCGACGCCGCGGGTGACGCGGTGTTCGGCGATGACGGGAGCGACGCGCGGATCCGGACGACCGGCCGCTACCCGAAGCTCCAGGTGTGGGCGGACGACGACGGCGGGCGCGAGGGCGAGCCGGGCACCCAGCTCGCGACGATGGTGCCGCAGTACGGCACGCTCTCGTTCACCCTCGCCGGC
>NZ_JBHSWW010000122.1:0-6930 GCF_042661865.1 Halorubrum tibetense
GTCAACGCCGTGTGGCGTCGCCGGCCGAACCGCGCCGACGCGGTCGACGGACGTGACCGCGGCGACCGCCTCGTTCGAGGCGACCGGCGAGGTATCGACGACGACGGCGTCGTAGCCGGTCGTGGCCTCGTCGATACGCCGTTCGAGCTTCCGGGCAGCCTCGGCGGTCTTCGCGCGAGCGACCCGCTCGAACGGGGCACGGGCGGGTATCAGATCGACCTTCCCGGAGAGGTCGTTCAGCTGGTCGGCGGCAGCACCGTCGCCGGCGAGCGTGTACGTGGCGGCCGACAGCGACACGCCGGCGTCATCCGTAATGAGGGCAGTGAGGTCCGTGCCGATACGGTCCCGGACGTACTCCGAGAGTCCCTGAGTGGTAAACGCGGCGTCGATCACGGCTACGTTGCGGCCACCGCGGGCACCGATCGCCGCCAGCTCGACGGCCGTGCGTGTCGTCCCCGCGCCGCCGGTCGCCCCGACCAGCGCGAGCGTCGTCGCATGCATACCCACGTACTCGTGGATCCGCGCTTAACTCTGTTGAACGAGGTTCGAAGCCGTTATCCGGCGATATCGGCAGCGATGGCGTCCAGCTCGTCCTCGGAGAGGTCCGGCCGATCCCCGCCGACCGCGTGGAGGGGAGCGCCCCCGTCGCCCTCGAATCGCGGGATGACGTGGACGTGGACGTGCGGAACCTCCTGACCGGCCGCCGCACCGTCGTTGATCCCGACGTTAGCCGCGTCGGCGTCGACGGCGTCCTGCACGCGCGGCGTCAGCTCGGCGACGACGTCGAAGAGGTCGCTCGCGAGCGCGGAGTCGAGATCGCCGACGTGTCGGGCGTGTGCTTTCGGGATCACGAGCGTATGGCCCGCCGCGAGGGGGTTCGCGTCGAGGAACGCCAGCACGTCGTCGGTTTCGTGGACCGTTCGTGCCGGGATATCGCCGGCGACGATCGAACAGAACACACAGTCATCGGACATACGCGAGGGGTCGGTGCCGCGGCGTATCAAGGTTTCCCGGCGGGCGGTAACGCCGGAAAGGGCCCGACCAGCGGGCGGCGGTCACTCGCCGTCGGAAACGGCCGGGTCGTCGTTCGGTTCCGCGGAACCGTCGTCGACGTCACCCCTGACCGTCCCGCCGACGACGAGCGCGGCCCCGATGATCACGAGGTTCTTGATGATGTACTGCCCCTCGACGGTGAGCTCGTGCGGGAAGGTGACGAAGACGACCTCCGGAAGGAGGACGACCGGCAGGAACGTGCCGGGCATCTGGAGGAACAACAGCAGGATCCCGACGCGGATGAGCGGACGGTACAGGAGACACAGTCCGATCAGTACCTCCCAGACGCCGAGGATCGGGACGAACACGTCGGGCGGGACGACGTACACCGTCGCGGAGACGAGCTCGGCGGCCGGGCTCCCGCCGATCACTTTCAACCCGCCGAACCAGATGAAGACGACGCCGAGCGCGACGCGGAGCGCCGGGATCCCGAGCCGGTCCATCTGTCGAGCGATCTCGCGGTCGAGACGGTCGAGCCGCGCCTGCAACGTGTCTCCCGGCTCCGCGCCTCCCGGCTCCGTGTCTCCCGGCTCCGTGTCAGCTGCATCGCCGTCGGCGGTCTGTGGGGCGGGCATCAGCTATCACGATCCATACGCCTCCAACACGCAAAAACCCACGTTACGGGACTAAAACATGCGAAATCAGCAGTTCGATCGTGAGGAACCGAACGGTGGTGGCCGGGGAGCCCAGCGAACGTCCTCCAGTCAGGCTCACTCCCCAGTGTCGGGGTACGGGACCTCGATCCGGTCGCCGTCGTCCGGGAGCAGACACTCGCCGTCGAAGGCGTCCCGAGCGTCACGGAGGATCGGGGAGGCGTCGCCGGCGTATCGCGAGGAGACGTGGACCAAGGCGAGCCGCTCGACGCCCGCGCGGGCGGCGACCCCTCCCGCCTCGCGACCGGTGGAGTGGGCAGTGTCGCGGGCGCGGTCGGCCATGTCATCGGCGAAAGTGGCGTCGTGAACGAGCAGGTCCGCGCCCTCGGCGACCTCGACCGTCCGTTCACGGGGTCGGGTGTCCGCGGTGTACACGAGCGTGCGGCCGGGTCGCGGCGGACCGACAACCTGATCTGACTCCACGACCGTCCCGTCGTCGAGCTCGACCGACTCGCCGGCGTGAAGCCGGCCGAACGCGGGACCGACGGGAACGCCGAGCGCCTCCGCCTTCGGCCGATCGAAGCGACCCGGACGGTCGTCCTCTTCGAGGACGTACCCCTGTGACCGAGTCCGGTGTGTCGTCTCGAAGGCACTGACGGTGTAGCCGTCGCCATCGAACGTGACCTCGCCCGGAGCGACCTCTTCGATCCGGATCCGGAAGGCCGGGTCGTGACCGACCGCGTGAACCAAGTCGTGGAGGTCGTCACGCGTGCCGGGCGGACAGTGAATCGTCAACGGATCCTCGCGGTCGTTGAACCCGAGCGTCTGAACGAGCCCCGGGATCCCGAGGACGTGGTCGCCGTGGAGGTGTGAGACGAACAGGTGGTCGATCCCGAAGCCGGTCCCGTACCGCATTATCCCCCGCTGGGTGCCCTCGCCGCAGTCGAACAGCAGGCGGTCGCCCTCGCGGTTGACGAACAGCGCGCTCGGCGCGCGTTCCACGGTTGGAACAGCGCCGCCCGTACCGAGGAACGTGACGCGAAGGGACATGGCCGGGTTTCGGGGCGGAATTTATAAACCGGTGTCGATGACGGCGTCGGGGCCACGGACCGAGTCGTCGACGCGAACGCCATCGCCGACGGGGTCCGACCGGCGGCAGTGCGAGGTGATCGGGGGCCAACGAAACGGCCTGCGGCGGTGGTTTTTATATCATCCGTGTGGGTCGATCGGCCATGGTCCGGCTCTCCGACGGGGTCCGTCGAGACCCGGAAGACGCGGTGTTCGCCCTCTGTTTCGCCGCGACGATCGTGTTTGCCGCACTCGGGTGGTGGAGTGCGGCGGTGACCGCATTCGCGCTCGGTATCGGGGGCGCGATCGTGATCGACGCCCTCTGGCCTGACGGCTTCGCGAGGGACACCGGCGAGAGGGACACAGCCGCGAGCGACACCGAGTCGACCGCCGACGCGCTCGACACCCTCCGGGACCGATACGCCAGCGGAGACCTGGGTGACGAGGAGTTCGAGCGGAAACTGGAGGCGTTACTGGAGACCGAGACGCCCGACGGCGCGCGGCGGCGGGTCGAACGTGATGCGGACGTGGTCGAGAGGGATTCGGGATCGATAGAACGCGATGCGGAGCCGGGAGATCGGATCCGAGAGGACTGATGTGCCCCTCGACGACCCGTCGGCGACACCGACATGTGCCCGCCGCCCCCACTGCGATCATGAACGATTCGATCGCTGCGCTCGTTCAGCAAGACGGGTGGCGGGCGGAGGGCGATGCGGCACGTGTCCACTACGACGGCGGGGGCGACCGGTTCGCCGTCGAATACTACGCCGGAGCCGAGACGGTGCTCTACTGGACGGTCCCGAACGACACCGGTGTGACCGAGGCGAGCGACACGGACGCGGGAGCGGGAACGGCCCATCCGGTAGCGCGCGCGAGCGTTCCGAACCCCCTTCGAGAGCGGATCAGGCGGGATCTCTCGGCTGCAAACGTCGATCCGGCCGTCGAGAAACGGGAGATCTGAGGTGTCTCCGGCAAGGCGTGCCGACGTATTTCGGTTCGAAGGAAACATACTTGCGGCACCTCACATGTGTGAACGGTAATGAGTAGCATCGACTGGGAGAAAGACGACCCGTTCGAGGAACAGCGGGACAAGATCGAGAACCCGATGAAGCGGCTGTTCGTCGTGTACGGGCGGGACTACCTGTTCCCCGTCAGTGTCGGCATCTTCGCCAGCGTCTTCGCTCGGCTGCTCGACCTCCTCCCACCGCTCATGTTAGGTATCGCCATCGACGCGGTGTTCCGCGAGGAAGCCGTGTTCAGCGAACAGATCCCCCTCGTCCTCCTCCCGGAGGCGTGGCTGCCGGCGACACAGACCGAGCAGTTCTGGTTCCTCATCGCCGCCATCGCCGGGGCGTTCTTCTTCGGCGCGGCGTTCCACTGGGTCCGTAACTGGGGGTTCAACGCGTTCGCTCAGAACATCCAACACGACATCCGGACGGACACGTACGACCAGATGCAGCGGCTCAATATGGACTTCTTCTCGGATAAACAGACCGGGGAGATGATGTCCATTCTCTCGAACGACGTGAACCGTCTCGAGCGGTTCTTGAACGACGGGATGAACTCGATGTTCCGGCTGTCCGTGATGGTCGTCGGGATCGGTGTCCTCCTGTTCTGGATCAACTGGCAGCTCGCCTTGGTCGCGCTCCTCCCCGTCCCGCTCATCGCCGGGTTCACGTACATGTTCATCAAGATCATCCAGCCGAAGTACGCGGAGGTCCGCTCGACCGTCGGGAAGATGAACTCCAGGCTGGAGAACAACCTCGGCGGCATCCAGGTGATCAAGTCCTCGAACACCGAGGATTACGAATCGGATCGCGTCGACGACGTCTCCTACGACTACTTCGACGCCAACTGGGACGCGATCGAGACGCGGATCAAGTTCTTCCCCGCGCTCCGCGTGCTCGCGGGTATCGGGTTCGTGGTCACGTTCATCGTGGGCGGGTTGTGGGTGTTCCAGGACACCCCGCCGGGCCCGTTCACCGGCGAGCTCTCGGTGGGGATGTTCGTCGTGTTCATCCTCTACACGCAGCGGTTCATCTGGCCGATGGCGCAGTTCGGCCAGATCATCAACATGTACCAGCGCGCCCGCGCCTCCTCCGCGCGGATCTTCGGGCTGATGGACGAACCCTCGAAGCTGGAGCAGAACCCCGACGCCACGGAGCTCGTCGTCGACGACGGCGAGGTCGTCTACGACCACGTCACGTTCGGTTACGACGACGAGACGATCATCGAGGACATCGACTTCACCGTGGAGGGCGGCGAGACCCTCGCGCTCGTCGGCCCCACCGGTGCCGGCAAGTCGACGGTTCTCAAACTGCTGTTACGGATGTACGACGTCGACGAGGGGGCGATCCGGATCGACGATCAAGACGTCAGCGACGTCACGCTGCGGTCGCTCCGCCGCTCGCTCGGCTACGTCGGCCAGTCGTCGTACCTGTTCTACGGGACGGTAAAGGAGAACATCACCTACGGGACGTTCGACGCGACCGACGAGGAGGTGATCGAGGCCGCGAAAGCCGCCGAAGCACACGACTTCATCCAGAACCTCCCCGACGGCTACGACACGATGGTCGGCGAGCGGGGCGTGAAGCTCTCCGGCGGCCAGCGCCAGCGCGTCACCATCGCCCGTGCCGTGTTGAAAGACCCCGACATCCTGATCCTCGACGAGGCGACCTCGGACGTGGACACGGAGACGGAGATGCTGATCCAGCGCTCGCTCGACCGGCTCACCGAGGAGCGGACGACGTTCGCAATCGCCCACCGGCTCTCCACGATCAAGGACGCGGACACGATCCTCGTGTTGGAGGGCGGTGAGATCGTCGAGCGAGGGACACACGACGAGCTGCTGGAGAACGAGGGGCTGTACGCCCACCTCTGGGGGGTCCAAGCCGGGGAGATCGACGAGCTGCCACAGGAGTTCATCGATCGAGCACAGGAGCGGACGGCCCGAGTGCTAGAAGAGGCAGAGGACGACGACTGACCCGGGTCGGGTCGGGACACCCAACTCGAATCGGTTCGGCCGTCTCAGACGGAGGTCTGACTCCAGTCTCCGGGACCGTCGGTCCCGTCGCCGCCGTCGTCGCTCCCGTCGCCCGGCTCTTCACCATGCGCATCGTCGTGCTCCTCGCGTCCGTCTCCAGTGCCCTCGCTTCCGTCAGGCGACGATCGACCCTCGACGGCCGCCGGCTCGAGCGCGTCGAGGACCGCGTCACGGACCTGTCGCGGATCGCGAAACGTCGCCGCGTCGGCCTCCTGTAACACGGCGGAGAGACGGTCACTGCCGTCGGCGTGTTCGAGCTCGAAGCCGCCGTACTGTTCTATCAGCTCGGATCGGGTCACCGGATAGCTGTGTTCGCGGAGCGCCGGCTTCAACGGACCGAACGCCACGCCGTACACGGTGTTGGAGTCCTGCTCATCCGTCATACACCTCCCCTCAACGGGGAACGGATTAATTCCCAAGGTCGAGACTGCGACGTTCGGCGGGTGGCACCCAGTCTTGGACCGCCGGCTATACGACGCTCGCCCATTGAAGGGGGGTATGCGACTCGCGGACGCAACCTGGACCGACGTGCGGGACGCCGACGTCGACGTCGCGTTTCTCCCCGTCGGCAGCACCGAAGGACACGGCCCGCACGCCCCGCTGGGCACGGACACGCTGAACGCGGTCGCCGTCGCCGAGGCGGGCGCGGCGGCGTACGGAACGGACGAGGTGGACGGGATGGACGCCGATGGTGAGGCCCTCGTCGGCCCGCCGATTCCCGTCGGCGTCGCGGAGGAGCACCGCCGGTTCGACGGGACGATGTGGGTGAGTCCCGACACGTTCCGGGCGTACGTCCGGGAGGCAGCTGCCTCGCTGCCGGCTCACGGTATCGACCGCGTCGTGTTCGTGAACGGTCACGGCGGCAACGTCGACGCGCTCGCGGAGGTCGCCCGCCGGTTCTCACGAGACCCGACACACGAGGGGTACGCGGTGGCGTTCACCTGGTTCGACGCGGTCGGCGAGCACGGAAGCGACATGGGTCACGCGGGCCCGCTGGAGACGGCGATGTTGCGGGCGGAACACCCCGAGATGGTCCGCGAGGACCGCGTAGAGGCCGCTCGCGACGGCGGGGCCGACCACTGGGGTGAGTGGGTCTCCGGCGTGAACCTCGCTCACGACAGCCACGAGTTCACGGACAACGGCGTCGTCGGCGACCCGACCGCGGGCGACGCC
>NZ_JBHSWW010000123.1:0-6869 GCF_042661865.1 Halorubrum tibetense
GCATGGGTTGCCTCGTAGGTTGGACACCAGAGGCAACCCGTTCCTCACGGGAGCCAGTTGCTACTGAACTCTAGAGGACTTTGTGACACGACCAAAGGTTTACGCCCCTCCGTCTACTTCTTTCTCTCACACCGTCTGTTTTCGCCCGTGTACAGGCTTCTAACGGGGTCCAGGATAATATAACACGGGGGAATTGCCGGAAAGGCAATAGAAGTTCAGCGAATTTTACCCCAGAACCATACCGATCGGCGGCAAACACGGGCAAAGACCTGGGGGAGGGGGTTTATACCACGACCGCTCAGATACCAGAATTGCAGTACCTAGATCGGTGAACTCATCGGGACACGGGAAGCCTGCCCGTCACTACAGGGCGAACGCGAGATCACGCGTTAGGCCGGATCGTGTATGTGACTGTTGCGTGTCCGGCCGCAACCGGATATTCGACCCGCAGCGGACTACCTGGACCCCATTGGAGTCGAACTGGTGTGTCAGCGGGAATCCGCTGTTGAATCGGGTCCAAGTACGTCAACGAGTACGACTCTTCAACGCGCAACTCCGGAGTATCACAGGTATTCGATAGTGGGACGTCCACTCGCACGTCGTCCGTGTCTCCTGTCCCCGCTATATAAGCCGATCTCTCAGTCGGTCTCGTACCGAACTCGACGCGGTCAGTCATGTCTACAGCGAGGTCAATGACTTTCGACAGCATGGCAGGTGAGGTTGTGATATCGACCGCCGTGCCCGGCTCTGTTCGTAACCAAATCTCCGGAACATTCACCTCTCGAATCGTGCCTGTCCGGTACAGCAGTTGCTTCGCAGTGATTTGAACTTCATGCGTGTTCGGTATTGCCATCGTGATCGTGTCCACCGATGGAATATCATGAACATCCAGCAGGCCGTTCACATCGAGGGCTGTGGATGCGGGTGTATCACCCGCCTGTATGAATTCAAACGCTGAGTGTGGCACGTGAATATCGACCCAAGCGGCACGCGCTTCGTCAGTCGCATGGATCGTCACCGCATCTCCCGTGATGTCAATGTGGGCTTCGCCGTCGAACACCATCACTGGCTGGAACGTCTCTCGAAACACGTTCGTTGACACTTCGGCGTACATCACAGCAGCCACCCCTGTGCGACGAGCTGGGTCGAACGACTGGTGAATGCAGTCAGGCACGTCACCCACCGACAGCTACGCATCTGACTGCAGATCACGGGGTGTCACCCGTCCGCGTGAACGTCGAATCAACGACGCCGAGCAACACTTCATAGTAGGTGACGTCCAACCGGAGCGCGTACTGCGGAGACGCTGCACGGTTTATCAGCGTGTGGAGGTTGTACAGGAGAGTTCCGAGATGAAACAGAAACAGGCGCGTATTATGATTCGGTGATTGCGTGTTCGGCGTGTACTCATGCTTCAACTGCCTGATGAACGTTCCAGCTGACCACCGGTACTGGTACGTCTCAAACAGATCAGCCATGTCGCACTCCGCCGGCGACAGATCCGTAAGAAACGCTATTTGCGGAGACATCTGGTACCGGTTCTGGAGATTTTCCGGCACGGGGTGGACGTACAGGTTCGGAGCCACTGACAGTCCGCCGAATTCCACGTTTGACTGGAACCGTGATTCATCCACCGGCGTTGCGTCGATGACTTCCGCGACTTCGCCCTTCGAGAGTTGTTTCGCTCGAATCACCCAGTTGTCATCGGCGATCGCTCGACAGGCACGCACCGCCGGAGCCGAGAAGAACTCACGGTCGATGTGTACGCGACCAACCGAATCACGTTGTTTAATCGGACGCATCAAGCGGCGGAACTGCGGCGATCGCTCTGTTTTATCGCCAGCGATGTCGATCCCGACCGCAAACCGCGCGTCGCTATCGGTCAACGAGACAGTTGAGAAGCACCACCCGTACCCCGACTCACACTCCTCTGGATTCCGCAGTAATTTGGAGTCAGGATCGTCACTATCATCCTCGCCCCACCACGTGACCCATGTCGGGTCACACGCGATGTCCCGCTCCTCATCGAAGAAACCCAGCTCACCGACCACATCCAAGAATCGTTCCGTTGCGAGCGTGAACATCCGCCCGATGTCGTCCCGGTTGAGTCCTGCAAGCAACGCACTAACGTGGCCTGCTGTGGGGATATCGGACTCGTCATAGTACCATGCTGCGGCTGCTGGACCTGCTCTGACACCCCCGTTGACCAGCGCGGCTTGCGCGATCGCGGCGATGATCGCCCGAACACTGAACTGCGTGTTCTCTGCCCGGTCGAACGTGATCGGGGCCAGCACCTCATCCAACACCGTTGAAACCCAATTACGGATCGCAGCACGTCGAGTCTCAGGTTCGATGAGCGCTTCATCGATGATCGGAGGGACATCGAGACCGTGAGCAACGGCGACGCTATCAGGCAATTGGATCCCAGCACGCGTTACGGCGTGGACACTTCGCGTTGCTGCGGCTCTAATCGTGTCTCGATGTCCCACAGCCTCTAACGATTTTGCTGCTCGCGCAACCGTCGAATTACTCGGTGCGGTGTCGTACCCGATCCGAGTGGTTATGTCCTCGTGGTCGTCGAGGTGCTCAACGATTTCCCGCCGAGAATTTACACCCCACGCATCAAGTAGCATGACCGTCTTCACGTGCCGCGGCTTAATAGGCAGGTCAGCAAACGACGTCTCTTCAACCGAAAGGGCTACGTCAGCGACATCAAGCATGGTAGCATCGAATGTCTTCGCTATCTCGTAGGTGCCCTGCTGGCCTTCACGAGATGTACTTGCGGCTGACGTTCGGTTTTCTCGACCGATCTGTACCGCGAGGTGTGCTCGCCGCTGTAACTCGGCCATATCGGTGACAGGGTGTTCGATCTCAATGTTCGACCCGTGACTGGCAGCACGGTCGCCGTCTGCGTCCGGGTTCCATTTGTGGGTGAGATCTACATGTGAATGCTTTTTCGCCGATGTGATTTGTTCAGCGAACGCGTCACAGTGAGTCACCCTGACCGCCGAATTATTCTGCTGCATAATTTGCTTGTCCGGTGCTGGAAACATAACCGTTTGCCCAGTAATACATGGAAAAACACGACTAAACCACACACTTCTACCCAAATATAACCCAAATGTTTATATTAGTATAGAGGTGGAAACTTGGTTTAAATTCGCACGAGACCCTAGATCAGGCAATAGAGGACCCAACACATGGAATTCAAAAAATACTGTAAATGCCTGACGACTGGCTCGCTGAGGTGGCGCTTGTATGCGATCTGGAGTTCTAACGATCCAATCGAGATCGCCTCATCACCAATTCTTGCTGTGATCGCGTTTTGGAGGGATGCGCAGTCGAACTCGTCACGTGCGAACTTCACTTCTGGATGCGGAGTAATCTGGTCTTCCGTGGCAACCCAGATGTTGTCGCCGTTATCAAGCATCTCGTACATCGAAGTGAGCGGCATCGCCGGGCCCCAGAACCCCTTCTTGTCAAGCGTCTCTGCGAGTTCGACTGTAGTCTCCTCGTCGATTCGTTCGATGAGGACGTCAACGTCTTCGGTAGAGCGTGCTCGCCCAGCGAGGATAGAGACGTATCCCGCGATGTAGACGTGCTTGATGTCGAACTGACCGAGAATTTTGGAAAATCTGATCGCCAGCTCGCCGAGCTGATTCGGCTCGTGTTCGACGACGAGTGTTCCATTCCGGAGTTCGATACCACCCATAGATGTTCGTCAGCAGGTGACCGCAGAAATCGTCGGGAATAGCGGTGCCCAGGTCAGGTCATCCGATACGCTTGATCGACTCAAGGCCAGGGACCTCGACGATCCGTCTCCTCACCTGCGAATCGGTCATTGTCGTGGTCCAGCGAATGGTGATGCCGACGGTGATAGTTGTTGCCGAAAGGTTCGGAGCGATACCGCGCATCTCGTCAACCGTGCCGGTATCGATGTCGTCGGGACGCGAGAGGCGCTCTTCGGCGTCGGTGACGAGATCGCTGTCTGCGCCACATGGGATGCGGATCGTGACGACAGCAGTCGTCGTCGGCTCGGGGTCGTTGTCATTGGAGATTGCCATGATGTCACCTCTGTTGAAGAGCGTCGCTCGGGCTATCTGATTCACGAGCTACGCTCCGAGTGCGCGAGGGGTGATTCGAACGCCCGTCTCGGTCGTGGCACGACCGCGTGATACCGAACTACACTACTCGCGCTTGACGGAGAAAGATGAGAGGACAACGCTATGCAGACTCGAAGGCCTCGATTGCATCGATGACCTGCTTCGGGTTTTCGGCGTGTTCGATGAACGAGAAGACGTTCTCCGACCACCCGGAGACGTTGTAGACGTTCTCGTAGCCTTCCGGGGTCACGAGGTCGCCGTAGGATGCAAGATCGACGAGATAAAGCGAGGTGTCCGTGGAGACCTCGTCTCGATACGCATCGAACGCTGCCTTGACCGTCTGGTTGTCGCGCGCCGTGAATGGTGTGCTGTCCCAGATCTGCATGTCGGTGAAGACGACGACTCGCTCAACGGGTTCTTCACGGTCGCGGAGATACTCGAACGCCTTCCAGCCGTTCGTCGAGTTCCCGACATCCTCGTCGATGGCCAGCACCGCATCTTGACGCTGCAGTACTGGCGTGTCCACGTGCATCGGAATGGTCTGGAAGTCGTCACCGAACCCGCCGACCTCTGCACCTTGGTCGGCCAGGATCGCACCGAATAACGCGCCGATCTCTTTTAACCTGAGCGTGCTGTTCTTGGACAGCGCTGTGTCCATCGACCCCGAGAGGTCCACGGCGACGAGCGTATCTCCGAGTCCGTCGGGCACCGTCTCGACAGCGGCGTCAATTGCGTCCTCCAGCCACCGCTCGACCGCCGGTGCTTGGACGTCCGCATTCTGGAGCGCGGTGTACGCCTGGTAGTACCGGAACGGGTACAGCGGCGCGTACCGCACCGCCTCTATGTCGAGGTGTTCCACGATGGTGTCCTCGTCGACACCGGCTTCGAGCATATTCCGGAGGTTCCGGATCGACGCGAAGATCGGCAGCGAGTACGTGTCGTCCTCGATGAGCGTCTCCCACGCGTCTCGGGTGTTGCCGCGCTCGGAGATAACCGTCTCCCAGGTGTTGGGCGACGGCAACGGTTCGACGTCGGGATAGTCGTCGAGATCGCCGCGCATGAATCGCTCGAACAGCACCTCTTGGTCGGTGTCGACGGGCGTGGGGTGGACGCGGTTGAACACGTCGTGCAGCGTCACCTCACGCCGCGACAGTTCGTACTTTCCCAGCGTGTAAGCGTCGGCCATCGAGACGAGCGCGTCTTCGATACCGCGTCGAAGCGGCCACGGTGCAGTCCCGCCGAAGAGCTGGTCGTGGATGGCGAGCGCGGTGGCCGTCTCGTCCATCCGCTGGATGATCGCCGGGGGCCACTCGCGGATGAGCGACTTGGGGGAGTCATCCTTGAATCGGTCGTCGTTGGCTGCCAGCACGAGCAGGACCTGTGGGATGTCCCGCAAGTAGAGTTCCTGTCGCGCGTACGCGGCGAGCTTCAGGACGAACTCCGGATCCTCGTCTGCGGCGGCGTCGAATCGCTGGACGACAGCGGCGAGTTGCTCGTCATCGGTTTCGTAGAACGAGTTCTCCAGCAGCTGGTTGATCGTGCGCTTGTACAGTGCGAGTCGAGGGTCGGTAGGCCCGAATGCTTCTCCACCTTCGTAGTTGGTGGTTCGCGTTGCCTCCGCGACCGTTTGCTTTGGCTTGTTGAATTCCATACTATCACTCGGAGCCGCAACAGGCGACTCCGATACCGGTGCTGCTCACACGGATGCAAGCAGCGAACGTCTCCGGCACGATTCGAACGTGCGACACTCGGCTTCGAAGGCCGGTGCTCTGTCCTGGCTGAGCTACGGAGACAAGGATGTGGCCGGAAAACTGCTGGAGCCGGAACAGCGTGCTACCTGGTTACACTACGGTGGAAGACCGGATTCCACCGCCGGGATTCGAACCCGGACTTCTGGCTCCAGAGGCGAAGGATGGCTCCAACTTGACGGCCACGGGATGAGTGATGGCGACTGGGAAACTGTCGAGGCGGATCCGGTGTCGAGAGTACCCTCGTGCTCTCTTTGTCCGGGATGTTCTCGATGGACGGGGCCACCGACAGGATTTGAACCTGTGAGTTCCTGGCGAAGCAACGCCTCGACTCGACGGTCGCCACGTGCGGTCGGGAAACTGACGGCGCGACGGGCTATGACTCCCGGTGTGCCTTGCGGGCTGAAGGAACGCACCGTCTCGACGACTGCACGCTATGGGAACCGACAGCGGACGCGTCACCGGTCTACGTCGTTACCTCGATGGTACGACGCAGAGCGTCGGTGTCCACTGCCAGTTCCCGAGTGCTCCCGAGGGGAATCGAACCCCCGACCTCCAGCTTGAAAGGCTGGCGTCTCTCGCCAACGGAGACTCCGGGAGCATCACTGCTACTGGTTCCGAGCGCCTGGAGAAGGACTCGAACCTTCCACGGTCAGGGTAACAGCCCGGCACCCCCACCAGGGGGGCCTCCCAGGCATCAAGAGGGCCCGACGGGATTCGAACCCGCTATTCTGCGGTTAAAGGCCGCTTGCCTGTCCGCATAGGCTCCGGGCCCACATGCTCCAGCCCGGATTCGAACCGGGGGTTCGGCCGTGAGAGGGCCGTGAGTTTGGCCGCTACTCCACTGGAGCGAATTGGCCTCGCCTGCGAAGGGTCATCGGCCAGTGGGACGGGCAGGATTCGAACCTGCGTGTTCTCGTTACAACTCAGCTTTGCACGTTAGCGTCAGCGGTTGAGTGAACGAAGAGATGGTCGATCTCGGTCATCAAGTCATCGATACCGCGATCATCGTTGTCTC
>NZ_JBHSWW010000124.1:0-6786 GCF_042661865.1 Halorubrum tibetense
TGGCGCTGAAGCCGGCGGAGGCCGACCTCGCCGCCCGCGTCTTCGGCGGCGATCCGACGTTCCCGGTCGAGCACGACGCGACCGCCGTCTCCCGGCTCGAAACCGAGCTGAGCGCCACACGTGACCGCCGGGCGGCACGACTCAAAGCCGAGCTCGCGAACGACCTCGCGGAGCTACGGGGTCCCGTCGAGACGCTCGTCCGCGACGCCCTCGAACTGGACGTCGAGCTCGCTGTCTCCCGGTTCGCCCGCGAGTTCGACTGCGTGATGCCCGAGGTGGTCGATCCGGGCGACGGCGGGGGGGACGGGTTCCACATCGAAGGTGGGCGGTCCCCGCTGCTCGACGTCGCGTTCGACGCGGTCGAGCCCGTCGACTACGCCGTCTCCGGCCCGACGCTGCTCTCGGGGGTGAACTCCGGCGGCAAGACCTCGACCCTCGACTTGGTCGCGCTCGTCGTGGTGCTCGCGCAGATGGGGATGCCCGTCCCGGCCGCGTCGGCGCGGATCGAGCGGTTCGAGGAGCTCCACTACTACGCGAAATCACAAGGGACCCTCGACGCGGGCGCGTTCGAGGCGACGCTGCGGGACTTCGGCGACCTCGTCGAGGGGGCGGCGGGCCGTCTCGTCTTGGTCGACGAGCTGGAGTCGATCACGGAGCCCGGCGCGTCCGCGAAGATCATCGCGGGCATCCTAGAGGCGCTCGACGGACAGGACGCCACGGCGGTGTTCGTCTCCCACCTCGCTCGGGAGATCCGCGCCGCTGCAACGTTCGACGTCGCCGTCGACGGCATCGAGGCCGAGGGGCTCGTCGACGGCGAGCTGCGGGTGAACCGCTCGCCGCGGAAGGGTCACCTCGCGCGGTCGACGCCGGAGCTCATCGTCGAGAAGCTCGCCGAGGACCGCGAGAGCGACTTTTATGCGAAGTTGCTGGAGAAGTTCTGAGCGGACGTCTCTCGACCCGATCGGTCGTTCGGACTCAATCGTCGCCGAGCTCCGCCGTGACCGTGATCTCGACGTCGAGCGGTGCGGGGAGTCGAGACACCTCGACGCAGGTCCTCGCCGGATACGGCTCCGAGAGGAACGAACGGTACGCCTCGTTCACCGCGTCGTAATCGTCCATGTCGGTGAGATAGACGGTCGCCGTCACGATCGCGTCGGTCGACGTCCCGGCCGCCTCCAGTATCGTGGCGACGTTCGCGAGGGTCTGAGTCGTCTGTTCGGCCACCGATTCGGGTGCCTCGCCCGTGTCGGGATCCACGCCCGTCTTTCCCGAAACGTGGACCGTGTCACCGGAGACGATCCCCTGGGAGTACGGGCCGAGGGCCTCCGGCACGTCGTCGGTCGTGATCTCTCGCATCGGTCGAAGCGACGACGCACCCGCACATCAAGATACGGGTCGCAGGAGCGGTTCCGTGCGGAATTTCGGTCTTGTCAGACGGATGTCCCGTGGTTCTCGCCGGAGTGTGTCGGCCGCACTCCGGAAACACGGGTCTTCCGCCTACAGCAGCGGCAACAGGACCGCCCGCGCCAGTCCGAGGAAGACGAAGAATCCGAGCACGTCGGTCGCCGTCGTGATGAAGATGGTCGCCGACGTGGCGGGATCGAATCCGAGTCGATCGAGAACCAGCGGCGTGATCGCGCCGAAGAACCCGGCGATGACGAGGTTCGCGACCATCGATATGCCGATGACCGCGCCGAGCGCGAGCCCGAACTCGCCGAATGAGAAGGCGGTCGCGATGACCGCCACGAGCGCGCCGGTGATAATTCCGTTCGCCGCTCCGGCGATGACCTCGTTCGCGACGACGCGCTTCCCGGTCGACAGCGACACCTGTCCGAGGGAGATGCCGCGAACCGTGACCGCCATCGCCTGCGTCCCGGCGTTGCCTCCCATCCCGGCGACGACCGGCATGTACGCGGCGAGGATCGCGACCGCGGCGATCGTCGACTCGAACAGCCCCACGACCGCGGCGGCCATGAACGCCGTCCCGAGGTTGAGGATGAGCCACTTGTACCGCCGCCGGACCTTCTCGGCCGGCCCGTCGAGGACGCTCTCCTCTTCGGAGACGCCGGTAAACTCGTACAGCGTCTCGCCGGCGGCCTCGTCGATCAGCCGCAGGAGGTCGCTCGCGTAGATCACGCCGAGAATGTCCTCCTCCTCGTCGAGCACCGCGACGGTCCGCTCGCTGTTCTCTCGGAACACCGCGAGCACGTCCTCGTCGTCGCTGTCGTACCTGACGGAGGGCGTCTCTTGGACGTAGTCCGTGACCGCGTCCGTCTCCGGGTCCGCGGTCGACAGCGCCGTCCCGGGGAGCT
Source organism: Halorubrum tibetense (assembly GCF_042661865.1). GTDB lineage: Archaea > Halobacteriota > Halobacteria > Halobacteriales > Haloferacaceae > Halorubrum > Halorubrum tibetense. Next base: position 2,313 of record NZ_JBHSWW010000124.1, read on the forward strand.
CGCCGAGGAGGTGTTCGTCCTCCGTGACGAGGATCGTCGGTGTCCGGTCGGTCCGCCGTTTGAACCGGCGGACGCGATCCGTCACTGCCCCAAACGACCGGTCGGCGTCGACAGTGACGTAATCGAGGTTCATCACGCCGGCTGCGCTCTCGGGGTCGAACGACAGCAGGAACTCGACCTTCTCGCGGCGAGTCTCATCGAGCGTCGCGAGTAGCGTGTCGCGGGTCCCCTCGTCGACGTAGCCGAGGACGTCCGTGATCTCGTCGGGGTCCAGCCGATCGAGAAACGTCTCCAGTTCAGTGCGGCTCATGTCAGCCGCGACCGCCGCTCTGACGTCCTCGGCGAGCGAGAAGTAGACGTCCCGCCACTCCCGCTCCGGAAGCGACGTGAGCTCGTCGCCCGGTCGCGACGACATGGCGATCGTCTCCTGGATCGACTCGGGTTGGACTCCCATACAGGGTACGCGTCAGCTGGTCACTAAACAGCGGCGACACCGACATCGACGCCCTGGAGCTGCCGCTCAGTCGTCGCTCGCCGCCTTCGCCGGTTTCCGGCGGTCGTTTCGCGGCCCCTCCAGCTCCACGGCCGGCAGCAGGTCGCGCAGGTACCGTCCGGTGTGTGAGTCGTCGTCGCGGGCCACCTCCTCCGGCGTTCCGCTCGCGACGAGCTCGCCGCCGCCCTCGCCACCCTCCGGGCCGAGGTCGATGATGCGGTCGGCGTTCTTCACGAGGTCGAGCTCGTGTTCGATGACGACCACCGTGTTGCCGCCGTCGACGAGCCGGTGGAGCACGTCGATCAGCTTGCGCTCGTCCTCCTTGTGGAGCCCCGTCGTCGGCTCGTCGAGCAGATAGAGGGTGTCGCCGGTCGCCTTCTTGCCGAGCTCCTCGGCGAGCTTGACGCGCTGGGCCTCACCCCCCGAGAGAGTCGTGGAGGGCTGACCCAGTTCCATGTAGCCGAGTCCGACGTCTTTCAAGAGCTTGAGGCGGCGCTGGAGCCCCTGGTGGCTCTCGAAGAAGTCGTACGCTTCGTCGACGCTCATGTCGAGCACGTCGGCGATCGTCGCGCCCTTATACGTAACGTCGAGCGTCTCGTCGTTGTACCGGGCACCGCCACACTGCTCACAGGGGACGTACACGTCCGAAAGGAAGTTCATCTCGATTTTGACCGTGCCCTGTCCGCCACACTCCTCACAGCGGCCGCCTTTCACGTTGAACGAGAAGCGCCCCTTCTCGTAGCCGCGCCGCTTCGAGAGCTTGGTCTCGGCGAACAGCTCCCGGACGTAGTCGAACACGTCCGTGTACGTCGCGGGGTTCGAGCGCGGCGTCCGTCCGATCGGCGACTGGTCGATGAGTCGCACCGTCTCGATCCCGTCCATCCCCTCGATCGCGTCGTGGTCGCCGGGATCGACCGAGGTGTTGTCGTTCATCTCTCGCACGAGTCCTTTATAAAGGATGTCGTGGACGAGCGTCGACTTGCCGGAGCCGGAGACGCCGGTGACGGCCGTGAGCGTCCCGAGCGGGATCGGTACGTTCAGATCCGTCAGGTTGTGCTGGCGAGCGCCCCGGACGACGAGCTCGCCGTCGGGCTCGCGGCGCTCGTCGGGGACCGGGATCTCCTTGCGGCCCGCGAGGTAGTCCGCCGTGACGGAGCCGTCGGCGTCGACGATGTCGTCGAACTCGCCCTGAGCGACGACCTCGCCGCCGCGCTTGCCGGGACCGGGACCCATGTCGATCACGTGGTCGGCGCGGCGCATCGTCTCCTCGTCGTGCTCGACGACGACGAGCGTGTTGCCCAGGTCACGAAGGCCCGTGAGCGTGTCGAGCAGGCGGTCGTTGTCGCGCTGGTGGAGCCCGATCGAGGGCTCGTCGAGCACGTAGAGGACGCCCACGAGCCCCGAGCCGACCTGCGTCGCGAGCCGGATTCGCTGGCTCTCCCCGCCCGAGAGCGTCGACGCTTCCCGGTCGAGCGTGAGGTACTCCAAGCCGACCTCCTCCATGAAGCCGAGTCGTGCGCGGATCTCCTTGAGTATCTCCTCGGCGATCTTCGTGTCGCGCTCGCCGAGCCGCTCTTCCATCCCCTCGAAGTGCCGCCGGGCGTCGCCGATCGACAGCCGGTTCACCTCGGTGATCGGCGTGCCGTCGACGAGCACGTGTCTGGACTGCTCCTTGAGGCGAGTCCCGTCACACTCGGGGCAGGTCGTCACCGCCATGTACTCCTCGATGTGCTCGCGGGTGGACTGTGAGTCCGTCTCGACGTGGCGGCGCTCCAGGTTGGGGATGACGCCCTCGAAGCGCTTCTCCTTGCGCCGCGTCCCGTTCTTCGTCTGCCGGGTGAACACGACCTGCCGGTCCGTGCCGTAGAGGAACTGATCTCGGATATTTTCGTCGAGCTCGTTCCACGGGGTATCGACGCTCACGCCGAAGTGATCCGCGACGTTGTCGATCCGCGTCCGATAGTACGAGCGGTTGTACGACCACGCCTCGAACACGTGTTTGAGCGGTTTCGAGGGGTCCTCGATCACGAGATCCTCGTCGACCTCCTTCGTCGACCCGATCCCCTCACACTCCGGGCACGCGCCGTACGGGCTGTTGAAGGAGAACGAACGGGTCTCGATCGCCGAGAACTGGAAGTCGGAGTTGGGGTTACCGAGCGCTTCGGAGAACTCGACGACGAGACGATCGTCGCCGTCGGCGTCAGCCGCCAGCGACCCAGTCGAACGCGTGTTCGAGGCGAACGGGACGTCCGCGGGCGGGTCGGGAACGATCAGTTTGAGCGCGCCGCCGGCCTCTTCGAGGGCGGTCTCGACCGAGTCGGTGATCCGCGAGCGGGCGTCCGGACTCACCTTTACGCGGTCGACGATCACGTCGATCGTGTGGTCGTAGTTCTGGTCGAGCTCGGGGTCCGCGACGGTGAGGTCCATCGGCTCGCCGTCGACCTCCACGCGGGCGTACCCGTCGGCGACGAGCTCCTCGAACAGCTCCTCGAACGCCCCTTTCTGGTCGCGTACGACCGGCGCGGCGACCTTCGCACGGGTTCCCTCGGGGAGTTCGAGGACCTGTGCCACCATGTCCTGGGCGGACTGTTCGCCGACCTCCTCGCCGGTGACGGGGTCGTGCTGGGTGCCGATCCGGGCGTACAGCAGCCGGAGGTAGTCGTGCAGCTCGGTGACGGTCCCGACCGTCGATCGCGGGTTGTTAGCGGCGTTCTTCTGGTCGATGGAGATGGCGGGCGATAACCCCTCGACCGCCTCCACCTGCGGTTTGTCCATCTGTCCGAGGAAGTTGCGGGCGTACGCCGACAGCGACTCGATGTAGCGGCGCTGCCCTTCGGCGTAAACGGTGTCGAACGCGAGCGACGACTTCCCCGACCCTGAGAGGCCGGTGACGACCGTGAACTCCTCGCGCGGGATCCGGACGTCGAGGTCCTTGAGGTTGTGCTCCTCGGCACCGCGGACCTCGATGTAGTCCTTGCTCATGCTGGTCCACTGTTGCGCCCGCGCGCGGGAATACCCGTCGGTTTCGGCGATCGGATCCCGCCGTCGACCGGCTCAGCGCCCGCCGTCGACCGGCTCAGCGCCCGACGATCTCCGCCGGCGGCGAGAGGTTCCGGCGGCCGCCGAACGTGACGAGGAACAGCACGCCGACGCCGACGCCGTACGCCAGCATGAGTGGGAGCGTCGCGAGGAACATGGTGATCACGCCGGCGGGGGTGAACACCGCCGCGAACAGGAGGATCCCGACGGTCACCTCCCGCCAGCGGCCGCGGAAGGCGTCGTAGGGGACGCCCGCCTTGTTCAAAAGCACCATCAGCACGGGAATGTCGGCGAGGAAGCCGATGCCGACCGTCGTGTAGATGACGAGCCAAAGGAAGTCGCTCACCTGGTACGTGATGATCATGTCGGCGGTCGCGGCGTCGGTTATCAACCACCCGATAAGCGCGGGGGCGATGTACGTGTATCCCAGCGCGAAGCCGCCGATCAGCCCGGCGGACAGCGCCGCCGTCCACACGTACACCTGCCGGACGTGCCCGGCCACGAACCCGCGGTCGCGGAGCGCGGGCCACGCGTAGTACAGCAGGAACGGGAAGACGGCGACGATCCCGAGCAGGAGCGAGAACTTCACCATGAAGATCAGCGCCTCGACAGGGTGGAGCGTGATGATGTTGATCCCCCCGTCGACCGCCTCCGGAACGCGCGATTCGAGGTCCGCGCGCACGGTCGCGAGCCCGCCGAGATACAGCCACGTGAACGCCAGCGCCATCACGCCGCCGAACACGACCAGCAGCCGGAACGACCGCGACCGCAACGAGTCGAAGATGAACTTGAGGTCCGTGTAGTAGCCGCCGATGTCGTCCTCGGCTTCCTCGCCCTCGCCGTCGGTGAGCTCCGAGAGGAACGTCGAGGACGCCCGCGAGGAGCGGTCGCCGATCGTCCCGAGCAGCCCGCCGTCGGTGGCGTCGCCGCCCGCGTCGGCGC
>NZ_JBHSWW010000125.1:0-6774 GCF_042661865.1 Halorubrum tibetense
CGTCACCGTCCCCGCGGAGGCGGCGGCGTCAGTCATCGGCGGGGTCGAGCGCGTCGAGCGGCGACCCCTCGGCGGCCGCCCGGCGGTCATTCCAGTCGAGCACCCACTCGAACAGGACGAGCCCGTTGATCGTCATCAGGCTCGCCGACGCGAAAAAGAGCATCTCCTCTATCGGGAGCCCGAGCACGGCGACCCCGGTCGTGTACGTGTCGGAGATGATCCACGTTCCCATCTCGATGGCGATCCGGTCGACGACCCAGAAGTAGAGGGAGGGAACGAGCGTCGCGGTCAGCCACACCTCGGGGGTTCGGATCAGGTAGCCGCCGCCGACGCTCCACTGGAGCGCGAGCACCGGCCCGACCCAGGCGATCAGCCCGCCGAGATAGAGGAACGAGTCCCCGAGCGACACGAGCCAGAGCCCGACGACGACCATCGAGAGCCCGACGAGGACCCCCGCAACCCTCGGTTTCCGGTCGAAGTCACCCTCGCGGAACGTCGGGTCGAACCCGAGCCGGTGGAGGACGAACGCGACGATGAGCGTCTGGATCGCGAAGTAGAGGTACTCCCCGAGCGGTATCGACAGCGCCCGAACGAGCACCGCCCCGTCGCCGTACCACCACGCGCCGCGGCGGATCATATAGCTGATCCACGGCGTCGTGTACGCGTACGCGATGGCGACGAGGATCGCGATCCCGATGGTCGCACGGCGACGGCGGCGGGCGTCGTACCGCGGAGCGACGTACCACAGGACCGCGAGAAGCGGGAAACTGAAGACGAGGTGGAACTGCAGGTAAGTCAGGGTTGGGATCATCCGGACACCCCTGCGAGTACGGCCATACCTCGCCCTTCGATCCGGTCCCGAATAAGGATTTACGAGTCGGGCGAACGGCCGACCCGCGGACGAGTTATCTGTTGGTTGATACCACACCGTGTGCTTCCAGTACCTTTCCGAGCCGGTACATCGAGGCGACGACGGCGTCACAGACCGGTCGGACCGCGTCCTTCGGGACGAATCCGACGGCGAGCCCGGCGACCTCCAACATCGGCAGGTCGTTCGCACCGTCGCCAACCGCGACCGTCGACGCCATGGGGACGCCGAGGTCGTCGGCGAGCCCCTCCAGAACGTCGTCCTTCGTCCCCTCGATGAGCGGCCCCTCTGCCTCGCCGGTAAGTTCGCCGTTCGCGACCGGAAGCCGGTTGGCGACGATCGTGTCGACCGCGACGCCCTCGCGTTCCAGTGCGCGCTCGACGCCCCGTTCGAACCCGCCCGTGAGCACCGCGACGTGGTGGCCGTCCTCGCGTAGGCGGCGGATGAGTCGAGCCGCACCCGGTCGGATGCGGACCGCGCCGAACGCCTCCTCGGCGGCCTCCGCCGACAGCCCGCCGAGCAGCTCGGCCCGGCGATACAGGCTCTCCGCGTAGCTGATCTCGTCGTTCATCGCCTGCTCGGTGATCTCGGCGACTTCGTCGGCGACGCCCGCGCGCTCCGCGAGCAGGACCGTCATCTCGGAGTCCGAGAGCGTGCCGTCGAAGTCGAACGCGATGAGGCTCATACCCGGCGTTCGTCGCGGGAGGGTTTGTAACCGCGTGATCGCACGACACGACCCACGGCTTCCGGTGGAGGTCGATCCGGGTCATGTGGGTGACACGCACACCGGCTTCGAAGGCCGTCCGTCCGCGTCCCGGCAACACACGCCGACGTAATCAAGGGACTGCGACCCGATCCGACGAACACGTGTTCAGCCTCAACGTTCCGCTACCGCCCGCTGTGGGTCGGCTCGCGGCCGATCTCTACCCGAAACTTTCGGGTTTCGATCGCGTTCGTGACCGGCACACACTCGTCTGCAAGCGGTTCGGCGTCGACGACATCGGTGGGAGCGCGCCCGATCGACTGCGCCCGCCGAAGTCCGAAGCGGTCGAGACGCTACGCCGCGACCTCGGCGGGCTGCTGTCGGGGACCGTTCCGTTCGAGGTGGCGGTAACCGGGGTCGACGCCTTCGAGACCCCCACGTCAGGTGCCGGACCGGTCGTCTACCTCGTCGTCGAGAGCGACGAGCTCGTCCGACTGCATCGACGTCTGTGTGCCGCCTACGACGCGATCGATGGGATCGAGGGCGACGAGTACGTTCCGCACGTCACGCTGGCGCGGGGCGGGGATCCGGGCCGGAGGGCGCTCCATCGGCTGATCGGGACCGATATCGAGCCGATTCGGTGGCGCGTACACGCGCTCGACCTGTACGACGCCGAGTTCCGGGAAGTCGCCGGGACGGTCACGCTCTGAGCGTGGACCCCTGGGTCGGATCGACGACCTACCGCTCCCGTAGCCGCATCGGCACCGGGTGGTTCGGGTGCATCGTCAGCGAACCGCGAAGCGAGAGTTCCGGGCCCTCGTACTCGAGGGCGTACTCGGAGCAGACGGACGCGAGGATGAGCTTCGCTTCCAGCAGCGAGAACGCCTTGCCGATACAGTGGCGGGGGCCGCCGCCGAACGGGAAGTACGAGAACCGTGGACGGGCGCTCCGCCGCTCCGGGAGCCACCGGTCCGGATCGAACGTGTCGGGGTCGTCGTACCACCGGGAGGACCGGTGGACGACCCACTGTGAACACATCAGCGCGGACCCTTCGGGGATCCGATAGCCGTCGATCTTCACGTCGAGCTTCGGCTCGCGGAACAGCAGGTACACCGGCGGGTACAGCCGCATCGCCTCGTTGAGGACGCGCTCCGTGTACGCCATCTCCCTGACATCGGCGGCGGTCGGCGGCCCGTCCGCGGTCGCGGCGTCGACCTCGCGTTCGACCCGCTTGCGGGCCTCGGGGTGTCGCGAGAGGAGGTAGAACGTGTACGTCAACGCGAGCGCGGTCGTGTCGTGACCGGCCAGCAGCATCGTCACCATCTCGTCCCGAAGGTTCTCGTTCGTCTGCTCGCCACGGTCACGGGCGCGCAACAGCACCGAGAGGAGGTCCATCGGGACGTCCCCGTCGGGATCGCCGGGTGGCCCGGCGACCGCCGTCCCGTTGGGGCCCGCAGGGTCGGCCGCCGGATCGCGTTCGGTCCCCTGTCGGCGCTCGACGATGCCGTCGATCACGTCCTCCAGCGTCCGCACGGCCTCGTCGAACGCGCGGTTCTCGCGGGTGGGGACCCAGTTCGGGATCAGGAAGCGCCGGGGGTCGGGCTCGAACCGCGCGCCGAGCGGTTCGAGGTTCTCCTGAACCGTCGCCACCTCCTCGTCGGTGACGTCCGCGCCGAACATCGCCGAGACGATGATCCGAACGGTGAGCCGAGCGACCTCCAGTTGGATGTCGATCACGTCGTCCGGCTCCCACTCGGCGAGGTGCGACTCGGTGTGGCCGACCATCGTTCCAGTGAGCGCACCGATACGCCGGGTGTGAAACGACGGGTTCGCGAGCGTCCGCTGTTTGCGCCACGTCTCCCCCTCGCTCAACAGGAGTCCGTCGCCGAGCAGTCGCGTCATCGCGTCGTCGCCGAACTGGGGTTTCCGGTACCGCTCCGCCTCGGAGACGAGCACGCGCTCGATGTCGGCGGGGTTGGTGAGCAGGTACGTCTCGCGCGGACCGAGATCGAACCGGACCACGTCGCCGTAGCTGTCGGCGCAGGCACGCATGAACGTGAACGGGTCGTCAGCGAACTGTCGGCCGTTGCCGAACAGGGGGTCGCCGATGGGTCCGGGCGGCGTAACGGACATACGATTTCTGGGGGTTGAGCGTGGTTAAACGTTCGGCGGGGAGAGAAAGAATGATAGGTAATAAATATATATTGCGGGTATGAATGGGCGATATCTCGCCCGACTCCGCCCCCATCTCGTCGGAACGAAGCGGCCGAGACGCCACCTCGCCGCCGGCGTCGCGGTGCTCGTGGTGATCGCGACGACCGGATTCCTGCTCGGAGTCGACGCGGCGCTCTCGCTCGGCTGGATCGCGGTTGTTTTCGGTATTGCGGTCGCGGGCGGTACGTGGGGAGCGGGGTTCATCCTGACGGCCGTCACACTGTGGCTCGTCGGGTTCTGGTGGACGGCGTTTCCGCCGCTCGCTGGCTACCTTACCGGTGGATGGGCTCCCGTGTCTCGATACACCTACCCGCGGACGCTCGATTACGCCGCCGTCTCCGCGCGGGCGGAGCTGGTCGGCGGGATCGAGCAGGGCGTCCGAATCGGCCTCCTGTTCGCAGTGGTTCTCGGAGCGTCGGGATACCTCATCGGGGTCGGCATATCGCGACTGCGGCTGCGGTGAGTCCTCGGATCGGGGTCGTCACTCACGAGTGTCGAGTCGCTCGACCCGCGCGATCAGCTCGTCGACGGCCGCCTCCTGGTCGTCCGTGGCGTCCACGATCCGCGTGGTCGCCACCTCCGTCCGGTCGGAGCGCTCACGAACGGACTCGAGCGTCGCCGTGAGCTCCTCGACGGTCGCCGCCTGGTCGTCCGTGGTCCGCGCGACCTCGGCGACGCCGTCGGCCGCCTCGTCGACCGCGTCCGCGATCGCTTCGAGGGAATCGAGCACCGTCTCGATCTCGTCGCCCGCGTCCTCGATCCGCTCGTGGGAGCGCTCGACCGCCGTCGACGTCTCCGTCGACTGTGCCTGGAGCTCGTCGAGGCTCTCCGTGATCGCCTCGGTGTGTCCCCGCGTCTCGTCGGCGAGCTTCTTTACCTCCTCGGCAACCACCGCGAAGCCGTCTCCGCCGTCACCGGCTCGTGCGGCCTCGATGTTGGCGTTGAGCGCGAGCAGGTTCGTTTGTTCGGCGACATCGGAGATCACCTCGATCACCGCTTCGATGTCGTCCATCCGATCCGACAGCGCGCCGACGCTGTCGACCAGCTCGTCGCCGATCTCGATCACGTCCTCGGTCGCCTCCCGTGCGTCGCCGCTCGCGTCGAGCCCGTCCTCCGCGGCCTCGCGTGCCGCCGACGCCGCGGTGTCGACCTGGTCGGCGGTGGCAGCGACCTCCTCCATTCCCGCCGAGAAGGACTGCATTTCCGAGACACCCTCGGACAACAGCTCGTTCTGCTCGTCGACGTTTTCGGCGATCGTCTCGGCCGCCTCGCTCGCCTCGTCCACCGTGGCGTCGATCTCGCGAGCCTGCGCGTGGACGCTGGCGGAGAGGTCATCGAGGTTCTCCGCCATCCGGTTGACGACGCTGATGACCCGCAACAGGTCGTCGTCGAGGACCTCACACTCCTCGTGACGGACCGCACGAGCGTCGAGATCCCCATCGCCGATCGCCTCCGCAGTCTCCCGGATCTCCGTGACGAGCTTCGAGGTGGCATCGCGCTGGATGACGTTCTCGGTACGGTCGACGACGACCTCCGTGACGCCGACGAGTCCGCCGTCGTCGTCGTACAGCGGCGTCGCCGTGAACTCGATGTGTTTCTCTTCGCCGTGTCGATCGGTCATGGTGCTGGCGTCTCGATACCGCCGACGAGCGCCGCCACGGCGTTCGACGTCGTACACCTCGTCCGCGTCGTCCGGCGCGTCGAGAACCTTGTCGGCGAGGGTGCCCGTCCGCCGACCGTCCGGGTAGAACAGCTCGGAGACGTGTGAGTGACCGATCGCCTCCCCGCGATCGACGCCCGTGAGCGCCGCCATCGGCTCGTTCCACTCCGCGACGGTACCCTCGCAGTCGATGACAAACGTCGGAACGCTGATCGCGTCGAACACCTGCTCGAAGCCCGCGCCGGCGAGCGTCGCCGCGCGGTTGACCCCCCTCTCGTCAGCGACGACATGTGCCGCGCGGTCGGGATCGCCCGCGTCCGGGGCGCTGGCCGAGGCGTCACTCTCCAACGGGTCGTCGACGACGACGCCGCCGTCCGGGACCGACCGCGAGCCCCGTTCCCGTCCGAGCGCGCGACGAATGACCGCTCGAAGTCCCAGCATTGTTGGCTAACCGTCACCGGATCGGATATATAAACGGTCGTCCTCAGGAATCAGTGCTGATAAATTGGGGCACGGCTGGTCCGCCGCCCGCAGCGTTCAAACGCGTCGAACGGATAGATAGAATCGATGGACGCCGAGGCGGTTCGGACGCGTGCGAACGACCTACCTCCGGAGCCGGGGGTGTACCAGTTCCGCGACGGCGAGACGACGCTGTACGTCGGGAAGGCGGTCGACCTCCGCGACCGCGTCAGGTCGTACACGGACCCTCGATCCGGTCGGATCCGCGGGATGGTCGAGCGCGCCGACCGGATCGAGTTCGCCGTCACCGACACGGAGACACAGGCGCTGTTGTTGGAGGCCAACCAGATCAAACGGCTCCAGCCGCGGTACAACGTCCGACTGAAGGACGACAAGTCGTATCCGCTGGTCGCGTTCACCGACCACGAGGTCCCGCGGATCGAGGTCACGCGGGACCCCGAGGAGGGTTCGGTCGCGTACGGGCCGTTCACGAACAAGGGGCGTGTCGACGCCGTCGTGAAGGCGATCCGTGACGAGCACCGGCTCCGCGGCTGTTCGGACCACAAGTACGCGAACCGCGAGCGCCCGTGTCTCGACTACGAGATGGGGATCTGTTCCGCGCCCTGTACGGGAGAGATAGCGACGGAGGCCTACGCGGAGGACGTGGCGGCGGCTCGGCGGTTCTTCGAGGGCGAGACAGGGGTGCTCGCCGATCCGCTCCGGCGGCGGATGGAAACCGCCGCGGAGAACGCGGAGTTCGAGCGGGCCGCGAACCTCCGTGACCGGCTGGCGGCCGTCGAGGCGTTCCACGGCGACGGCGGCGAGGCCGTGAGTGACCGGCGGGACGACCGGACCGTGGACGTGCTCGCG
>NZ_JBHSWW010000126.1:0-8978 GCF_042661865.1 Halorubrum tibetense
CGCCCGCCGTGTCGCCGTCGGCGTCCGGCGGGAGCGGCAGCTCGGCGTCCAGGAACAGCGGACGGTCCTCGCGGACGTAGCGGAACCCCTCCGGCGTCGACTTCTCGCGCCGCGCCTCGATCTCGATCCGACCGTCGTCGAAGCGTACCTCCGTGGTCTCCGCGGCCGCTCCGGGGAGGTCGACGAGGAGGACGTACTCGTCGTCGGACTCGAGCAGATCCGCAAACACCGCGTCCGGGAGGTCCCGGAGCGCATCGCGTAACGCTGACATACCGATCAGTACGGCGGCCGCGGCGAAAAACCTGTGGTCCCCGGCCCCTCTCGGTCAGGTCGACCCCGCTCGCGACGAGCGACCACCGCCCACCACCCGCGACCGCCACGCGCTCAGTCGTCGCGGCGGTCGTTCGGCTCCCGGGCCTCCCGCGATTCGGTCAACCGCTGGTTCACGTCCTGCCCGGTCGACTCACCCGGCAGGATGTCGCCTAACGCGGCCCCGAACGCGGCGGCCGCCCAGATCACCGTGACGCGACCGATCGCCTCCACGGTCGTCGGATCCCCCTCGAACAGCCGCCCCCAGAGCGTCATCGTCCCCACGGCGACGAGGAGCGAGATGACCAACACCGCGACCAGTCGTCGCGGCAGGAAGCCGAGTATCGGACTCTCGTCCTGAAGGTCACGGAAGTCAGCGTAGTACAACAGTCCCCACGTCATGACCAACACGAAGAGGACGTTCGCGACGAGGAACACGGGAACGCCGCCGACGAGCGCGCTCGCGAACCACTCGGCGATGTCGAAGACGCCGTCCTCGACGAGCAGCGGCAACGAGAGGAGGATCCCGCCCACGAACGACTCGGCGATATCCCGGGTCGTGTACTTCGTGATCCGCCTGGTGAACGCCTCGCTTCCGGGCATCCGCTCCACGAGCGAGATGGTCTGTCGCACCTTCTCCCGCTCGTGTGGGTCGTCGACGGTATCTTTCAGCGCGTCGAGTTTGGTCAATAGGTCGTTGATATCCGGGTTCTCTCCCCCGGGAAGCGACGCGACGTCGACGGCGTCCTCCGCGTTCGGTCCGGTGTCGGATCCCGACCGACCCCCCGGTTCCACGGCGTCCCCGCGGTCGTCCCTACTCATGGCCGGGTCGTCACGCCCCCCAGTGAAAAAACTGTACGACGGGAGGGAGGGACGCGGATCCGCGTCTCAGCATCGGTCGAGAAACTCGGCGAGCACCGCGTTGAACGCGGTCGGCTCCTCGAGCATCGCGAGGTGGGCCGCGTCGGCGACGGTCGCACGCTCGCAGTCGGGGATCCGGTCGGCGAGGTAGTCGTGGTACGAGGGCGGCGTGAGCGTGTCGTGTTCGCCGACGACGGCGAGCGCGAGGGTCGCGACCTCATCGAGCCGGTCGCGGACATCGAACCGGTGACACGTCCGGAAGTCGCGCTCGGTTACGGCCCGGCCACAGGCCCGCATCGTCGCCATCGAGAGCTCGACGTACTCGTCGGGCGCATCGTGAAACAGTCGGTCGGGCTCGTGGAGGGTCGACACCGCCCGGTCGAAGTCGTTCGCGAGCGCGTCCAAGAGGGGTTCGGCCACCGCGAGCTTCGCCCCGGTGCCCGCGAGGACGAGGCCGTCGAGGGGGAGGTCGCGTTCGAGCGCGACCCAGAGGGCGACGGCCCCACCGAGCGAGTTCCCGCAGAGCACGGTCGCACCCGTCTCCTCGGCGACGGCGACGACGTCGTCGGCGTACGCGTCGAGGGTTTCGATCCCCGGCTCCGTACGCACGTCGTCGCTTTCGCCGTGCCCCGATAGATCGGGCGCGACGACGGGAAATCGGTCGCTCAAGCGGCTCTGTGCCTTCCAACCGTCGCTCGTCCCGCCGCTCCCGTGGATACAACAGACGGTCGGTCCGTCGCCGCCGCGGTCCGACTCCCGGTAGGCGGTCTCGCGACCGTGATGGCGCGTTCGGTGCATACGCCCGCCTCCCGCGCGAGAGTATATAAGAACTGCCGACCGGACTGCCGGGAGTTCGGTGACCCTCGACGACCCGCCGTGGTCCGCCGACGCTGTCGTCCCGACGACCTGAACCGCAATACAACCGCTATCCGAACGAAATCGTCACGTCATGCGATCTTTCACAAAACATTTAAATACTCTCGGACCTAACTTGTAGTTAGGATGACTACCAAACTGACCCGATCGACCGGCGAGGCCGCGTTGGTCCGCCGCTACGAGTACGAGGACGGGTGGGTCGTCGCCGCCGACTCGTCGGCGGCGACGACGAGGCGATCACCGTCGACACCGTCGGCCACACCGCGATCGTCGTGATTGAGGGCGACGGCGAGCCGGTCGAATCGGAGTTCGAGCTCCCCGGCCCGGCCGCCACCGCGTCGGTGACGAACGGCGTCTTGACCATCGAGGGTGACCGATGAAGCTCACGATCAAGCCGCTGAAACAGAAGGACGCGGGTCGCCGGCTCGCGGCGATAGACCGCGTTGCGGCCGAGGAGCTCGACCTCTCCGGCGGCGACTTCATCCGTGTCGAGGGCCCGAGCGGTGCGGCTATCGCCCGCGTCTGGCCCGGCTACCCGGAGGACGACGGCTCCGGCGTGATCCGCATCGACGGGAAGCTCCGTCAGGAGGCGAACGTCGGGATCGACGACCGCGTGACCGTCGAGTCCGTCGAGGTACACACCGCCGACCGCGTCACGATCGCTTTGCCCCAGCGGCTCGGCGTCCGCGGGAACGTCGGCCGGTTCATCCGCGACAAGCTCGCCGGCCAGCCGATCACGGAGGGACAGACCGTCCGCATCCCGTTCGGTTTCGGGTTGATGGGCGGCGGCGGTCAGGGACAGGCGGTACCGGTGAAGATCGCCGAGACCGATCCCTCAGGCACCGTCGTCGTCACCGACGCGACGGAGGTCACGATCTCCGAGAAACCCGCGGAGGAGATCGTCAGCGGCTCCGAGGCACACGGCGGCCCGGACGGCACCGGCGAGGGCCCCGACGTCACCTACGAGGACATCGGCGGGCTCGACGACGAGCTCGAACAGGTCCGCGAGATGATCGAGCTCCCGATGCGGCACCCGGAGCTGTTCAAGCGGCTCGGCATCGACCCGCCGAAGGGCGTGCTGCTGCACGGCCCGCCGGGCACCGGGAAGACGCTGATCGCGAAGGCGGTCGCCAACGAGATCGACGCCAGCTTCCACACGATCTCCGGTCCGGAGATCATGTCGAAGTACTACGGCGAGAGCGAGGAACAGCTCCGTGACGTGTTCGAGGAGGCTACCGAGGAGGCCCCCGCGATCGTGTTCATGGACGAGCTCGACTCGATCGCCCCCAAACGCGAGGAGGCCGGGGGCGACGTCGAGCGGCGCGTCGTGGCCCAGCTGCTCTCGTTGATGGACGGGTTGGAGGACCGCGGCGAGGTCGTCGTCATCGGTGCGACCAACCGCGTCGACGCCATCGACCCCGCGCTCCGCCGCGGCGGCCGCTTCGACCGCGAGATCGAGGTCGGCGTCCCCGACCGCGACGGCCGCAAGGAGATCCTGCAGGTCCACACGCGGAACATGCCGCTCGTCGACGGGATCGACCTCGACGAGTACGCGGAGAACACCCACGGGTTCGTCGGGGCCGACCTCGAATCGCTGGCGAAGGAGTCCGCGATGCACGCGCTGCGGCGGATCCGCCCCGAGCTCGACCTCGAAAGCGACGAGATCGACGCCGACGTGTTGAACAGCATCCAAGTCACCGAGACGGACTTCAAGCAGGCCATGAAGGGGATCGAGCCCTCCGCGCTGCGCGAGGTGTTCGTCGAGGTCCCGGACGTCACGTGGGACCAGGTCGGCGGCTTGGAGGACACCAAAGAGCGGCTTCGCGAGACGATCCAGTGGCCGCTCGAGTACCCCGAGGTGTTCGACGAGCTCGACATGCAGGCCGCGAAGGGCGTCCTGATGTACGGCCCGCCGGGCACGGGGAAGACGCTGCTCGCGAAGGCGGTCGCCAACGAGGCGGAGTCGAACTTCATCTCGATCAAGGGGCCCGAACTGTTGAACAAGTTCGTGGGCGAGTCCGAGAAGGGCGTCCGCGAGGTGTTCAGTAAGGCCCGGGAGAACGCGCCGACGATCGTGTTCTTCGACGAGATCGACTCGATCGCGACCGAGCGTGGCGGCAACACGAACGACTCCGGCGTCGGCGAGCGGGTCGTCTCCCAGCTGCTGACGGAGCTCGACGGGCTCGAATCGCTGGAGGACGTGGTCGTCATCGCGACGACGAACCGTCCGGACCTCATCGACTCGGCGCTGCTCCGCCCCGGCCGGCTGGACCGGCACGTTCACGTGCCCGTTCCCGACGAGGAGGCGCGGCGGAAGATCCTCGAGGTCCACACGCGGAACAAGCCGTTGGCCGACGACGTCGACCTCGACGTGATCGCTCGAAAGACCGAAGGGTACGTCGGCGCGGACATCGAGGCGGTCGCCCGCGAAGCGTCGATGAACGCCTCCCGGGAGTTCATCGAGAGCGTGCCGCGCGAGGAGGTCGGCGAGTCCGTCGGCAACGTCCGCGTGACGATGGCACACTTCGAGGGTGCACTGGAGGAAGTGAACCCGAGCGTCACCCCCGAGACGCGCGAGCGGTACCAGGAGATCGAACGGCGGTTCCAGCGGTCCGACACCGACACCCCGGTGGAATCGGAGTTCGGCGCGTTCCAGTAACGCCCGACGCTCGGCCCGGATCGTAGTACGTTCCGGCCGTTAGATCAGCCCTGCTGCAGACAGCCCGAACGCCACCGCCACGACGACGACGGCGATGGTGATGAGCCGCCATGCGAGCGATAGGAGGAACTTCCCGACGACGATAACGACCGCGATGACGACCAGCGCGATCAGCAGCTGGCCCATCGGGTCACCGAGGACGCCGGCCTGCGCGAGCGCCCCGGGGATACCGGGAACACTCGCGTGAGCGGTAGCGATACCGGACGCGACGGCAGCGGCGAACGTGGTCATACCGGCACCCACGACGACGGTCGGTATAAGTCTGGGGGCATCTATTATATTTGGCTGATATGTTTACCTGGTCGTCGCGTTCTCCACTCCCGGCTCTTCGGTTGCGACGCCTCGGGTTCGGCGGCCACGACTGGGCATCTCCCTCGAGCCTAACCCCCCTTTGTTTCCGGTGGGAAACGGGCTGTGTCCCGCAGTTTTCTCACACCTGCTTCAGTTTCAGTGCGCTCCACCCATGCTTATGTGGACGGAGCGTGTTACGTTTATTCGAACCGTTTCCGCAGCCGCACACGCCGGACGACCGTTACATACGGGATCGAACATATACGCCCGCCGGGGCCCGGGACATCCGAAGACATCAAGGGCCCGCCTCGCGAGTACACCAACACTACAGATGACACATATTACACGCCAGCCGATCGGGGTGGTCGTCGAATGAGCAGCGACGGCGTCTCCGCGGACGAGCTCGAACTGCCGATCAAACGGACCACCGGCGAGACGATGGAGGAACGTCTCACCGGCAACGCCTACCACAATATCCTCCCTGCCCGCTATCTCCGGAAGAACGCGGACGGGGAACCCGTCGAGAGTCAGGAGGAGCTGTTCGACCGCGTCGCACGCAACGTCGCGCTCGCGGAAGCGGTCTTCGAGGCCGAGAAACGCGGCGTCGAGGTCACCGTCACGCCCGACCAGATCAAGCCGGATCACCCACGCCGTGACGAGCTCGCGGCGGAGGTGTTCGGCACTGGTGTCTCGACCGACGACGATGTCGAGACGGCGCTTTCGGCACACAACGTCAACAAGTTCGCGTACGAGACCGTCGTCCCCGAGCTGCCCGAGGGGGTCCGGGACCACGTCCAGTCGACCGCCGAAACGTTCCGTGAGGGGATGGAGCAGCTCTCCTTTATGCCGAACTCGCCGACGCTGATGAACGCCGGCGACGAGCTCCAGCAGCTCTCCGCCTGCTTCGTCGACTCCCCGGCCGACGACATCACCGACATCCACCAGACCGCCAAGGAGGCCGCGGAAGTGTTCCAGAGCGGCGGCGGGATGGGGTACGCGTTCTGGAAGCTCCGCCCCTACGGCGACGCCGTCGGCTCGACGGGCGGGATCGCCTCCGGGCCGATCACCTTTATGCGGACGTTCGACCAGATGTGTGAGACGATCGCCCAGGGCGGCGCGCGCCGCGGTGCCCAGATGGGCGTCATGCGCGTCTCGCACCCGGACGTCATCCAGTTCATCCACTCGAAGAACAAGGACGTCTCCCTTGCGCACTCGCTGCGCCTGAACGACCCCGACGACTTCACGCACAACTCCTTCGCGGACGCCTTAGAGGAGGCCCGCGACCTCATCGACGAGGACGGGAAGGTGCCCGAACACCTCCGGAACGCCGTCGAGGGACACCTCTCGAACTTCAACATCTCGGTCGGCGTCACCGACGACTTCATGGAGGCGCTGTACAACGACGAGGAGTTCACCTTCACCAACCCGCGGACGGAGGAACCCCACGTCGCGACGCCCGAGACGAAGGAGATCTACGAGATGTTCGGCCTCGGCGAGCACGTCGAGGTCGGCGAAGTGCTCTCGATCCCCGCACAGGAGCTGTGGGACGACATGATCGAGGGCGCTCACGAGAACGGCGAACCCGGCGTCATCTACCTCGAACGAGTGAACAAGGAACACTCGTTCGACGTGGAGGAGAACCCCGACCATCGGATCCTCGCGACGAACCCCTGCGGCGAGCAGCCGCTGGAGGAGTACGAGGCCTGTAACCTCGGTCACATCAACCTCTCGACGCTCGCGGCACAGGACGCGCCGGACTGGCGGGTCTGGTCCGCCGAACACGCCGACGAGTACGACTCACAGGAGGCGGCCATGTCGGCGTTCCTCGAGGAGGCGATCGACTTCCAGGAGTTCGACGAGCGGATCGACTACGGCACTCGCTTCCTCGAGAACGTGGTCACGATGTCGGACTTCCCGGTCGAGAAGATCGAACAGAAGGTCCGTGACATGCGGAAGATCGGGCTGGGTATCATGGGGCTTGCACAGCTGTACATCCAGCTCGGTATCCGGTACGGCACCGAGGAGGGCAACGAGGTCGCCCGCCAGCTGATGACCCACATCAACCACCAGTCGAAGCTGACCTCTCACGAGCTCGCCGAGGAGCGCGGCGTGTTCAACGACTGGGAGGAGTCGAAGTACGCGAACCCCACCGAGTACCGCGACTGGTTCGAACACTACACCGGGCTCGACGCCGACGAGTGGGCGGACGGGTTCCCGATCCGCAACCACAACACGACGACGATCGCGCCCACGGGCACGACGTCGATGATCGGCAACACGACGGGCGGCTGTGAGCCCATCTACAACGTCGCCTACTACAAGAACGTCTCCGACGACGTGCAGGGCGACGAGATGCTCGTCGAGTTCGACGATTACTTCCTGCGAACCTTAGAGGAGAACGACATCGATGTCGACGCGGTGAAGCGGGAGGCACAGGCGCAGATGGCCGAAAACGAGTTCGACGGCGTCGACGGCTTGGAGACGGTGCCGGACGCCATCGGCGAGCTCTTCGTCGTCACCGGCGACCTCTCGGGCAAACAGCACGCCGCGGTTCAGTGTGCCTGCCAGAAGGGTGTCGACTCCGCCATCTCGAAGACGTGCAACTTCCCGAACGACGCCACCGCCGAGGAGATGGAGGAGGTGTACCGTTACATCTACGACCACGGCGGGAAGGGCGTCACCGTCTACCGCGACGGCACCCGCTCGAAGCAGGTGTTGACGACGCGCGCGAAGAACACGGAGTTCGCGGACGAGACGGAGGCGGCCGAGACGATCGTCGAGCAGATCGGCGAGGTGTTCGGCGGTATCGAGGCGTTCCTCGACAACGAGGACGTCCAGGCCGCGATCGACACGGAGATCGCCGGGCTGCTCGAGTCCGCCGATCAGCCCGAGGTCGACTACACGGAGACGCGGCCGCGTCCCGACTCGCTGTCGGGCGTCACTCAGCGCGTCGAGACCGGCTACGGCAAGCTGTACGTGACGATCAACGAGGAGGAGAACGGCCGGCCGTTCGAGCTGTTCGCGAACATCGGCCACTCCGGCGGCTACACCAACTCCTTCACGGAAGCGCTCGCGAAGGTCATCTCGACGGCGCTCCGGTCGGGCGTCGATCCGGAGGAGATCGTCGACGAGCTACAGGGCACCCGGAGCCCCAAGGTCGCCTGGGACAAAGGCGAGCAGATCCAGTCGATCCCGGACGCGATCGGCACCGCGCTCCGGCGCTACCTCGACGACGAGATCGACAAGGGGATCCCCCAACAGCAGAGTCTCGACGACGTGAGCGACGCGACGACGGGGGCGGACGCCGAGACGACCGACGCGCCCGGACAGACCGACGGCGGGCCGACCGCCGTTGACACGGCGACCGACGCGCCCGCAGGGACCGAATCGACCGGTCCCGCCGAGAACGGGACGGGGACGGACGTCACCCAGGACCTCATCGCGGCCGGCGAGTCGCCGGAGTGTCCCGAGTGTGGCGGGATGAACCTCTACTACTCCGAGGGCTGCAAGACGTGCGAGTCGTGCGGCTGGTCGGAGTGTTAGAGTGACCTCCTCGCACGGTTGAACCCGTCGGGGATTCGGGTTCCGTTTTATTTTTTGCGGCGAAGAACTGCCGTTGTTCACTGCGTGTGCCTGTGACCACGTGACACGGGCTCGTTTGTGTCTGTACGCGTCAAATAGCCGTTTCGTCGAGCGTGTTTTGATCGATTGCGGGAGTGGGTATAACACGTTTGTGGAGTGGTAGTTTATAAGCGATAGAGTGGTGTTGCTGTCGGCTGTTTATATGCGATAGAGTGGTGCTGCGGTGACGGCCTCCAAAGCCCCAGCCGCTGCGGGCTGCGCACGCTCGCTGCGCTCCTCACTCGGTCGCTCACGGTGTTCGCTCCCTCGTTGCGGTGCTTGTGTCGCCTGCGCAGCCCGC
>NZ_JBHSWW010000127.1:0-6718 GCF_042661865.1 Halorubrum tibetense
CTCGTCGACGTGGTCGTCGACCCCGACACGAGCATCACCGCCGCGACGGACGGGATCGGGCGGGTCCGCGACCGGATCGGCGCGGACGCGAACGTCATCTGGGGCGGGGCGGTCGACGAGTCGGCGAACGCGGAGTTGCTCGTTCGAGTCGTGGTCGCGGACGTTCGATACGACCCGCCGTTGGCGGCCGGCGACCCGTGTCCGCGCTGTGGCGCGTCGCTGTCGGCGTACACGTTCGGGGCCAGCGAGACGCTCTCGTGTGACGCCTGCGGCTACTCCGGGATCGGGATGCGATAGCGGTGACCCAGCGCCGTCGTCGTCGCTATCGGCGTCGTCGTCGCTATCGGCGTCGTCGTCGCTATCGGCGGCGGCGGCGCGATCCGTGTCGTCGCCATCGCTATCGACTCGGGTTCGATCGCTCTTCGGTCCGGAATCCGACCCCTCGACGGTGCCGATCTCGATCAGTCGGCAGTTCCGAGCTGCCTTTCGAGGGTGCGCGCGAGCGACTCCGAGATCTCGGTGAGATACACCGTCCCCCAGGTCGCGACGATCACCGACCCGACCAGGTTGAATATCATGTCGACGATCGTGTCGTTGATACCGTGTTGTGCGAGGATCGGCTCCATGTCGAGGCGGAGCGCCCCCTGGTCGACGACGAACTCGAATATCTCCCAGATCACGCTCATCGCCAGCATGAACACGAGCAGACACGAGAACAACGCCCACCGCGGCAGGTGTATCGTGTCGCTGTGGAGGTGGATCGCCCGCAGCGCCGCGTAGCCCGTCGCCGCGACGACCGTGGCCGACAGCGTGTGTGTCAGATGGTCCCACGTCGAGATCGCGTCGTACAACCCCGCCGTCCCGAGCGCGTGTAAGAAGACGGCGAGCGTCACCCACAACACGAGCCCGGGCTCGATGGCGACCTCGTAGTCGCGCTCCAAGATAGCGGGAAGGAACGTGATCCCGAGCCCGAGCGCGGCGTTCGTCACCACGGCGATCTGCCGCGACCAGAGGCCGTACACGAACAGCCCGGCCAGCACGACCTGCATGAACCGGACGAGCTGGACCTGCCGCCGTGTCGCGATCCCCAGCCGGTCGCTCAAAACGACGCCCGTGGCGTTCTCGACCGTGTCGGCCTCCCCGACCGCGTCAGGCTCGCCGAGTGCTCGGGAGGGGACCGATCCGTCTCTTCCCGCCGCGGTCGACTGAGTTCCCGTCGAACTCGACGGACCGGCGGGAGTCGTGCCCCCGCGACCGGCCCGCTCGAAGTACAGGTAGAACACTACTCCCGCGACCAGCCCCGCGACCGTCGCGTAGACGAACTCGACCATCACGGCGGCGTTTACGGCGTCCTGTGACCGCCCGTCGAGGAGGTACGTGGTCCCCAAGACGACGTCGGAGCTCCAGCGGAGGACGTTCAACAGCCCGGACATCGCGAGCGTCAGGAGAACGGTCAGGACGACCGCGAACCACGGGACGAGCCGCAGGGGCGTGAAACGGTCGAGCTCGACGGTCATCAACAGCCCGAGCGTCGCGACCGCGAGGCTGGAGACGAAGCCAGTCGTGGGCGGTGCCGGTGCGAACGCCTCCCACAACACGGGTAAGCACACGAGGCCGACGAAGTACCACGGGGGGACCACGGCGGGGTCTCGGAACTTGATCGCCGGTGCGGCGACGACGGCGATCGCCACGACGCTGAACAGCACCGGTTCGCGACGGTCGAGGAACGCGCCGGCGACGATCGTCACGGTCAACACGGCGACGAGTAGCCAGGAGAGGACCGCGTTTCGCCGTGACCGCCCGAAGTACGCCGCGAGACCGTCGGAAGCACCCATCGCTACACGAGAGGGGGTATACGCGGATAGGTATACTGGTCCGGGACGGCGGGTGCGGATCGCCGGGACTAATTCGTGTACCGCCGTCGGTACGGTAGCGAGGCGCGCTTGACATGGATCCCGACACGACGCTCGGCGGGCTGGTGATCACGGTCGGCTCCCCGTTACTCGTCGGGCTCTACTTCGTCGAGGGGCTGTTGGTCGGGAAGCTGCTCCACCCGTCGGTGTTGTTCCTCCTCTACGTCGTCGTCTCGGAACCCGGGCTCGCGCTCACGGCGGTCGTCGCCGCGCTCTGTGTCGTATCGGCGACGGCCGGGCAGCTGGTGTTGTATCGCGGGTTCAGCGGGAAAACCGACCCGGACAGCGGGGTCGCCCGGCTCGTTCCGTACCTCGACCGCGTACCCACCGTGGTGAAAGGCCGGATCGGCGAGCGACGGATGGCAGTGATAGACGGCTGGTTCGACCGGTTCGGCGGCCACGCGATCTGGCTCTCCAACGCGACGCCGGGGTTCCGAGGGTTGATGACCGTCCCCGCCGGCCTGAGCGACTACCCGCAGCGGCGGTTCGTCCTGCTGTCGGCGCTCGGCAACGGCTTATATATGGTGCTGCTCGTTGCCGTCGCCAACGGGCTGTTAGAGGCGCTCCAGTTCCTCCCGTGGGACCTAAGTCTGGAACGGTTCCTGTGACCGGTGTCGTTGTCGCTTATAAGGTGTCGAGAGCGGTCGTGAGTTCATTTATAAGGTGTCGAGAGCGGTCGTGAGTTCATTTATAAGGTGTCGAGAGCGGTCGTGAGTTCACTTATAAGGTGTCGAACTCCTCGCCGTCGCCGCTACCCTCGCACTCGCTCGGGCGATCGATGAACTCGGACCGGACGCCGATCGGTGACACGCGCCGACCGCCGATCAGTGATACCAGCTCGCTCGCGACACGGCGGCGTTCAGCCCGTGTTTATATACTTGGGCGATACGTTCAAGCCTTTCTGTCGCTTTCGTTCCGATACGATGATGCTTCCGACCCACGTGCTCGCTGGGATGGCGCTCGCGCTCCCGCTGTGGGCCGTGAACCCGGAGCTCGCCCCCGTCGGCTTCGTCGCCGGATTTCTCGGGGGGATGTTCCCGGACCTGGACCTGTACGCCGGCCACCGCAAGACGCTTCACTATCCGGTGTACTACGCCGTTGCGGCGGTGATCGCGGTTCCGCTCGCGGCGACAGTCCCGTCGACGGCCACGGTCGCGCTCGCGTTCTTCCTCCTCGGCGCGGCGTGCCACACCGCCGCCGACGTGCTCGGCGCGGGGTTGGAGCTGCGGCCCTGGGAGAGGAACTCCGACCGGGCGGTGTACAGCCACTACCACGGGGCGTGGGTCCGTCCCCGTCGACTCGTCCGCTACGACGGCGCGGTCGAGGACCTCGCGCTGTCGGCGGCGCTGGCGGTCCCGCTGCTCGTCGTCCTCACTGGTCGGCTGTGGCTCCTCGTCGCCGGAACGCTGGCAGTCGCGCTCGGCTACACCCTCCTCCGACGCCCGCTCGCGGCGCTGGCCCCGCGGGTGGTCCGGCTCCTCCCCGATCCGGTCCTCCCGTACGTGCCCGACCGCTACCGTGAGGACGGGGGCGTCTGATCCGGCCGAGAGGAGAGATCTGACCCGACCGAGAGCGGGCGTCCGACCCGACTGAGAACAATCGCTGTTGTAGTATCACAAACGGGGTTTGGTAACAAGTAGCAAAGTTTCAATTCCCTCGGCGTCGAGCGGGCCGGTAGGAGACAGTATGTCACAACACACCGTCGATCCCGGGTCCGCCCGTGGCTTCGACTCGATACGGGAGGTGTTGGCCAAGGCGAACGAGGAGAAAACCGGCGATCAGCTCGCGGGGGTCGCCGCCGGCTCCGAGTCCGAACGCGTCGCGGCCAAACGGGCCCTCGCGGAAACCAGGCTGGAAACGCTCCGTGAGAACCCGGTGGTCCCCTACGAGGACGACGAGGTGACCCGCGTCATACAGGACGCGGTTCGCGAGCCCATCTACGACCGGATCCGCGACTGGACGGTGGCGGAGTTACGGGAGTTCCTCGTCGACGGGGCGACGACCGACCGGGAGATCAAGGCGATCCGCCCGGGGCTCACGAGCGAGATGATCGCGGCCGTCACGAAGGTCATGACCAACGTGGACCTGGTGTTGGCCACGTCGAAGATGACGGTGACCGCGCGGTGTAACAACACCGTCGGCACCGACGGCTCGCTCTCGTTCCGGCTCCAGCCCAACGACCCCGCGGACGACGTCGACCGGATCCTCGATTCCACCCGTGAAGGGCTCTCCTACGGCGTCGGCGACGCCGTGATCGGGATCAACCCGGTCGAGGACGGTGTCGGGACGGTTACCGACGTCCTGGAGGCGACCCACGAGTTCATCGAAGAGTGGTCTATCCCCACTCAGAACTGCTGTCTCGCGCACGTCACGACACAGATGGAGGCGATCCGTGACGGCGCGCCGGCGGACCTGCTGTTTCAGAGCCTCGCCGGGACGGCGGCGGGAAACGACGAGTTCGGCGTCGACGTCGACCTCCTCGACGAGGCGCACGAGCTCGCCCAGCGACGGTCGACCGCGTCGGGGCCGAACGTCACCTACTTCGAGACGGGACAGGGGTCGGAGCTCTCCGGCGACGCGCACGAGGACGTCGACCAGCTCACGCTTGAAGCCCGGTGTTACGGCCTCGCGAAGCGGTACGACCCGTTCCTCGTCAACACCGTCGTCGGCTTCATCGGCCCGGAGTATCTCTACGACGGCCGGCAGGTGATCCGCGCCGGGCTGGAGGACGTGTTCATGGGCCAGCTTCACGGGATCCCGATGGGGATCGACGCCTGTTACACGAACCACATTCAGGCCGACCAGAACGACATCGAGAACCTCGCGGTCCTTCTCGCCGCCGCGGGCGCGAACTTCTTCATCACGGTCCCGATGGGTGACGACGTGATGTTGAACTATCAGTCCAACAGCTACCACGATGCCGCCGCGCTGTGGGAGGTGTTCGATCTGGGGCCCGCGCCGGAGTTCCGCGAGTGGCTCGCCGACGTCGGGATCTGGGCGGACGGGCAGCTGACCGAACGCGCCGGCGACCCGACGAGGTTCTACTGATGAGCCGGAACGACGCCGGCGGAGACTCCGACACCGACGCCACGATCGAGACTGACGCCACGAAAGACACGGAGCCCCTAACCGACGGAGGAACGGGAGCGAACGGCGGAGCGGACCCGGATCGACGGGACCACGATCCGGATCGCCCGGACCCGCCGAGAGTAGGAGTGAGGGATCCGGTCGACGCGGACGCGCTCGATCGGATCGTCTCACGGAGCCCGTCACGGCTCGGCGTCGGGCGCGCGGGGCCGCGTCCGACGACGGACACCCTCCTCCGGTTCCGCGAGGACCACGGGGTGGCCCGCGACGCGGTCACGAGCCGGGTCGACGAGGGTGTGATCGACGAGCTGGGACTCGTCTCCGTTCGCACCCTCGTCGAGGACCACGAGCAGTTCCTGGCGCGTCCGGACCTCGGCCGGGAGATCGACGACGAGACCGCCGACTACCTCCGCGAACGGTGCCGGGTCGGCCCGCAGGTCCAGCTGATCGCCAGCGACGGGCTGAGTTCGACGGCCGTCGAGGCGAACCTCCCGGACCTCCTGCCGGCGCTGCTCGACGGGTTGGCGGCGCGTGACCTCGACGTCGGCACGCCGGTGTTCGTCGAGTTCGGCCGTGTCGACGTGATGGACGCCATCGGCGAGGTGCTCGACGCCGACTGCTGTGTGATCCTCATCGGGGAGCGGCCGGGGCTCCGCACCGCCGAGAGCCTCAGCGCCTACATGGTGTACGGCCCCGAGCGAGGGACGCCGACCGCGCGCAAGTCCGTGATCTCGAACATCCACGACGGGGGGCTTCCCGCCGCCGAGGCCGGTGCCGCGATCGCGGACCTGCTGGCGGAGATGTGCGAGCAGGAGGCGAGCGGGCTCGACCTCCGTGAGGACGACCGTGACTTCCAGAAGTAGCGTCGAGGAGAGGGGAACGGAAGACGGCGGAACGGGCGAGGCGAACGACGGAGTCAGCCGCCGAACGCGAGCGTCTTGACGACGACGGGGACGGCTTCGCGCCCCGCGAACGGCTTCCCGACGTCCAACCGCACGCCCGCCCGCAGGCGGAGTTCGTCGATCACGGGCACCGGCTCGTCCAAGCGGGCGGCGAGGAGCTGTCCGAGCACGTTCGCGCAGTTCTCCCGGGTAACGACCACGACCGGCACCGACCGTGCCGTCGATCGGTCGAGCGAGCGAAGCGCGGCCGCGATCCCGTCCGCCGTCTCCCCGAGGTCGTCGTACGCGAGCGAGCCGACCTCCGGGAGGTACAGCGCGAGCCCGGACACGTCGTCAACGTCGTAGAGCGCCCGAGCGGACCCGATCGCCCGTTCGAAACGGTTACGGGGAGCCTCCGGCGGCTCCGGCGACTCCGATGAGCGGGTCGCCCCCGGTGGATCCACCACGACGACCGGCACGTCACGCAGCGGGAGCCGGTCGGTCGGAAGCCAGACGGTCCGCCCGCTGAACGTGGTCGATTCGGTGCCGACCCCGACGACGGTCGCCCGTAGGTCCTCCGAGAGCGTCAGCGGCCGGTCGGGGAGGTCGGCGTGCCCGCGGAGCGTTCGCCGAAGCGACGCCGCCAACAGCGGCCCGAGATCGTCGAAACGGAAGGTATCGACGCTCCGGTCGTCAACGGTGTTCGCCAGCGATCCCACGCCGCCCGTGAGGACGACGTCGTCGAGACGGACCGGGCGCTCCGGGAGCGGACCGATCGCGAGCGACTCGACCACGTCGTCGAACGGCGGCCCGACGAGCGCGTCGGCGATGGCGGCC
>NZ_JBHSWW010000128.1:0-6670 GCF_042661865.1 Halorubrum tibetense
GAGCTCGACCCCGACGACGCGGGCAGGGCATTCGAGCGCGGCCGCGAGCGCGAGCATCCCCGTGCCTGCGCCGAGATCGAGGACTGTGCGACCGTCGACGTCGCCATGGAGGTCGGCGAGGTGAACGACGTGTGCCGCGAGATCCGGCGGTGTCGGGTACTGTTCGAGCGCGACCTGTGGATCCTCGAAACCGGCGACGACGCCGAGCTTGGTCGCGAGCGACCGTTTCGTTGCCATCGCCTCAGGCGGCGGTGTCGGTTCGGACCAGCTCGACGCCCTCGCGTCGTGCCCGTTCGGCGAGCGCGGCGAGGGTCGGTTCGACCGTTTCCGGGTCGGCGACGTCGCCGACAGTGACTTCCAGCCGACCGGCGCCGAGGAACGCGGCCGCACGGACGAACTCTCGGAGGCGGTCCGCTTCTTCCTGTGCCGCGAGCGCGCAGTCCTCGCCGAAACACGCGTCGACGGCCAGCGTCGCCGGGTGGTACCCACGAGCGGAGAGCTCGGTCTTGAGATCCCGGAGGTGCCCGGGGGCGGTGCTTTCGAGGTCGTCCGCGTCGATGACGACGGGTTCGATCTCCGCTGGCCGACAGCCGTCGAGCGCCGCGTCGATACTCGGTGACTCCGTCGTGCTCATACCTGCCATAGTCTTGGGTTATACAAAAGGCTTTGTAAATGTTTCATAGTAATATTTGATGGGCAGCCGTCGGCGGCGGCGACCGGATTGACACCCGGTGATGACGGCGTGCTCGGGTCGGTTCGAACTCCCCCGTTTCGACCCAGATTGCCACCGCCAGAACCCGCTTGAAACGGCCGATAAAACCCGAATACGGCGATCTAGTCGGTGCGAGTCGAACGTGTTTCTGCGGACTTGGTGTATTATTTGTGAACAAGACTTAAATACGACAATGACCAGAAACCTTATAATGGAACGTCCGAGCAGGCAGCGTCAACAGGAGCGGAATACCGAGCGAGAATCGGACGAGGACGCGGTCACCTGCCCGGAGTGTGATTCGACCGAGATCGTCACCGACGCCGATCAGGAGCTCGTCTGTGAGGACTGTGGACTTGTGTTGGACGAGCGCACGATCGACCGCGGTCCGGAGTGGCGGGCGTTCAACCATTCGGAGCGCCAGTCGAAGTCCCGTGTCGGCGCGCCCATCACGGAGACGATGCACGACAAGGGGTTGACGACGACGATCGACTGGAAAGACAAGGACGCGTACGGGCGGTCGCTCTCCTCGGAGAAACGCTCGCAGATGCACCGACTGCGGAAATGGCAGGAACGGATCCGGACGAAGGACGCGGGCGAGCGCAACCTCCAGTTCGCGCTCTCGGAGATCGACCGGATGGCGAGTGCGCTCGGCGTCCCGCGCTCGGTACGGGAGGTCGCCTCCGTCATCTACCGCCGCGCGCTGAACGAGGACCTGATCCGCGGCCGCTCGATCGAGGGCGTCTCTACCGCCGCCCTCTATGCCGCCTGCCGACAGGAGGGGATCCCCCGCTCGCTCGACGAGGTCGCGGAGGTGTCGCGAGTCCCCCAGAAGGAGATCGGGCGCACGTATCGCTACATCTCCCAGGAGCTCGGCCTGGAGCTCAAACCGGTCGACCCGAAACAGTTCGTCCCCCGCTTCGCCTCCTCCCTCCAGCTCTCCGAGGAAGTACAGTCGAAAGCGACGGAGATCATCGATGTCTCCGCCGAACAGGGCCTGCTCTCGGGAAAGTCCCCGACGGGGTTCGCCGCGGCCGCCATCTACGCCGCGTCGCTGTTGTGTAACGAGAAGAAGACCCAGCGTGAGGTCGCCGACGTCGCACAGGTGACGGAAGTCACCATCCGCAACCGGTATCAGGAACAGATCGAAGCGATGGGCTTCCGGTGACCCGGAAGACGAGCGAATCGCACTCGGTGACGCGGCATGCTGCCCGATCGGACCGGTGGGATCGGGTTTTTAATCCGGTCCGGGCGTATCGCCGATCGATATGTACGACGAGATACTCGTGCCGACGGACGGGAGCCCGGCGTCGGACGCCGCGATCGAACACGCGATCGACATCGCGGCACAGTACGGCGCTCGGCTACACGCGCTGTACGTCGTCGACGGTGCTGCGTACTCCACCCTCGAAGCCGGCTCCGAAATCGTCGTCGAGGCGCTTCAGTCGGAGGGAGAGACGGCGACACGACGCGTGGCAGACGCGGCGACCGACGCCGGCGTCGAGTCGACGACGACCGTGACGACGGGAACCGCGTACCGTTCCATCCGCGAGTACGTCGACGAACACGGGATCGATATGGTCGTGATGGGAACTCACGGCCGCAAAGGCCTGGATCGCTACCTGCTCGGAAGCGTGACCGAACGCGTCGTTCGGACCGCCGACGTCCCCGTCCTTACCGTCCGACAGTCGACGGATGAGTGACTTACGCTTACCGGCGGGATCGGCACCACGCCACCAGGGGGTGTGAGCATGCGGGACTGGCTCTCCCATCGCGTCGTCTCCTCGCCGGACGACGTCGCGCTGGTTCGTGCGGAAGACGGCGAGGCGTGGAGCTACGAGGACCTCGATCGGCTCGTCGCCGAGACCGCCGGTCGACTTCGCGCACACGGTATCGAGGCCGGGGACCGGATCGGCGTGCTCACCCCGCCGTACGTCGGCACGGTCGGTCTGATCCACGCGACGATGCGCATCGGGGCGACGTTCGTCCCGCTCGGCGACCGGCTCACCTCCCGCGAGCTGGGCGAGCGGGTCGACCGCACGGACCTCGCCGCGATCGTCTGCGCTGAGTCGACCGAGGACGACGCGCTGAGCGCCGTCGACGGTGTGCCGGTGTTCTCGGTCGACGACCCCGACGCCGACGCCGTCACCGCCGTCCACGACGTCGAGCCCGAACCGGTCGATCCGCCCGAGTGGTCGTTCGACGACCGGCTGTGTATCCTCTTTACCTCGGGGACGACCGGTGACCCGAAACCGGTGCCGCTGACGGCAGGAAACGTGTACGCCTCCGCGGTCGCGTCCGCGTTCCGGCTCGGCGTCGACCCCGACGACCGGTGGCTCGTCTCGCTCGCGCTCCACCATATGGGCGGGCTCGCGCCGGTGTATCGCTCCGCGCTCTACGGCACGACGCTCGTCCTCCGTGAGGGGTTCGACCCGGGTGGTACCGCCGACGACATCGACCGGTACGACGTGACCGGCGTCTCGCTCGTCCCGACGATGCTCACCCAGATGCTCGACCGGCGCGGGACGCTCTCGGACTCGTTGCGGGTGGTGCTGCTCGGCGGCGCGCCCGCCCCCGACGAGCTGATCGAGCGCTGCCGCGACTACTCGATCCCCGTCCACCCGACCTATGGGATGACCGAGGCCGCCTCACAGGTCGCCACGGCGACGCCACGAGCGACGAAAGGACGGGTCGGGACCGTCGGTCGTCCGCTCTTCGGCACCGACGTGACCGTGGTCGACGAGGACGGGACGCCCGTCGACGCCGGCGAAACCGGCGAGATCGTCGTGGATGGGCCGACGATCACGCCCGGCTACATCGGCACCGATCCCGACGAGTCGTTCGGTCCACACGGGCTCCATACGGGGGACGTCGGTCGGCTCGACGAGGACGGCTACCTTTACGTGTTTAACCGGCTCGACGATCGGATCATCTCCGGCGGCGAGAACGTCGAACCCGGGGAGGTCGCCGACGTGCTCCGGTCACATTCCGCCGTGGCGGACGTCGCCGTCGTCGGCCTCGAAGACGACGTGTGGGGGGAACGGGTCGCTGCGCTCGTCGCGGTCGAGGAAACCGATCTCGGCGGTCCGGACGACGCTCTCGACGAGACGCTGATGTCGTTCGCACGCGACCGTCTCGCCGGATTCAAGCTCCCACGAACGATCGCGTACACCGACGAGCTCCCTCGGACCGTCTCCGGAACCGTCGATCGCGACGTCGTCCGAGAGCGGCTCACCGAGACTGGCCACGACGTGACGGACGGATTCGGCTCCGCCGGGTTCAAACCGGCCGAACCGGAACCCCGAGACGACGACGCGACGGACGACACGGACGGGGCCAAAGAAGACGATGGGGGCCGACCTCCAGAGGACGACTCGCCCCGAAGTGACGACGAGCGTGGCCGGAGCGACCTCACGGCGGCAGTGATCGAGGAGAACGGAGCCGACCCGTCGACGGAGCGTCGGGAGGACGGCAACGCGAAGCCGAGCGACATCGACACGGAGCCTCCGGCTCCGAACGATGACGAACCGACGGACGAGAACGAGTCGCCGGCCGACACCGGTCCGACCGACGGGGACGACTGACACGGTAGGGGAAGACGACGGCCCCGCCGAACGCTTTTCGCTTTCGGAATCGTATCGGACGTGTGGACGCCCCGAGGACGATGTACGTTCCCCAGAACAGCCCCGATCGCTGTCCCGCTTGTGGCGACGACTACGAGTCGGTGTCGCGCCACGCCGACGGGTTCGTCGTCAACCTACTCGATAACGAGCGTTACCGACGGGTGTGTTTCTATCCGGCCCGGAGCGACGACGGCGACCCGGCGCTCGACTGCTTCCACCACACGCACGCGACCGCCACCGGGATGGCCGACGCCGCTGACGACGAACCGGTCGTACCCACGGAGCGCTCCTGAGTCCCGGCACGAAGCGCCCGGACATGGAGTTCACCGTCGTACGGGGAGCCAGCCTCCGGATGAGCTCACGCGTGGCCGACGACGTGCGGAACCGAGCCCCCCAGTGACGGTGCGGTCAGAACCCGTCGTCGGTCGTGATCGAGGTATAGCCACCGATCAGCGCGCCCGACAGGTCGAGGTCCTCGATGGTGGCGTGCTCGTCCACCACGGAGTTGCGAACCGTACAGTCGGTGATCGTCGCGTTCGGGAACACGACGGAGCGATCGAGCGACGAGCCGGTCACCGTCGCGCCGTCCATCACGTGGACCACGTCACCGACCTCGGTGTCCTCGACGGTCGCACCGTCTTCGACGAGCGACCCTCCGTCGAGCGCGTACTCGACGGCGTCGAGGTAGCTCTCCGCGGTTCCGATGTCGAACCACGCGCCGTCGAAGGTGAACGCGTGGACCGGCTGGCGGGACTGAAGCCACTGGATAAACCATCCCGGCTCGTCCGGGTTCTCGCCGTCTTCGAGGTACGTCGCGAGGTCCGGAAGCGTCTCGGCCGGGAACGCGTAACACGCGATCGAGACGAGCGTGCTCTCCGGCTCGTCCGGCTTCTCCTGGAAGTCGACCACCTGGTCGCCGTCGAGACGCACGAGGCCGTACGACTGCGCGCGCTCCTTGGAGCCGACGTCGTACGCGGCGAGCGTCGGCGTCCCTTTGTTCTCGAAGAAGTCGGCGAACTCGGCGAGATCGAAGCTGATCATGTTGTCGCCGGCGACGACGATCAGGTCGTCGTCGACGCCCTCGCGCTCGACGAGCTGGGCGAGCGCGCCGACGACGCCGAACTTCTCGTCCTCCTCGACGGTCTCTTCGACGGAAAGCGTGGGCTTCTCGAACGGGCTCTCGGCGATGTAGTCGGCGAAGGTGTCGGCGAACCGCTCGTTCGTCGAGACGAACACCTCGTCGACGCGGTCGTCGTCTTCCAAGTCGGCGAAGATCTCGTCGATAACGGTCCGTTCTCCGACCGGGAGAAACATCTTGGGTCGATTGCGGGTGATAGGCCACATTCGCGTCGCATACCCCCCTGCGAGTACAACGGCTTTCATGCATCCACGGTCACGCGCCGGTGACATACTTCTTGTGCTCGTGTCAACCCCGGGAAACGCCGTCGGAGTTTTATCCGCTCGCGACTACCCCGCCGCATGGAATCGACCACCCGTCAGCGTATCGCCGAGTCCCTCCGGGAGTCGCCGGCGACCGCGAGCGAGATCGCGGTGGACCTCGCGCTACCGACGCCGACCGTATACGACCACCTCGAACACGTCTCCCGGTCCGTCGACGGCGAGGAGGAGTTCCTCGTCTCCCCGCCCGTCTGCCGGGACTGCGGCTTCGACGGGTTCGACGACCCGGTCAACGAACCGTCGCGCTGTCCCGAGTGTAAACACGAGCGGGTCGACGAGCCGGCGTTCGTGATCCGGTGAGCGGGTGGCTCCCAATGCCTACCCTACAACGCGTCCAGTAGCGTCGCTGCCGCGTCGGCGGACGACTCCGGTCCGCGGGCAGTGATGAGATCGCCGTCGACGGTAACGCTGGTGTCGCCGTCGAGCTCGGCGTCCCAGTCGGCACCGGCGAGGGTCACCTCGTCTTCCACCCAGTACGGGAGCTTTCGACCGTCCGGCATCACGTCGTTATCGTCGACGACCTCGTCCTCCCACGCGTTCGGGAAGCCGGTCACGGAGCGACCCTCGACGAGCGGCGTCCCGTCGGCCTCACGGGTGAACGCGAGGATACCGACCGCGTGACAGACGACGAGCGCGACGCCGTTCTCGCCCGCGACCGCGTCGAGCAGGAGCTGGCGCGCGTGCCGATCCTGGTTCACGTCCCAGACGGTTCCGTGTCCGCCGGGGAAGACGACGGCGTCGTAGCCGTCGGCCTCGACCGTCGCGATCGGCTTCGGGTCGTTGAGTCCGGGATGCGTCTCGTCGACGTCGCGGAGCTCCGCGACGCGTTCGCCGCCGCCCGCGACCTCCGGATCGCGCGATGCCTCGTCGACGACCGGCG
>NZ_JBHSWW010000129.1:0-6662 GCF_042661865.1 Halorubrum tibetense
GGGGAACGCGCGTCCGGCCCGGGGCCCGATCCCGGCGTGTCGCGGCCGGGGATCGACACGGCGGTGTCGCCGGCGACCGCGAACCGGGAGAGGTCCGCCACGCCGGCGTCGACGTCGTCGACGGAGTCGTACGGACGGCCGACGACGACATCGCCCGCTTTGCTTCGGTTGATCCCCGGGATCGCGGTCAGCTCGTTCATCGACGCGGCGTTGATGTCGAGCGGGTAGGGGACGCCCGTGACGGACCGGTAGCCGTGGTCGGTGATCGCCACGTCGATGGCGGTCCCGAGCTCGCGCTCGCCGGGAACGGCGACGAGCAGCGCGTACGTCCCGAGCTGCCGGCCGAACGTCTTTCCGTCTTGGTGGTACTCCAAGTGAACGTCGGGCAGGACCGTTCCCGGCGGCACCACTCGGTCGAGCATCGGGTTGTCGATCGTCTCGCGAACCTCGCGTTTGTACGCCTGGAACTGGTCTTTGTGCTCCTGAGCGATCTCCGCGCCCGTCTCGGCCATCTCCGTGCCCGCGAACGCCATCACCTGTCGGATGTTGATCCGGCGGAGCATCAGCCCCTCGTCGTACACCGACTGGAGGAACCGCTTGTTGTGTTCGTACGTCTCCGGCCGCTCGCCCGTCAGCCCGTGGACGAGGTTGATCCCGGGGAGGAGTTTCGGGAGCCGCGGCGAGGCGTCCGGACCGGTCGAGGGGCCGTACCGATACTCGTCGTTCGGGCCCGGGACGCCCCCGGGTGCGCCGGCCGGCTCGTCGCCCGGTCGCCACCCACCTTCCTCGTTGACGACGCGAACGGCCTCCAGACACTCCTCGGCGGTGACGAGCAGGTTGTTCTGCTCTTGAACCACGGGATCCGCGGATTCGAGCCCGAACGCCGCCGTGTCGCCGGGCGTGTTGTGCTCGGCGATGACCCGGATCGCCTCCCGGGAGGCTTCGGGGTACTCCGTGATCGTCACCGGGTTCATGTTGTCGAGGTGGAGCGTCTTCAGGTCGGGCGCGACCGCGCGGATGCCGCCGTACAGCTCGCGTAACGCGTCGGGGTTCGGGGCCTCGCCGTCGCCGCCGAACGCGAGGATGTCCGCCTGTCGGCCCAGCCGGAAGTGTTTCACTCCTCGGTCCGAGAGCGCGTCGACCTCGTCGACGACGGAGCGCGCCGCCCTGAACGCGGGGTTGCCGTACAGCGGCTCCGTACAGAACGAACAGCGGTACGCACACCCCCGGGAAGTCTCCATCTCGCAGATGAGGTAGTCGGGGTGGTTCGGATGCTGCTCGACGACGAACGCTCCCTTCGACGCCCAGCGGTCCACCTCCGCGTTGTCGCGCATCCGGTTGTTGAACCCCTCGAGCCCGGAGTCGACGAGGTCGTACGCGGCGGCCTCGACGTCCCCTTTGGCGACGAACTCGTAATCGAGGTCGTCGCGCTCCATCTCCTGTGCACCCGCGTTCTCCTCCCCGACGCCGAACCGCACCGGGCCGCCGAGCAGCGTGACGCCGTCGGCGGTCCAGCCGAGCTCGCGGACCTCGTCGGGCTCGGCGGGCGTCCCGCCGACGTACTTTCCCGGAACCGTCATCCCGCCGACGTAGACGAACAGGTCGGCGTCCGCCACGTCGGCGTGTTTCGACCGGTCCTCGCGGAGCTCGTCGATCGTGTGGTAGGTGATCGACGACTCGGGAACCCCCGCGTCGACGAGCGCGCCGGCGGTGTACCGCGGATACGTCGAGACGTACGGCGGCACGCCGAAGTGGGCCGGCTCGTCGACGTAGCCGTCGACGATGGTGACGGCGAGGTCCGTCGGACGCGGCGGGGCGGAGCCGCCGCCGGACGCGGGCGGAACGGTCATATTGCCGTCCCGTACTCGGTCGAGACGGAAAACGCGTGCGGATGGGCCGGGACGGTCGCATCGTCGATACGACAGACGGTCGAAAAGTCGTGAGGTGCCAGGCAACGGCGGGTGCCTCACAGATACGACGACAATATCTCGATCGCCCGGTCGAGCGGTTCATCGCGGATCCGGCAAACGTATGCCGTCATCAGGAAAGGTCTTTGCGAGTCTGCATACAACTGTATGCACATGTCGAAGAGCATCCGCCTCTCCGAGGACGCTTACGAGCGACTGGAAGCCCGCAAACGCGAAGAGGAGACTTTCTCAGACGTCGTTCTGAGGCTTGCAGGCGAGCGCTCCCTGCTGGAACTCGCGGGGGTCCTCAGCGACGAAGAGGCCGACGCCTTCCGCGAAGCCATCGATGAACGGCGCGATCGTCGGAGTGATGAGTTGGAGCGGATCACGGCAGAGATGGAGAAAGCGTAGCGTGCTCCGGGACACATCCTTCCTGATCGACCTGATGAACGGCGATGAAGACGCCGTGGAGAAAGCGAGGGAGTTAGAAACCGAGCTGATCCAACAGCGGCTTTCAGCGATGACGCTGTTCGAGCTGTACTACGGTATCGCTCGCTCAGGACAGTCGGGTGAGGAACGCGAGAAGGTTGAGAACGTCCTCGCCTCGAAGCCCATACAACCCGCCGATACAGCCGTAATGCGGAAAGCAGGGCGTCTCTCCGACGAACTGATGCGCGAAGGGAATGCGGTCGGTGACGGTGACGTGATTATCGGTGCGACAGCCGACGTCGTCGAGGAGCCCGTTCTCACACGAAACGTCGAAGACTTCGAACGCCTCGATGTCGAAGTAGAGACTTACTGAACGCACACTGGACAGCCAGTATCCTCCCGATACGCCATCTTCGACGTGACATCCTCCTCCGCCTTCAGGCGGAGGTATCCGTCGCGTCGTACCGTATCGTTTTACCCCTGGAAACGACATCGCCTCGTATGTCCCCGGACAAGCCCTCCCGCCGCCAGCGACTCGGCAGCTACGTCGCGATCGGCCTGTTCTGTGTGTTCGGCGTCGTCCAGTTCGCCGCCGCCGACCCCCGACCGTGGGGGGTCGCTGCCGGCTGGGCCGTGGCGACCGTCATCGTCTTCGGACCGCTCGCGTGGCTCGCGCGGGATCGACTTCCGCCAGATCGGCTGGAGACGCTCACCTACGTGGCCTTCGGCGGCGGGATACTGCTCGCGTCGCTACTGCTCGGTATCTCTCTGGCGTTCGAGCCCGCGCTCTTCCCGTACGGCCCCGGGGTCCTCGTCGGCGTCGCGCTCGGGACGCTCCTCGTCCTCCTCGCCGAACGAACCGTGGTTCCCGAGCGGCTGCGCAGCGCGGGTATATAAGGAGGTCACGAGCGGCCCCTGCTGCGTATATAAGTGATCTTCCCCGAAGTCGGCCACCTCGTCGGAGCGACCACTCACCGTACCAACGGCACACCGCATCGGCAACGCACTGCAGTACGGACCCACTGCAAGGACGACCCGCCACTCAGCGACCCCGCAGCGCGTATATATACCCCTCGACCGCGACGGCCTCCGGATCGACCGAGTCGCCGGTGACGGCGTACCCGCTCTCGAGCGCGCCGAACGCCCCGAGACAGGCGGCGACCGAGTCGAGGGCGTCGCCGCCGCCGTTCGCGACGATCCGGTCGAGGAGACGCTCGCCCGATTTATATGTGAGCTCGCCCGTCGCGGCCAACCCCTCCGCGTTCCGCCGCCGTCGGGTCGTCTCCGCGTCGCTCGCCCCTTTATATTTCGTCCGACACAGGCCGAGTGCGTCGAACACCGCGGCCGGGTACGTCTCGACGAGGGTCGGGCCGGCCGGGGCGTCAGGTCGCCACTCGAGAGCGTTTCCTTTTATGTCGCCCGCGGTGTCCATCGGTGCGACCCGAACGTCGTCGACGACGGGCGCGAGCACGTCCCGAATCCCGTAGAAGGTGATCGTGTCGGCGATGAACCCGTACGGCGAGCGCGCGCCCACGGCGGCGTCCGTCCGGCGTTTGTCGTAGGTTCCCTCGCCGTACTCGTCGGTCAGCGCGACACACCGCTCCGCGAACGCGCGGACCGGATCCGTGGCGTCGCCATCGGCGTCACCAACCAGCGACCCCGGAAAATCAGTTATAAATCCCCGCCACGAGCCGTATCCCGCCGCCTCGACGAGGAACGCCGGCAGCCCGAACGGGACGTCGAGGCCGACGACCGCGGCCTCGTCGAGCCCGCGGATCCAGTCGGCGAGCGCCCGCAACGCCTCGGAACGGGCCGCCGATGGGAGACTCAAGAACTCGACGAGCGGCTCGACGCTCCGTATCTCGATGCCACCGTCGACGACTGTTCCGGTCGTGATCCACGTCTTCCCGCCCGCGTCGCGCTCGGCGGCGCTGAAGTCGACCCCGTAGACGGGACGGGGGCGTTCGGTAGACACGGGAGTCACCCGAACGAGCCGAGCGTCTCCTGTGTCCCGCGCACGGTCTTCGTTTTGAGCCCGTCGGGGTCCTCCTTGATCGTCAACTCGCCCCGGTGAGCGATCAGGATACGGTCGATCTCCGTCGCCTCGCCCTTCGTCTCGCCCCAGATCCGCGATACTTTCTCGTTGTCGGGGACGCGGTCCTCGACGATCCCGCCGACCTCGAACCCGTCCATCGGCTCGACGACCGCGTCGGCGACCTCGCGGGCGAGGTTGATCACTTCGTCGCCCTGGTCGACGTCACCGATGACGAACGCCGCGACGCCGGTCTCGTCGTCGAGGACCTCGTCGGCGACGCGGAGGGTGTCGGTCATGAACTCCAGGTACTCCGCGAGATCGAGCTCGTCGTCCAGCCGCTCGTCGACGACGTCGGGCTCCTCGTCGAGGAACCAGAGCCGGATCCAGTTGTAGAGCCCGTACTTGAGCACCTTGAGGTACGGCGGGGAGGTGAACAGGAGGTCGACGCCGTCGCCGACGTCGCCCCCGGCGTCATCGATCTCCGCCAGCGCCTCGGGGAGGTCGCGCACGTCACCGTACACCGCGTGACCGCGCCGTTCCGGCCGCCCGTCGCTGTACACGGTCCGTAGCCGTTCGAGCAGCTTCTGGAACACGTCTCGGTCCGGGACCTCCAACCCCTCCTCCTCGATGTAGTTGCCGAGGTAGTTCTCCGACATCGAGAACGTGTTCGGCATCGGCACCGAGAGGTACGCGTCGCTCTGGCCGTGCATCACGCCGAGCAGCATCGCGGCGATGAAGTTGTCCACGTCCGACAGCGCGTGAAGGTCTTCCGGGACCCCCTGCTCTCCCAGGCCGAACTCGCGTTTGAGGTAGACGAGATGCCCGAGCGTCCGCTCGTGGTACAGCATTCGGATCCGGTCCGGTACGTCGTCCATCGGCGGTCGGGTGTACGCCGCGGAGAGCTCGTCGAGCCGCTCGGCGACCGCGGCCGACGGCGGCGGGTTCACCTTCGCGCGGGTGAGCACGTACGCCATCGGGTTGAGGTCGTTGCCGATCCCGACCCGCCCGTCGACACACGCCTGGAGCGCCGTCGTCCCGCGACCCGAGAACGGGTCCAGCACCACGTCCCCCTCGTCGGTCAGCTTCCGGACGAAGTAGTGCGGCAGCGACGCGGGGAACATCCCCATGTACGAACACATCGGGTGAAAGCTGTGCTCCCACTTGCGTTTCAGCGTCCGCCACGCCGGCTCGATCCCGTCGAGGTCGCCCATTACCGATCGGTGGGTGAGTCCGTCTAATGAAGCCGTCGGTGCCGCTCTTTCGTCGATCCCTCCACGGTCCGCCCGCATCCTCTCCCGACGACCGCTCGGCGGTCCGATCGCGTCAGTCTCGTCGCTACCGCCCTCGCCGCTGCCGCCCTCGCCGCTACCGCCCTCGCCGCTGCCACTCCTATCGCCCGCGCCGCTATCGCCGTGATTCGAGGCCAACGTTGATTAGTCGCGCGGCCGTATCTGCACACATGCCTGCAACGAAGGAGGTCGAGTGTCTCACCGACGACTGCGACCTCGATATGTTCGAGAACCACTACACCTACGACGTCCCCGACGACCACGCGGTCGGCGACCTGACGTGCCCGTACTGTGGCGGAAGCGAGCTCGCCGAGATCGAGGTCTGACGGTGGCCCGAATCGTCGACACCGGCCGGTCCGTGTTCCGCCGTGCGCTCGAGAAGGTGGGTCGCGGCTGGAGCAAGATGCAGGAGCGACGGCCGCTCTCGTACGACCTCCTCGAGAGCGACGACGCGTACCTCGTCGTGTTCGACGCACCCGGCGTCCGCGGCGAGGACGTCAAGGTGAAGTTCCTCGATCACACGGTCGAAGTCCGACTCGACCGCTTCCGCGAGTTCTACGACGGGTTCGAACTGATGTTCCCCGGTCGCGGACTCACCCTGTCGGGCAGCGCCACCCTCCCCGCCGACGCCGACGTGACCCCGCAGGGTGCCACCGCGACGCTCACTCGCAACGGCACCCTCGAAGTCGAGATCCCGAAGGACGGCGTCGCCGACGACGTGCAGGTCGTCGAGGAGGAGGACGCGGACGCCGACGAGTAGCTGCGGTTAGTGCTTTCGGGAACCGTGCTCGCCACGGCTCTCCACGCTCATTCCCTCGCGGATCTCGAACTCCTCGTCGCCGTCGAACCGGTTCGGGTCGAACGCGTCGACCCACGGCGACCGCGCGGACCGTGATCCCGCTCTCACGTCCGACCCGGCCGACAGCGACGCCACCACTCCCTCCGCGACGTGTTCGCCCATCGCCGGCGCGCGCATGAACCCGTGGCCCTGCCAGCCGGCGG
>NZ_JBHSWW010000130.1:0-6945 GCF_042661865.1 Halorubrum tibetense
CCGCCGATCCCGGGCTCACCGAGGTCGAGGCGACGCACCGGTTCGGCGACGAGGTGCGCGCAGCGGTCGTCTTCGGCGAGAACCCGGCGGTCACCGAGCCCAACGCGAGCACGGTCGCGTCGGCGTTCGAGGCGCTCAACTTCTGCGTTGTCATCGACCTGTTCGAGACGGCGACTGCGGCCCACGCCGACGTGGTCCTCCCGGGGAGCGCGTGGGCAGAGAAGGCCGGCACCATCACGAACACCGACCGCCGCGTAATGCGGATGCGCCCTAACGCCGACCTGCCGGGAGACGCCCGGCGCGATCTCGAGGTCCTGTCTGCGCTCGGGCGGCGGCTGACCGACCGGCCCGACACGTTCGACTACGACGGACCGGAAGCGGTCTTCGACGAGCTCGCGCGCGTCGCCCCCATCTACGAGGGGATGAGCTACAGGGGGATCGGCGACGCTACCAGCGCTGGCCGTTCTCGGCCGCGGACGACGCCGGGACGGACGTGTTACACACGGAGAAGTTCCTGACCGGCGAGCGCACCGCGCCCCTCGCCGTTATCGATCCGGTGCCGCCCGCGGACGACCTCAACGCCGGCGAGCTGACGCTGACGACCGGCCGCGTACTCCAGCACTTCAACAGCGGGGCGCTCAGCCGGCGGTCGGACCGGCTGATGGCGATCCGCGGCGAGGACGCGCTTCAGATCCACCCTGACGACGCGGCCGACCGCGGGATCGAGGACGGCGCTCCGGTAACGGTCTCGAACGAGCGCGGGACCGTCGAGGTTACCGCCGAAGTCACCCCCACGGTCCGCGAGGGAGTGACGTTCTGTACGTTCCACTACGTGGAGCCGCTTGCGAACGCATTGACGGGCGACGCGCTCGATCCGGACGCGGGGATTCTCGAATTCAAGCACTCGGCGGTCGCCGTCGAGCCGGTCGCCGAGGGCGACGCGGCCGGCGCCGACCCAACGGGCGTCGTCACCGCCCGATCGGCGTTCATCTCCGATATGACCGCTGACGCTCCACTATCACTCTTGAGAGACGGGTGTCACCTCTTATGTCATGGAAAAGCGGATCGCTCCACATGGCGACATTTGGAGAGTACGGGCGGGGCGACTTCGGGCAGGGCGGTTTAAATGACGGACTCGACGTTTCCGGGCTGGTCGACGAGATCGGACTCGACGGCGACGAGATTGCGTGGCGAAAGGATTTCGTCGGATTCGACGAGGAGGACGAGCGTCGGTTGAGCCGGTACGAGGACGCCTTCGCGGAGAACGCCGAGCAGATCGCCGACGACTTCTACGACAACCTCACAGGTCACCAGCAGACCGTCGACGTGATCAGCCGCTCCGACAAGGGGCTCGAACAGCTCAAGCGGACGCAGTCGGCGTATCTCGTAACGCTCGCCGAGGGTGACTACGGATCGGAGTACTTCGAGGACCGTGCGCGGATCGGGAAGATCCACGACATCCTGGAGATGCCGATGAAACACTACCTCGGCCAGTACGGCGTGTACTACGACCTCATCCTCCCGATTATCGGCGACCGACTCACCGACTCGCTCACGGACCGGCTGGCCGACGAGGGCGCCGGTGAGGGAATCGGCGACGCGGTCGAGGCGGCCGTCGAAGAAGAGATCGACGACGCGATCGAGGACCTGCTCTCTATCCTCCGGATCATCAACCTCGACATGCAGGTCGTCACGGACACGTACATCCACTCGTACAGCGAGAAGCTCTCCGACGAAGTCGAGCGGAACAAGCGGCTGATGGCGGATGTGGAAGACGAAGTTCGGGAACCGATCGGCGACCTCCGCGAGTCGGCGGCGGACGTCGCGGACAGCGCCGCCGAAGTCGGTGACGCGTCGGAAGAGCAGTCGCAGCGGGTCAACGAGATCTCCTCGGAGGTGGCGAACCTCTCGGCGACGGTCGAGGAGGTGGCGTCGACCGCCGACGAGGTGGAGCGCACGAGCAGCCGGGCGGAAGCGATGGCCGACGACGGGCGGGAGGCGGCCGACGACGCCGCGGTTGCCATGGACGATATCGGTGACGCCGTCGACGAGGTGGCCGACGACGTCGAGGCGCTCCAAGACCGCGTCGAGGAGATCGACGGGTTCGTCGACGCGATCAACGGGATCGCCGACCAGACCAACCTGCTCGCGCTGAACGCCTCGATTGAGGCCGCTCGGGCCGGCGACGCCGGTTCCGGGTTCGGCGTCGTCGCCGACGAGATCAAATCGCTCGCGGAGGAGTCTCAGCAACACGCGAGCGACATCGAGTCGATGGTGGGCGGGATCCAGACCGACACCGAGGACACCGTCGAGAGCCTCTCGGAGACGACGGAGCGGGTCGACGAGGGGAGCGAGCGCGTCGCCGACGCTACGGAGAACCTCACTGCCATCGCCGAGGCGGTGACGGAGACGGCGGACGGTATCGGCGAGGTCTCGGACGTGACCGACGAACAGGCCGCCGCCGCCGAGGAGATCGCCGCCACGGTCGACGGGGTGGTCGATCAGTCGAACCGCATCACTGAGAAGATGCAGGAGCTGGCGGCCGAAAGCGAGCACCAGTCCGAGGCGGTCGAAACGGTGGAGCAGACCGTGCGCCGGCTGGCTGGAAGCGATCGGGA
Source organism: Halorubrum tibetense (assembly GCF_042661865.1). Taxonomy (GTDB): domain Archaea; phylum Halobacteriota; class Halobacteria; order Halobacteriales; family Haloferacaceae; genus Halorubrum; species Halorubrum tibetense. The sequence goes on from NZ_JBHSWW010000130.1 coordinate 2,619, forward strand.
CGACGCCGGATCGGCCGCCGTGTCTCGCACGGACGGCGGGACGGTCAAGAGCGGGACCGACGGCGGAAGGGTGGGGACGGACGGCGATCGGTCGGTTCCGGCGGGACTCCCGGAGGGAATGCCGTCGTTCGTGATCGATCGGCTCTCCGACGAGGAGCTGCAAGCGATCGCAGACGGAGAGATGGAGATGGACGATCTGTGCTGACCGAATCGCCCTGATCGAATCGCTCTGACCGGATCTCCGGCAGTCTGTCACCCGCCGTCCAGAGTCAGGGCGCGAAATACGCGTCCGGACCTCGGATCCCGGTGAGTTCGCGAAGCGGACGGGCGCCACACCGTCCGCAGACGTCCGGTTCCGCGGGGTCGTCGGGGAGCGCAAACACCGTTTCGCAGGCGTCGCAGGCGGCGTATCGGAGCGCAAGTCCCGGCGAGTCAATCATGAATGTGACACGCGGCCGACGCACATGAATCCCGCTCCGGACTATGGCGAGTGAATCTCGATCCGAACGGTGGCGAGGACCGCTGGTCGCGCAACCCCTAAGCCGCGAGCGATCGCACTATCGATCGAGTCGTCCGTACGGGCGCCAGTCATTCGTCTTTAGCTAAGACTCACACCTCGGTTGTGTAGCGGTAGCGAGCGTCTCTTGTAAGATCGGTCGTTGTTGATGGATCTTCTGAGCATCCTCAATGAGCCGCTCCAGCAACGGTGGTGGTGAGTAGCCGAGGTACTCACCGAGTTCGTGGAGAACAAGCTGGACGTGCGACCGGAAGGTCGCCGCCCAGCGTTCCGGTGGAAACACAATCTCGTCGTCAGCCTGCTCGGTGACCAGATCCAACAGCTCACGGCTCACTAGCAGCGACAGCGACGCCGCATACAGCAAAATCTCCACGACAACAGGGTTTCTCGTGTCAAACTCATCTAGTTCGTATTGCGTCTTCAGCTCACAAAACAGCGTTTCTACCTCCCATCGACACCGGTACATCGTTGCGAGATCCGCCGGGAGAAACTCTTCTCTCGGCAGATTTGTGACGTACAGATGGTAGTCGTCGGCGTTCTCGTCGCGGACGCCGACGACGCGAACCTCTTCGACGATCGCCCCAGCCTTATCCATCACTGCCACCTGTGCGTACCGTTTGTGGACGTCGATTCCGAGGTACATGGTTCGTTCACCCGGGACGCCAGTGCGTGAAGCAGAGATTCACCTATTCGGGCTTTCTCGGATGCCGCGCGGCGCGGCATCCGGGCTGTAGCGCCCATGACTCGGCTTCTTTCGCACACGGACCAGTCAGCAGAACGTGCTCTGCGGCACGAAATCCAGGTCGATCTCTTGCGCCCCATATCTTGTTTCACGCTCTCCTAGGGTAGCAGCGTTTCCATCGAGTCAACAGAGCCAATGTTCTCAAAAACGAGAACTCGGTAAGAGGGTCTAAGTACAGGATCACACAGAGCTAATGCATGGAATTAGAAGACGCAGAATCAGCACTTCAGCGGTACATAGAGAATACCCCGAACGGTACAGAGATTCCTGACGAGACGTTCGGGCGGCGACATATTGGTGTGTTGGCTTTCACGCTTGCTTTACTTCCATTTGTTTTTGGAGTCAGTCGGATGGCGGGAGCAGAGTCGATCACTGGTGCGGAATTGCCGGTCATCCCAATGCTGCACTCCGTTGTTGGCACCGGTATCGTGTTCGGATTGGTAGTGATAGCTGCAATTCCGGTACTTCCCCGCCGAATTAGAGCGGCGACAGGCGCGGTCGCGTTCATGGTACAGGGGTCGGTGTTAGCGTACTTTACTGGCGGATTCATCGAGGCACATTTTATCTACTTTGTTGGAGTCGGGGTTGTTGCACTGTATGAAGATTGGGTACCGTTTGCGATCACGATTGGCTACGTTGCCCTCCAGCACAGCGTCTTCGGGCTCATAGAGTGGTTCACAGTCTATAACCATCCGGCTGCGATGGCTAACCCGGTCGTCTGGGGTGGAATACACGCTGTTGGGGTGCTGATGCTTGCGGGGACGATCACGTTCCTCTGGCAGTCTCTCGCAATTCAGCGACAACAGGCTCGCGAGAAGGTCCAAGAGAAACTGGAAGAAGCAGAGGAAGCGAGAGATCGTGCCAAAGAGAAGGAGATAGAGGCGGCCGAACAGCGCGAGGAAATGCAAGAACTCAACGCGGAACTTGAGCAGGCCGCTGCCGACTACCAATCGGTCATGGTTAAGTGTGCGGCCGGTGACTTCACCCGCCGACTTGATACCGATGTAAGCAACGAGGCGATGGCCGAAATAGCCACCACGTTCAACGAAATGGTGGAGGATCTTGAGCTGACGTTCGCGCAGATCCAAGCCTTCGCTGATGAGGTCGCTTCTGCGAGTGAAGATGTGAGTGCATCGACGGCAGAGACGCAGCGTGCGAGCGAGCAAGTTGCGGACTCTATCCAAGCTATTGCGGCAGACGCGGATACACAGCACGGACAGAGCCGAGAGGCATCGAACGAGATGCAGAATCTCTCTGGGACAGTCGAAGAAGTTGCGTCCTCAGCAGACGAAGTTGCTACAGCCTCTCAGAATGCGGTTAAACTCAGTAATAACGGGCAAGAAGCCGCGTCAGAGGCAATTGATGAGATGGAAGAGATCGAGTCCCAGTCTGAACAGACAGTCGATCAGGTCAACACGCTCGCAGGTGAGCTTGATGAAATCGGAGAAGTTGTGGAGTTAATCGAGGATATTGCTGAGCAGACGAATTTACTTGCGCTGAATGCCTCGATAGAAGCGGCTCGCGCTGGTGAGGCGGGATCCGGGTTCGCCGTGGTGGCGGACGAAGTGAAGGGGCTTGCAGAGGAGACTGCGGAGGCTGCTGATGATGTTACCGAGCGGATAGAGCGTGTTCAGTCCAACTCCGATGAGACCGTTGACGATATGGAGTCTATGCAGGACCGGGTTCGTTCGGGCGCTGACACGGTTGAGTCGGCCCTCGCTGCTCTCGATGAGATCACGACCACCGTCGAAGGAGTGAATGATGGTATCCAAGAGATCAGCGACGCAACAGACAGTCAAGCCGCCTCCACAGAGGAAGTCGTAAGCATCGTCGAGGAGGTCGCCAACGCGGCAAATGAAGTGAACAGCGAGTCCGATAATGTCTCAGCAGCAGCCGAAGAACAAACCTCATCACTTGCGGAAGTCTCTCAGAACGCAGACAACCTCAAAGAGCGAGCAGGGAAGCTTCAAGACCGCCTCAGCGGGTTCACCATTGATGCAGAGCCTGACCGGCTCGGAGGTGTAAAGGGTGATAATGCCGGCCCTCAAGCTAGTAGCTCGGTCAGGGTAGTGGGTGACGGCGGCAATACAGAGTGAGATCCTCCTCACTGGCTCTAAAGGCTTGACGGAAACGCTGCTACCCTAGGAGAGCGTGAAACAAGATATGGGGCGCAAGAGACCGATTTGGATTTTGTGCCATCGAGCACGTTCTGTTGAAATTCAATTCTGTAGACGTATTCTCACCTGAAACAGCCGGTTGATGAGAGCTGCGTTTCGAGTATATATGTTGTTATCTGCATTGATAATTACAAGCGAGGATTATTCAATATACTGTACTAGATGAGCATATGTCAGAGCGATCTGAAGGGTATCGATTCCATCTTGAGAAAGCGCTAGAAGCCGATAGTCTCGAAAAGAAAAACTTCCATATTCGACAGGCTCTCCAGATCGCTGTAGTCTACGATGAGCCGAAATAATTAATCTACAAACCTGCTACCCACCAGTTTCCAGCGGAAACCAGATTGTAATTTCGGTGCCGCGTGGCTCACGCTCATCGACGTGGATCTTCCCTCCAGAATGGTTTACTGTCCAGTAGACCAGCCACAATCCCAGTCCACTACCGTGTGAGAGTGTCTCGATAGCCCCTCCCGATTCGAGGACATCTCTGTCAAATTCTGGGATACCCGGACCGTTGTCCCGCACGCTAAGAGTGCCCCATGATCCCTCGACAGCGAGGTTGACACGCACATGGGGGTTTTCGCTGTCGTTGTGGATCACAGCGTTGCCGTCTCTTTGGCAAGAACCCGAACCACCTGCCCGATATCTACAGAGGTTGGCCCGTGTGAGTCACTAAGAACAGTCGTAATCTCCCGCGACTTCTCACTCGTCGTCAACAGGGTTTCGGCCCGGTCAACGATGGTGCCGGCAGCGGCTTTGGGTTCGCCCTCAAGATTCTTTTGAAGTTGCTCGCCCCGACCATGGATCACGTTCAGCTCGTTGCGGATATTGTGCCGCAGGATGTTATCAAGTACGTGGAGCTGTCGGGTCCGTTCTTCGAGATCAGTCACG
>NZ_JBHSWW010000131.1:0-6625 GCF_042661865.1 Halorubrum tibetense
AGGAGCCGCCCGCGCCCGCGGACGCGGTCCCGGAACGCGTCGGCGACGCGGCCAGCCAGGTCTCCGGCGACGACTGAACGGCTGGGTCCTTGGGGACGACCGAAGCGCCGTCTCCGGCAACGAGGTCGCTTCACCCCCGTCCTTCCCGGTCGATTACTCGTCCAGCGTTTCGCGTTCGACGGTCCCCTCGACGACCCCTTCGACGCCGCGCTGGACGTGTCGTGCCCGGGCTCGTTCGACGAACTCCTCCGGGAGGTCCTCTATCTCGCCCGCCTGTACGCCCCACAGCTTCGCGTACAGCCCGTCGGCCTCGATGAGCTCGTCGTGGGTCCCCCGTTCGACCACCTCGCCGTCCTCCAACACGAGCGTCGTGTCCGCGTCGGTGACCGTCGAGAGCCGGTGAGCGATGACGAACGTGGTACGGTCGGCCGCCAGCCGGTCGAGCGAGCGCTGGATCAGCATCTCCGTCTCCGTGTCGACCGCGCTCGTCGCCTCGTCGAGCACGAGGATCGCGGGGTCCTGTAACACCACGCGCGCGATCGCGACGCGCTGGCGCTGGCCGCCGGAGAGCTTCACGCCGCGCTCGCCGATCCGCGTGTCGTACCCGTTCGGCAGCGAGTCGATGAACTCGTGGGCTTCGGCCGCCTTCGCCGCCTCGACCACGCGGTCGCGGACCGCGTCGTCCGCGGGACGCTCATCGGCGTCTACCCGGGCTCCCGTGAACCGCCCGTAGCGGATGTTCTCGGCGATCGTGCCGTCGAACAGCGTCGTGTCCTGTGAGACGTAGCCGATCGACGAGCGGAGGCTCGCAACCGTCACGTCCCGGACGTCGTGGCCGTCGACGCGGATCTCGCCGTCCGTGACATCGTACAGGCGCGCGAGCAGTTTGAGCAGGGTCGACTTCCCCGCGCCGGTCGGCCCGACGAGCGCGACGGTGTCGCCGGGGTCGGCGGCGAAGGAGACGTTTCTGACCACCACCTCGTCGGCGTCGGCCGGGTCGACGAGCGCGTTCTCGGCGTATGCGAACGAGACATCGTCGTAGACGACCTCGCCGTCGACACCCCGGTCGCCGTTCCCGCTGCTCCGGTCGCCGTTCCTGCCGCCGCGGTGGCCGTCTCCGCCGCCGAGGACGACCGCGTCCTCGCGATCCGTGATCCGCACCGGGATGTCTCGCAGCCCGAACACGCGCTCGGAGGAGGCTTTCGCGTTCTCGTACTGGTCGACGATGTTCGACACCTCTGCAAGCGGGGCGACGAACTGCTGGGTCAGGAGGATGAACGTCACGAACGTGCCGACCGTCAACTCCGTGGTGAACGGCCCCGGTGGCCCCTGTGCGAGCCAGTAGCCGCCGACGAGGAACGTCGCCGCGAAGGCGAGCCCGGCCAGCAGCTCCATCCCGGGGCGATACACGTAGTTGAGCCGCAGGATGTCCATCGTCCGCTCGAAGTAGTTCCGGGAGGCGGTCTCGACGCGCTCGCTCTCGTGTGACTCCGTGTTCGACGTCTTGACGAGCTCGACGCCGGAGAGGGCGTTCTCTAACACCGTGTTCAGATCGCCGACGATCGCCCGCTGTTCGACGTACCGCGGCTCGACCGCGCGCATGAACCAGAGCGTGAACAGGAACATGAGCGGGATCGCGGAGAGCGTGACGACGGCGAGCTCGTGGTTATAGTAGAAGAGGACGCCCGCGATGCCGAGCACCATCACGCCGAGTCGGGCGGTGTTCTGCAAGGCGTTATCGAGGAACACCTCCAGGTTCGAGGCGTCGTTGTTCAATACGGACATCACCTCGCCCGTCTGTTTGTCGTCGAAAAACGTCATGTCGAGCCGCTGCATCAGATCGAACGAGTCCGTTCGGACCGCGTGCATCACTCGATGGGCGAAGTTGTTGGCGGCGATGCCGTATATAAACGTAAACACGCCGGTGACGACGAACGCGCCGAGGATGAGGACGACCGACAGCTGGAACTGTGCGGGGTCGGTCGTCGGGAGCCACGCGTCCGGGACGATCGGGAGGGAGTACGGGCCGTCACCGGTGAAGACGGCGTCGATGGCGACGCCGAGGACCACTGGCGGGAGCAGTCCCGCGATCCGGGCGATCACGTTGGCGATCATCCCGATAACGAGCCAGTGAGCCTCGGCAGCGCCGTATTCGCGGAACAGCCGGACGAGCGGCCGGTCCACCCGGTCCCGATACACCTCGAACGCGTTCCGGTCGTCCGCGGCCATGCGCCGATCCGACGGGACGGGGGTGGATGTATCCGTTGGCTCCGGCCGGACGTTCCGGGTCGCGGTCGGCGGGTCGTCCGTCCGGTCGCGACTCCGCCCTGTGTTCTAAGTCCGGCTCGCGTTCCGACTCCGGCTCCTATTCCAGTTCCCGTTCCGACTCCGGTTCCTGTTCCGGCTCGTGTTCCGATCCCCCGCTCGCGTGTTATTCCCCCCTCGTCCCGGCTCAGGCCCCGGCGCTCCCGTCGCCCACGTCGAGCGCCTCGTAGAGGAACGTCCACGCGTCGACCTGCTCGTCGACGATCATCGACTTCGGTCGGCCGACGCCGTGGCCGGTGTCGGACTTCGTGCGGAGGAGGAACGGCCCGCCATCCGCCTCCGCCTGCATCCGCGCGGCCATCTTCCGGGCGTGTGAGGGGTGGACGCGGGTGTCGCTCGCGGCGGTCCGGAACAGGGTCGCTGGGTACTCTACCCCCGACTCGACGTTGTGGTACGGCGAGTACTCGCGGATATACTCGAACGCCTCGGGGTCGTTCTCGGGGTGGCCGTACTCCGTCGTCCATGACTCGCCGAGCAGGAACCGGTGGAACCGTAACATGTCCAGAAGCGGCACCTCACACTGGACCGCGCCGAACAGGTCCGGACGCTGGGTGAGCACTGCGCCGACGGAGAGCCCGCCGTTCGATCCGCCGGCGACCGCCAACCGATCGGGCTCGGTGTACCCCGATCCGACGAGCCACTCGCCGGCCGCGATGAAATCGTCGAACGTGTGTTGTTTCGCCGCCAGCATCCCCGCCTCGTGCCACGCCTCGCCGTACTCGTACCCCCCGCGGGCACAGACGAGCGCGAACACCCCGTCGTCGGCGAGAAACGGGAGCCGGAACCGCGAGAACGACGGCGTGACGCTGTTGCGGAAGCCGCCGTACCCGTACAGGACGGCCGGCCGCGGCGCGCCACTCGGACCGCCGTCGTCGGCTACGTCCTCGCGATAGCAGACGAACACCGGGACCTCGGCGTCGTCGGTCGACTCCACGAACGCCTGCTCGACGACGAGGTCGTCGGGGACGTCCACGTCGACGGACGCGATCGTCTCTCCTCCCGTCCCCGCCTCCCGCTCACTGTCGATGTCGACACGGGTCACCGCCGGCGGACGATCGAACCCGGTGACGCCGTAGAACGCCTCCGGCTCCCCGCGGGCCGCGGTGGTCCAGGTGACCGTGGCGTAGTCGGGAAGCGGGAGATCCCGCCGATGCGTTCCGTCGCGGTCGTGGACCGAGAGCCGCGAGTGGGCGTCGCGCTGGGTGTGGACGACCAGCCGGTCGCCCGTTGGCACCGCCGACTGGAGGATCGACTCGCGTTCCCCGATCACCTCGCGGCACTCCGCGAACTCGAGGTCTCCCTCCCGGAAGCGCTCGACCGAACAGGCGAGCAGCCGATTTCGCGGTGCCTCGTGGTCCGTATGGAGGAACGCGGTCCCGTCGTGGAACCGGACGGACGTCTCCGCGTCGGTGTCCGTGAGGACGGGCCGGAGCTCGCCGTCGACGTGGACGTACCACTCGGTCCCGCCCATCATCTCGGAGAACCCGACCGCGAGCAGCCCGCTGTCCGGGTCGACGGTCACGCCCGGCCAGACGTGCTGGTCGTCGTGTTCCAACAGGGTCGTCTCCGATGTCTCCGGTGACTCCGGCGGCTCCGGCGGTTCGTCCTCTCCCTCTCCGGTTCCACCCGCATCACTCCTGCCGTCCAGGCGATATCGACGGAGCGCTTTATCCATCTGTGCGCCCTCGTCGGCCGCGCCGGTCGCGACGTAGTAGAACCCCTCACCGTCGGCCTCCCACGCGAAGCTCGATGCGTTCACCCGTCCCCGTCGTTCGAGGACGACCTCCGGATCCGGGCCCGGCCCGGGCGTGTGGCCGTCGGACTCCACTCCGTGTTCGCCGATCGCGTCGGCGTCCGGGACCGGAAGAACACGGACATCGTAGTTCTCGTCGCCGCCCTCCGTGACGCCGACGGCGACGTGGTCGCCGTCGTGGGCGGCGGAGTACCACCCCATCGACCGCGGCGGACCGTCGCTCTCGGGGTCGTTTCCGGGCCACGCGTTCGGGTCCGCGAGGACGACTCCCTCGCCCCCGGGTTCGGCGCGGACTTCGAGTCGCGGGTGGTCGTCGGTCGGCTCCTGAACCGTCGTGAAGTACCGGTCCTCCCGCACGACCACTGAGCCGTAGTCCGCGACCTCGGCGACCGATTCGAATCGTGGTCGGAGCCGCTCGCTCGTCGGCGTGTCGAGGTAGGCGTCGGCGTACGCGTTCTGCCGCTCTACCCACTCCTCGACGGCCTCGGTATCGTCCTCCAACCACCGGTAGGGGTCGTCGATCTCCACGCCGTGAAGCGTCTCCGTAACGACGTTGCGGTCGGTGTCGGGCGGGTCGGGCGACGCCGCCGTCTCGTCCCGTCGTGGCATGGAAGCTCGTCTCACGCCCGGCGCAAAACGGCTGGGGTATCGGGGCGGATCGCCGGTGTTCCGCGAGGCTCTCGGGTCGGCCAGAGTCGGTTAGGGCCGGTTAGACCCGGTCACCACGGCCAGTAGCCCGCCACGAGCAACAGGTTCCGAGCGGCCGCGGCGAGCGAGAGGAGCCCCACACACCCGCACATCACCGTGGCGACGAGCCGACGGGATCCCCCGGCGATCGCGACGGGGATCCCGATGACGACCATCCCGATCGCCTTCGTCACTAGCATCCCGCGCGTCGGCCCGAGTCGCGTGATGAGCGCGCTGCCGATCGGCGACCCCTCGACGAACTCGCCGCTCGTGATCGCGAGGTGCGTCGACCACACGTCGGCGACGGTGCCGACGACGAGGAGGACGACCGCGGCGACGAGCGGGGGTGACATCACCGTACCGAACGGGGTACCCCGACATAAGTCTCCGGAACCGTGGTGCGATCCCCTCCCTGTGACCGGCGCGAGTCCCGGTCGGTGACTCGACGGCCGACGTGCCGCGGTCGGTCGTTCACCGCGCACACCACGACGGCTTTTAAGCCGATCCGACCCCTCCGATCCGGTAATGACCGATTCCGACGGAACGGAGTACGAGGTCGCGGTCGTCGGGGGTGGCCCCGCGGGACTGACGACCGCGTTGTACGGCGCGCGACTCGGCCACGAGACGGTGCTCATCGACCGTGGCGGCGGTCGAGCGGCGATGATGGCCGACACCCACAACGTGATCGGCGTCACCGAGGACGTCTCCGGCAACGAGTTCCTCGCCACCGGCCGCGAGCAGGTCGAGTCGTACGGCGGGACGTTCGAGCGCGGCTTCGTCACCGACGTCGAACGCACCGGCGACGGCCGGTTCCGCCTGACGACCAACGACGCCGAGGTCCTCACGGAACGCGTCGTTCTCGCGACCGGCTTCTCCGACGAGCGCCCGGACCCGCCGCTTCCCCGGACCGGCAAGGGGCTCCACTACTGTCTCCACTGTGACGCGTACATGTTCGTCGACGAGCCCGTGTACGTGATGGGCCACGGCGAGGCGGCCGCCCACGTCGCGATGATCATGTTGAACGTCACCGGCGACGTGGACCTGCTGACCCGCGGGGCGGAGCCGACCTGGAGCGAGGAGACGGCGGAACGGCTCGACGCCCACCCGGTCGACGTGATCCACGAGGACGTCAGCGGCGTCGAGAACGATCCCGACTCCGGCTGGCTGGAGGCGTTGGAGTTCGAAGACGGGAGCCGCCGGGAGTACCGTGGCGGGTTCGCGATGTACGGCTCCGATTACAACACGGCACTCGCGGAGGGGCTGGGCTGCGAGCTGACCGAGGGCGGCGAGATCGACGTCGACGACCACGGGCGCACGAGCGAGGACGGGGTGTTCGCAGTCGGCGACATCACTCCCGGGCACAATCAGGTGCCGGTCGCGATGGGCCAGGGCGCGAAGGCCGGCCTCGCGATCCACAAGGAGCTCCGGGAGTTCCCGCGTTCCGCCGAGGATATCGAGGCGGACGGCCCCGTCGATGCGTCGGAGGTCCCCGCGATTCCGCCACGGTTGCTCGCCACTGCCGTCGCTCACGAGGGGCACGCGGGCGGGCCGCGCGAGGAGGGGGAGCCGGCGACCGAACCCGAAGTCCCTGCGACCGACGACTGAACACATCCCGACTGTTTCTCGCGTACCGATCCCCCCGTTCACACTCCTGTCGCTTCGCGAACGCTACGACTATCGATTCGTGAACGCCGCGACCGAACAAAAATAAGCCGCGTGAGCGGAGGTTTGCGCGTCGAAACGGCAGAGTGAGAGCCCGCGCGCGGTAGCGCGCAGCGCTCCAGCCTACCGGGGTCGATCTTAGACGGCGGCGGCGACAGCGCCGTCGGTGTCGATCGATGTCGCGTCCTGCTGTTCTTC
>NZ_JBHSWW010000132.1:0-6599 GCF_042661865.1 Halorubrum tibetense
CGGCGGCCGCGGCCGGTTCGAGGTCGTCGATCAACCGGTCGACCGCGTCGTCGCCGTTGCCGGCACACTCGAGCAGCGGAGCCCGGTACAGCCGGTTCCGGAGCCGGAGCCCCGCGAACGTCAACGGATCGTCGAGCGTAGGGGGTCGCCGAGGCGGGGCGGGTTCGTTCCCCGCCTCCGTGTCGGCGTGTGTGCGGACCCCGTCGACGTGCGTCCGGGTTCCCTTCCCGTCGGCCGTGTCCATACCCGAGGTTGGGGACCGGTCGGTTTCACGGTTCTGGCGGCTGACCCCACCCGTCGATCCGTCGGTTGTCGATCCCACCGGCCCCCTCCCGCTTGCGCCGATTGCAACCCCTATAAGCCCTCAGCCGTAGGTAGGGATATGAACGGGAACCGGTTCGGCCGACTCTTTCAGGTCACCACGTACGGGGAGAGCCACGGGGCGGCGATGGGCGTCACCGTATCGGGCGTCCCCGCCGGCGTCGAGCTCGACGAGGACGCGATCCAAGCACAGCTCGACCGGCGCAAACCCGGGCAGTCGATGATCACGACTTCGCGGGGCGAGTCCGACGAGGTGACGATCAACTCGGGGATCCAGAACGGCTACACTACCGGCACGCCGATCGGTATGGTGATCCAGAACAAGGACGCGCGCTCCGGCAAGTACGAGCCGTACGTCACCGCGCCGCGGCCCTCGCACGGCGATTACACTTACTCCGCGAAGTTCGGCACGCGCAACTGGGGCGGCGGTGGGCGCTCGTCCGCGCGCGAGACGGTGAACTGGGTGGCGGCAGGCGCAGTCGCCGAGCAGGTGCTCGACGCCTCCGAGCACGACGTCGAGATCAAAGCGCACGTCAACCGGATCGGCGATGTCGAGGCCGACGACGTGTCCTTCGAGGAGATCCTCGAGCACTCGGAGGCGAACGACGTGCGATGTGCCGACCCGGAGGCGGCCGCCGAGATGCAGGAGCTGATCGAGACGTATCAGCAGGAAGGTGACTCCATCGGCGGCAGCATCTACTTCGAGTGTCGCGGCGTCCCCCGCGGGCTGGGCGCGCCGCGGTTCGACAGCTTCCCGGCGCGACTCGGCCAAGCGATGTTCTCCATTCCGGCGACGACGGCCGTCGAGTACGGGCTCGGACGGAAAGCGACCGACGTGGCCGGTAGCGACCGCAACGAGGACTGGACGTTCGACGACGGCGAGTCGTTCGAGCACGTCGAAAGCGAGGAGGGGGACCCGGTTCCGGTCGGCAACGACCACGGTGGGCTTCAAGGCGGGATCACCACCGGAGAACCGATCTACGGCGAGGCGACGTGGCACGCGCCCACCTCGATCCCCAAGAAACAGCGCTCCGCAGACTGGGAGGCGGGCGAGGAGAAGGAGGTCCAGGTCGTCGGCCGCCACGACCCCGTGCTCCCGCCGCGAGCCGTCCCCGTCGTCGAGGCGATGCTGTACTGTACCGTGCTCGATTTCATGCTGCTCGGTGGCCGGATCAATCCCGATCGGGTCGACGGGAACCCGGGACAGTACGACACCGAGTACCACCCGAGCAGCCCCCGAAACGAGTAGCGGCCTCCGAGTCACCGCGCCGCTTCCCGCCCCGGTATCGGACTCGTCGCCGATGGCGGGGCCGTGTCACGACGACGGCCGGCTCACACCACGACGAGTTCATCGACGACGACCAACAGGACGAACCCGACGAGGAACGCCGCCGTCGCCGCGTCGGCGTGACCGTGCCCGTGTGAGGCGGGGATCAGCTCGCGGAAGACGACCGCGAGCATCGCGCCGGCCGCGAAGCCGGCGGCGATCGGGAAGAGGCCGGCGGCGATCGACACCAGGGTGAAGCCGAAGACGCTGGCGGCGACCTGCGGGACGAACCCGGAGAGCGCGGTGTACACGAGCACCTTCCCGTTCGACATCCCGGTCTCGCCCATCGGCACCGCGAACGCGAACCCGTCGGGGACGTTCTGTAACCCGATCACGACCGCCAGCAACAGCGCCACTTCCTCTAACCCCGACGCGAACGCGACGCCGATCGCCAATCCCTCCGGGGCGTTGTGGAGAGTGATCGCCCCCCCGATCAGCAGCGCCTTGCGGAGCGCGGAGTCCGGCTCGTCTACCGGCGCGGTCGGGTCGCCGAGCGACGCCTCCGTCACGACCTCCGGGGTCGCGTCGTCGACGGCGGCGGCACGCCCGTCGCTCATGGATGCCGCGTCATCGTCGGTCGCGCCGCCCTCGGGGATCCACTCGCGGTACTGCGCGTGGAGGTGCGGGATGGCGTAGTTGCCGCCCAGAAGCGCGAGTCCGCCGAGAAACACGCCGGCCATCACGGCGGCCAGCGTCCCTTCCTCCATCCCCGGAAGCACCAGCCCGAAGACGCTCGCCGCGACCATTAGCCCCGCCGCCAGGCCTAACGCGGCGTCGTACGTCCGGTGGGTGACGCGGGCTCGGGCGAACACCGGGATCGCGCCGAGCCCGGTGGCGAGGCCGGCCGCTCCCGTGATCGCGACGACCGTCAGGAGATCCGCCATGCACGGTGCTACCGGAGCGGGGGATATAAATACGGCCGACGGCGGTCAGCGTTAGTCGTCGTCAGCGGCAGCGCCGGCGTCCCTGCTCGCCCCGACGTCCGCCTCCTCCTCGATGCTCGGCGGGTACGTGCCGCGGTCGAGTTTCAGATCCGACTGCGGCCGCGCCATACAGGTGAGCGCGAACCGCTCGGCCTCCTCGTCGGTGAGCCCGCGCGCGGCCGGTTGAGTCACCTCGCCTTCGAGTATCTCGGCGGAGCAGGCGAGACACATGCCGACCCGGCAGGAGTACTCCTGGGCGATCCCCTCCTCGATACAGGGTTTGAGGATCGTCTCCGTGTCGGCCACCTCGATCGTCTCGCCGGTGCCGACGAACTCGACGGTGTACTCGGTCATACCCGGAGTTCCCCCCGATTCCTCAAAAAGGGTTCCCCTCGATCGCGTCGTCGTCGCGGGGACGGAACGGCTCCCTCATCGTCGTCGTATCGCCAGTCCGGCGGATCACAGGACGCCGAGGCCTCGGACGATGAGAAGCAGCGAGAGGAGGATGCCGAGGAGTCCGAGCGCGATCGAGACGCGGTCGTTCCTGTAGTTCATATAAACGGTAGACACGCGCGCACTGATATGCGTTGTCCCGGCTGTCCCGCTACGTATCAGCCTCCAACCTCCGCGGTCGCTCGAACGGGAAGTCGACTTACGCTTGATCTTCGGAGTCGTACTGAACGCGACCACCCGAGGATCCGGCGGCGACCGCCGACCGCGACTCCCTCGAACCGGCGTCGTCGACGCGTCGTATCTTATAAGTGGCCGTCGCTGTCGCTCACAGCGCTTATAAGTACGATCTCGTCACCAGCGATCCGACAATTCACGCCCGCCATCCATGATCGCCCCCACGGTACTGTGCGGGATCAGGATCGGGCTCGGATCTAACGCTCGTCGCGGATCTCGACGGAGCCGTCCGCGTCGCTGTCGTCCGTCTCGCTCATCCGCGTCGCTGTCGTCCGTCTCGCTCATCCGCGTCGCTGTCGTCCGTCCCGCTCATCCGCGTCGCTGTCGTCCGTCTCGCTCATCCGCGTCGCTGTCGTCCGTCCCGCCTGTCCGCTCGGTCAGTCCTCCGCGCCTCCCGCCCATCGCAACGACTAATCCGCCGCCGGCCGCTTCGGGAGGTATGAGCGAGAAAGTCACCGCGCGAGCCCACCCGATCCAGGGGCTCGTCAAGTACCACGGGATGCGCGACGAACAGCTGCGGCTCCCGTACCACGACAGCATCAGCCTCTGTACCGCGCCGACAGCGACCACAACGACCGTTGAGTGGGAGCCCGACGCGAGCGAGGACACCTACGTCATCGGCGACGAGGAAGTGGACGGGCGTGCCGCCGAGCGGATCGACATGGTCGTCGACCACGTCCGCGAGCTCGCCGGCTTCGACCACCCGGTCCGGCTCGTGAGCGAGAACTCCTTCCCGTCGAACATCGGCTTCGGCTCCTCCTCCTCTGGGTTCGCCGCGGCGGCGCTGGCGTTGACCGAGGCGGCCGGCCTCGACATGAGCCTCCCCGAGGTGTCGACGGTCGCCCGCCGCGGCTCCTCGTCGGCCGCGCGGTCGGTGACGGGCGCGTACTCCGTGCTCGAAGCCGGTCTCAACGACGAGGACTGTCGCTCGTATCGGCTCGACGTCGGGGAGGGATCGGACGGGTTCGACCCCGAGACGGACCTCCGGATCGTCGCGGCGCACGTCCCGGCGTATAAAGAGACCGAGGAGGCACACCGCGAGGCCGCCGCCAGCCACATGATGCAGGCGCGGACCGCCCACGTACAGGACCAGCTCGTGGAGATGAAGGACGCGCTCCGCGAGGGGGACTTCGCCCGGATCTACGGCACCGCCGAGCGCGACTCCCTGTCGCTGACGGCGACGACGATGACCGGGCCGGCCGGCTGGGTGTACTGGCAGCCGGAGACGATCGAGGTGTTCAACGCCGTCCGAGAGCTACAGAACGAGGGCGTCGACGTTCACTTTTCGACGGACACGGGCGCGTCGGTGTACGTCAACACCCGGCCCGAGCACGTCGACACGGTTCGGTCCCGGATAGACGCGATCGGGATCGACACCGACGTCTGGGAGGTTGGCGGCCCGGCTCACGTCCTCGACGCGAGCGAGGCGCTGTTCTAATAATTTCGGGGTGATCCGCTGCCGCACGCGTGCGTCGGCGTCGGGTCACGGTCTTGGTCGGTAACGGAAGGGGATGGCGACGCGGCGTGTCTAGACGATATCGACAAGGTCGGCAACCGAGTCGACGACCTCGGTCGGCCGATACGCGTACTCCGCCACGTCCTCACGACCCGTCGATCCGGTGAGGACGAGATACGTCGTCAGCCCGGCCTCGATCCCGGCCACCACGTCCGTATCCATTCGGTCGCCGACCATCGCCGTGGATTCCGAGTGGACCCCGATCCGATTCAGCGCGCTCCGGATCATGATCGGGTTGGGTTTACCGACGAAGTACGGTTCCGTACCGGTTGATTCGGTGATGAGCGCCGCAACCGACCCTGTCGCCGGTAGCGGACCATCACTCGATGGGGCGGTCGCGTCCGGATTCGTCACGATAAACCGCGCGCCGGCATTGACCAACTGGACCGCCTCGGTGATGGTCTGGAACGAGTACGTCCGACTCTCGCCCAGAACGACGAAGTCCGGGTCGGTGTCCGTAAGCGTGTACCCGACGTCGTGTAGCGCCGTCTTCAGTCCAGCCTCACCGATCACGTACGCCGAGGCTTCCGGCATCTGGTTCGCGAGGAACTGTGCCGTCGCCACCGCGGAGGTCCAAATCCGATCTTCCGGGACCGCGATATCCACATCGGAGAGACGAGCAGCCAGATCACGCCGCGTGTACATCGAGTTGTTGGTGAGAACGAGAAACTCTCGTCCGTGCTCTCGGATCCGATCGATGAACGCGTCGGCTCCTGGGAGGGCCGCATCATCACGTATCAACACACCGTCCATATCGATCAACCACGTCTCTGGTCGCGGTTCCGGCTCAGTCATCCTTGTGGACACCTATCAGGCACTACCACCGGCAGAAACTTGAGCCTTCGTCGGCACGTTCCGCTGCGCTATCACTCGCGAGGAGGGTCTCACATAAGCGTGATCGAGGCCGAGGTGAACGGCACGCCGACGGCGTCGGTGACACCCGCGAGCGGGAGGACCGCCAGCACGAGGATCGCGGCACCCCAGGCGATGAACCCGATGATCGCCGCGTGGACCCACGACGATCCGTACCGTCGTCGAATGATCCAGATCCACGCGACTAGCGGGATGAACTCGCCGACGAGCGGGATCCACGACAGCAGGAGCTCCGAGAGGCCCCACACGATCGCGCCGAAAAGCGCCGTGAACACGGCGTGACTGTAGTCCCGTGTGTCGGTGACGACGCTGGCGGCGATGAAGATGGCCAACCCCCCGACGAGCAGCCCGACGACGAACGCGATAAGCGACCCGATGAGACTCATGTCCGGGACGTTCGGCTCGGATCCCTTGAGGGTACCGGCGACCGTCGACCGAGGGGAGCCGGGGATCGAACCGCGCGCGTTCAGAGCCGCGATCGGATGTCGTCGGCGACCGCCGACAGCGCCGCCTCCGCGACCGCGACGCGGTCCGAAAGGCTACAGAACCCGTGTGCCATCGCGGGGTAGTGGCGCCCCTCCACCGGAGTCCCTTCCGTCTCGAACCGGTCGACGAGCGCCAACCCGTCGTCCCGTAGCGGGTCGAACCCGGCGGTAACGACCGTCGCGGGCGGGAGGTCGCCCAAGTCATCCGCGCGCAACGGCACCGCGAACGGGTTGGCCGCGTCGACGGGACTCCGGAGGTACTGGTCGTAGAACCACCGCATGTCCTCGCGCGTCAGCAGCGGGCCGGCGGCGTTCTCCCGGTAGGAGTCGGTGTCGAATCCGTGCCCCGCGATCGGGTACAACAGGAACTGTCCGGCGAGCGACGGGCCGCCGTACTCCCGGACACGAAGCGCCGTCGCGAGCGCCAGGGTCGCCCCCGCGCTCGTCCCGCTGACGCCGACCCGGGC
>NZ_JBHSWW010000133.1:0-6530 GCF_042661865.1 Halorubrum tibetense
CTCCGCGGCGCGTTCCTCGCCGCCCGCGACCTCCGGATCGAGCGATGCCTCGTCGACGACCGGCGGCGAGCCGGACGGGGTCGCGACCGTCACGTCGACGCCGGACGATTCGAGCGTCGTCAACGGCTCGATACACTCTTCGGCCCAGTACCCCTCCTCGCTCACGACGAACAGTGCGCTGCTCATGGGTACCCGACGTTGGCGACCGCGACTCAAAAGGGGTGCGCGCCCGGCATCGACGAGGGTGGGCGCGGGGTTTATACCCGATGGCTACGGTGCGGGTCTGCGCGTGCCCGCGAGCGGTCGCCGAAGGCGACCGTGAGCAGCGAGGGACCGCTTGTCCCTCGGGCAACCGGTGCAAAGCGCCGGCGACGGCACCGCGCGAGGTCGGCCGTGAGCGACGGCGACCTATCCGTCTCCGTGGGCGTCCACGACCACGACCTCGCCGTCCTCGACGGTCACGTTGATCAGCGTCTTCACGTTGTAGTCGGTGTCGTCGAGCTCGTTGTCGCCCGCCTTCTTGATGACGGCGACCACGTCGACGACCTCCGCGCCGACCTCGTTCGTGAGCGCGTCGAGAATGGCCTTCATCGTGCCGCCGGTCGAGAGCACGTCGTCCAGCACGAGCACCCGGTCTCCCTCCTCGACGTCGTTGATGTACATCTCCGACTCCGAGTAGCCGGTCTCCTGGAACAACGGGACCTCGCCGTCGAGCCCGTACTGGCGCTTGCGGATGACGACCAGTGGGATGTCGGTCATCAGCGACAGCGCGGTCGAGATGTGGATCCCCATCGCCGCGGGGGTGACGATCTTGTCGACGTTCTCCAGTTCGGCCTTCCGGATGATCCGGATGACGATCTCCCGGAGCAGCTCCGGTTCGAGCATCGGGACGCCGTCGCTTATCGGGTGAACGAAGTACTGGTACTCGCCTTTCTCGATGATCGGGGCGTCGAGGAGCGACTGCCGCAACTGGTCCATGTCGCCGGTACTCGGGCTGATTAATAAAGCGTGGCGGTTGCCGACTCAAGGCCGAGAGCGCTCACGCCGTACTCGCGTGTCGATTCCCCGTACTGCGCTGCCGAGGTCCTACCGAGTCGGTGGTCGGACGGGGTCAGCCCCTGATGCCGTCGTGGATCATCCGCAAGTTACGCTCGATCCCCCAGTCGAATCGACGTTCGATGAGGAACGCGACGACGACGTACACCAGTGCACCCGTGGGGACCAACACGAGGAACTCGACGAGCGGGGACAGGTCCGTCGCGGACGACACGTACCACAGGGTGCCGAACATGACCGCGGCGGCGACGAACGGATACGCGTACTCGGTGTAGAACTGTCTGGACCGCGCTTCGACCAGTCGAGCCGAGAGGTACACGTCGAGCGGCAGCATCGGAAACGCGTACACGGCGACGACCACCAGCGCGGTTCCCTCGAACCCCCACGCTGCGGTGGCCGGCCAGATCAGCACGGCGAGACAGGCGATCCGGAGCAGTCCGGTCTTGACGATGTAGTCGGGACGGCCGAGCGCCTTCCAGACCGGCGGTGTTCAGATAAGGATTGAAAGGTGAGGCGGTGCGTTTTCAAAGTGATCTATGCCCGAAAACGACCGCCTCAGCGGCTGTTTAGACGAGATAAACTTAGACTTTGTGGAGCGAGAAGCAACACCGAAGCTGTTGATGAAGCTCAGTATTCAGCTCCATTTGTCCGGATTATCGCTTTCGAATACTGTTTCGTTTCTTGAGGTATTCGGTGTTGATCGGGTTCGATCTACCGTTCATAATTGGGTTCATAAGGCTGATCTACAGCCGAAATCTGGTCGAAGTCCGAATCACGTTGCGGTTGATGAGACTGTGATTCAACTTGACGATGAACAATATTGGCTGTATGCCGCCGTCGATCCTGACTCAAATGATCTGTTACATACAAAGCTTGAACCAACAAGAACGAACGTGATCGCAGATCAGTTTTTCGCGGAACTCCGCGAAAAACACGATGTAGATGACGCGATCTTTCTCGTCGATGGCGCGGTTCCGCTTCACCGAGCCTGTGAAAAACATAACCTCGATTTCAGATACGAACGACATGGAAATCGGAACAGTGTCGAACGTGTCTTTCGTGAGGTAAAACGCAGAACTATCTGTTTCTCAAACTGTTTCAGCAACGCCGAAGCAGAAACAGCTGACGAGTGGCTGAGATCGTTCGCTTTCGCATGGAATCAGCTTATCTGAACACTACCAATCGAAGGGAGCCGGGATATAACACAACCACGCTCTCGAGTTGAACAGACCCGTCCGAACATGGAGGGACCCGTTATGTACACCGATATCCGTACCACGTCGACCGAAGTGCTGCTTCGAGCCGTCGCCGATCCGAAGCGTCGAGCGATCCTCGAGGAGCTGCGTGCCGTCGAGGAGGACCTCGTCACCGTCGAGCGACTCACCGAGTCGTTCTTTTCGGATGTATCTAGAGACCACTCGGGCGACCAGCGTCGCCGAGCCGCGATCGAGCTGCGCCACACACATCTCCCGAAGCTGGCGGAAGCGAACCTCATCGAGTACGATCGAGTGCACGGAACCGTCTCCTACCGCGGTACCGAACGGACCGAGGCGCTGCTCACCTTCATCGCCAAAACCCTGGAGTGAGGCCCGTGCTCCGAACGGCCCCACTCGGGTCGGACGAACGCTGTCGGACGCCACGAGAGCTCGTCACTCGCCCGCCGCGTCCGTCTCCGCCCCATCCACCCAGACGTGTACCGACCGGTACGCGTTCTCGGCGTTCGGGTCCGTCGGCGGCGCGTCGATGTACAACAGGTAGACGAGTCGGAGCTCCTCGCCGTCCATCTCGGGTGCTATCGCCCGGCGCTGCTCTATCGACTCGCCCGGCTCTAAGCGGGCGGTGAACCGGTCGATCTCGACTCGTTCGACGATCCGTTCCCCGTCGTCATCCAGCCGCTGAAGCTGGGCGACGACCGTGTAGGACTGTGCGTCGGCCTCTCGGTTCTCGATCCCGACACGGACCTCAGCTCCCCCGTCGATCGTGAGTCGCTCCGGGTACTCGTCCGCGACCCCGTTTCCGGTGTCGGGGTCGTCGCCGAGCAGGTAGAACTCGGTGTATCGCTCGCCGCTCGTCGCCGTCGCCGCGGCGAGCCCGATCCCCGCGATGGCCCCGACCAATCCGACGACGAGAAACACGTTGAGCGCCGTCCGAGCGGGACGGTCGGGTTCGCGCACCCACGCGGCCAGTCGTTGTGGGAGTGCGAGCGAAGCAACGCCGAACCGGTCGTCGGGCAGGAGTCGAAGCCGACGAACCGCCGCGACCGCAGAGAGAGCAACGGTCAGGCCCGCGACAGCGAGCAGCATCGCCGTCGGCCGTACCCCCCACCTCGTGTAGTGTGCAAAGAACCCGACGAGCGGAACGAGCACGACGCTGGCCGCGATCGACGCCACGACTCGTTCGAGGCCGCTTATCACGACGGGGCTCATCCGTCGCTCTCGTATCGAGGACAACCGATTCGGGACGTGTGAAGTCCGGCCCGGGAACAGTACTGAAACAAGTGCGTAGCCGGGACAGAAGACGACGAACACCACGCCGAATCCCGTTCGAACGACACCGCCGCCGGTCCAGAAGGCGGCCAGAACGAGCGTTGCGAGCGAAACGAACGTGACGACGAGGAGGTCCAGTGGGAGTCTGTCGGCGGGCGACGGGTCCCCACGGGTGTCGAACGACATGGAGCCAGCTTTCGACCGGCGGTGCTTTGGTAGGCGTCGGCTAACCAGGACGCCCGGACTGACGAGCGGGTCCCCCCGTCGATGTTCGGCCGATAGTCGGCCGCGGAGGGGTCCCCCTCATCCGAGCGCGCGGGCGATCCGTTGGGCCAGTTGGTGCGTTGATCGACCACCGAGAGACGTGAGGAGGTACTTGAAGAACCGCAGTTCCAGCGGGTACTGCGTGACCGCGACCAACAAGAAGCACCGCGCTTCGGTGTAGGAACCGGTGTACAGCGCTGATGAGCCGGTTCGGTACGCGGCCCACGCCCGCATCTTCCGATGAAACGGGCGGCCGTACGACGCCGCGACGTCGTCGAATCGGTCGAGAAAGCTGTAGTATCCTCGACGCTTCTTCTCGAAATCGTCGCTCAGCCGGCCGTGCGACGTGTACTCGTATACGACGAGGGGTTCGGGAAGCCGAACGAACGCGGCATGCTGGGAGACTCGGACGAACCACTCGAGGTCCGCCCAGGCTTCGAACTCCTCGTCGAACGGGACCGCCGTCGCGAGGTCACGTCGAACCATCACGACGGACATCGATCCGACGACGTTTCGACACAGCAAGGCTTTCGTCATGTCCCCGTCGATGCGTGGCGGCGACTCCTCGCGAACGCCGTCCTCGTGGATCGCCTTCAGGCCGGAGTACACGACGCCAGCGTCCTCGTCCGCGGCCTCGAACCCCTCCACCTGTCGTTCGATCTTCTCCGGTACCCACCGGTCGTCGTCGTCGAGAAACGCGACGTACCTCCCGGAGCCCGCCTCGACGCCGGTGTTCCGCGCGGCGTTGACGCCGCGGTTCGTGTCGTGGCGGAGGCACTGGTACCGCACGAGTGACTCGACGTCGAGCCCGGCGAGCGTCTCGCTGGCGGGAGTCTCGGAGCAGTCGTCGACGACGACGAGTTCGATCCGGTCGTACGTCTGCGCGAGCACGCTCTCGACGCTATCGCGCAGGTACGACGGCCGGTTATACGTCGTGACGACCGCGGTGACGAGCGGTCGATCCGGATCGGCGGCCGTCGCGTCCCCCGTACTCCGCATCGTCCCGCCCGTTACGTCCTTCCGCTCCTCGCTGTCTTCCGCGTCCGGCGACGTGCGCGAGCGGGTCGGCAACCACTCGTGGAGATCCCATCGCATATTATGCGCGGTTGTACCAGACGTCGACGTGTGCGTTCGGTTCGTACGACTTTCCGAGGAGGTCAGGACGCCCATCGCCATCGACGTCGATGGCTTTCGCCTCGTGCGTGGGCACCCCGCTCGCGACCACCGTCTCTCTGAAGTCGCCACCGCCCCGGTTCCTAAACAGAACGTGCTGGGCCGTCTCGTCGTTCTCACCGGCCCCCATCTCCGCGACGTACACGTCGAGCGACCCGTTCCCGTCGAAGTCCGCGAGCTGGAGCGTGTGTGGACAGTACAGGTCGTCGTGGAGGACGTGCTCTTCCCAGTCCGGGGGGTCGAACCACGCGACTCGACCCATGCCCTCGCCGAGCAACGGCGAGTCTCCCTCCGCGAACACGAGTTCCGGTTCGCCGTCGTCGTCCACGTCGCCGACGGCGACCCGCGTCCAGTCCCAGCCCGTAACGACGTGCTGGCGGACCCAGCCGGCCGCCACGTCCGGATCGTCCGTGAACCGCGAGTCTCCGTGGTCGTCGCTTCGGGCATCCGAAGGTCCGTCGTCCCGAGTTTGCGAGAGCTCGCCGTCCCGACCGGTCGAGCGTTCGCCGGCCGCGGTGACGGCTGCCGCAGTGCTATCCGCCTGCTGATAAATCGCCGTACCGGCGACGAGTTCGTTGTCGCCGTCGCCGTCCAAGTCCGCGATAGCGAGCCCCTCGACGTCGGTCCGCTGGCTGATCACGGTCAGGCAGTCGCTCGGCCACGGGGACTGTGAAGGGTCCGCCGGAACGTCGTAGTAGAACACCGTCTCGCTCTCTTGTGAGGCCCCGACCACTTCGGGGCGTCCGTCGTTGTCGACGTCTCCGAACACGAGGTCGTGGTACTTCGAGAAATCGTCCGCGATCAGGTGTTCGGTCCACTCGCGTCGCGGGTCGGCCGGTTGTTCGAACCAGTACACGTCGCTCCCGCCGAACCCCTGCCCGACGATCAGGTCGAGGCGGCCGTTGCCGTTCACGTCGCCGAGCGTCGCGCCGAGCGCGTGGAGGTCCGACGCCGACGAGATGGTGTGGCGAGTCCACGACGCGCCGTCGGTGCGATTCCCCCGACCGGGGTTCTCGTACCAGAAGAGGTCGTTCTCGAGGCGTCGAAACAGCCGACCGACGAGCGGTATCGTTCGGTCGCCGAGCACCGGTAGGGCCTCGGCGCCCATCCCGCCGACGATGAGGTCCGGGTAGCCGTCACCGGTGAGGTCGACGGGCTCACAGACGAACAGCCGCCCGCATGGTGGGGTGTCGTCGATCGGTTGATGGTCGAATCGCATTTCGTCGAAGAGAACCCGCCATGGACGCCTTACTATACGCCGAATAACTCGCTACCGAAGACGAGTGGAGCATCGATCCGTCGGTTAGTCCTCGGTTACCCACCGCGACGCGAAACGGCCGGAACGAACACCTCGTGCCGGTCGCGACGGGGGCTGATCACTACCAGAGCGCGCTCGGGCGGTGGCGCGCCGGTCACTCGAACTCGGGGTCGCGCTTCTCGACGAACGCCCGCATCCCCTCGCGCTGGTCGTGGGTGCCGAACAGCCCGGACCACGCTCGCCGTTCGAGCGCCATCCCCGCCGCAGTCGACCCCTCGTGTGCGGCGTTGAGC
>NZ_JBHSWW010000134.1:0-6428 GCF_042661865.1 Halorubrum tibetense
GGGGCTCGGCTCGTAGCTCACGGCGGAGACCGGCCGGTCGAGGGCGGCGTGGAGCCGGTCGAGGTCGACGAGGTTGAACCACGCGGGGGCGACGCCGGCGAGACAGACGTGCCTGACGTCCGGCCGGTCGAGCGAGGTCGCTAAGTCGCGGATCGCGTCGGTCGCGTCTGTCCCGCCGACGGAACAGGAGTCGTACGCCAGTCCGTCGAGAGCGAAGTCGCCGCGGACGACCGCGCCGGCAACGTAACTGACATGGGTACCCCCAGAAAAGGCGATGCCAAGCGTTCTGCTCGGCGATGTCACCTCACGTTTCCTCGGACTTGATCTCCTGGAGACGGTCGAGCAGCTCGTCGTTCGACGCGCCGGGCTCGTACTCGACGGACCCGTCGTGGGTCTCCTGGGCGGCTTGGACGCCGTCGTCGTCGTCGAAGTCCGCGTCCAGGTCCTGGTTCTCCTGTTCGGATTCGTCGTAGCTTCCGAAGCCCATGTTCGCTCGATGATAGGGAGTCGTACGGTATAAATCCCGGGACGCCCTCACGGGAACCCGGCCATCAGGCGGGTCCGACGCCGATAGCCGGGCGTCAGGTCACGTTTTTATCAGTCGCGTGTCGTGGTAGGGTATGGACCCGATCAACGTCACCGCCGACGCGACGGAGTTCACCTGTAACGCGTACCTCGTTCTCGGGGACGCCCCGACGCTCGTCGACGCCGGGACGATGCCGGGTGTCGACGACGTGATCGCCGACGCGCTCGCCGACGCTGGAGTCGACGACCTCGACCGGGTGATCCTGACGCACCAGCACGGCGACCACGTGGGGGAGCTCGACGCCGTGCTCGACCGGTTCGACCCGACGCTGTTCGCGTACGCGGACCACCCGCGGCGGGACGTCGCGCTCGTCGACGGCGACGAGATCCTCGTGGGCGACGAGCCCTGTGAGGTCGTGTACACGCCCGGACACGCCGATGACCACGTCTCGTTCGTGGGCGAGGAGCGACTGTACAGCGGCGACGTCGTCGTGTACAACGACGGCGCGTTCGACGACGGCTCGTTCGGCCGAACCGACATGGCCGGACAGTCACGCGAGCAGCTGATAGAGAGCCTGCACACGCTGATGAATCAACTGCCTGAGACGGTCGAGGCGATGTATCCCGGACACGGCGACGCGTATCGAGACGGTGACGGTCCGGACACGGTGCGTGGCGTGATCGAACGCGCGACCGACCGCGCCGAGCGACGGGAACCGAAATACCCCGAGTGACGGGCGCTCGGCCGCGGCCCGGCGGTCGGTCGGGTTTCGGACTCGGGGTTCTTAAGTGTCGTACGCCGAAGATCGGGTATGGACCTCTCGACCGCCGTCTCCGCTACGGTCTCGACCCTCCGGCGGCGACCCGCGGACCTGTTACCGTTCTACCTCCTCGGAACGGCCGTCCCCGTCGTCGCCCGGATGGGACTCCTCGTCTCGCTCGCCGGCGTGTACCTCCACTACGAGCTGTCCGGCCGTCTCGGTGCCGTCCGCGACGCGTTCGCGGACGCCGACCTGGCCCCGCCGGACGTCGAGGATCCAGAAGCGCTCGAACGGTGGGCCGAGGGGCTGATCCCCGCTTTCGAACCGCTGTTGACCCCGACTGCCGGCGCGCTGCTCGTCGCCGGACTGCTCGCCACCGTGCTCCTCGCGATCCTCACGTACGCCGCGGTCTCGGCGGGCCAGATGAGCGCCGTGGTCGCCCGGCTCCGAAGCGAGCGGGGACTGACCGCCGGGATCGCCGGCGTTCGGGAGCGCTGGGTGACGTTCCTCGGGCTGTACGTCGCGGAGTTCCTGTTGTGGGTCGGCGTGGTGTTGCTCGCGAGCGTCGCGATCGCCGTCGCGTTCGTGATCAACCCGTTCCTCGGCGCGGTCGTGGCACTCGGCGCGTTCCTCGTCGGGGCGGTCGTGCTGGTGGCGATCCGTATCGTGTTCGCGTTCGCTCCGGCGTCGATCGTGGTCGACGACGCCGGCGTCTTCGGGTCGCTCGGCGGGGCCGGCGGGTTCATCCGCTCGAACCCCGCGGACGCCGCCGCGTATCTCGTCGTCGCGATCGGCGTCACCGTGGCGATCGCCTCCGCCGCCTCCGGGCTCGCGTTCCTCGGCGGTGGGGCGGTCGTCGCACTCATCAGCGCGGTCGTCGTCGCGCCCGCGCTCGATCTGCTGAAGACCGTTCTCTACGGCGACTACCGCGGGACAGTCGATCCGGTCGAGCCGCCGGCGGCCTCCCTCCGGAGCCAGTTCTCGGGCGGCGTCCGTCGCGGATGGCGCGAGATGGTCGGATTCGTCGCTCGAACGCCGGGGACCCATCTGTTCGTCGTCGCGCTCGGCGTCGGCTCGGGGGTCGTCGGCTGGACGATCGCGGAGCCGTTCGTCGGCAGCGTCCCGACATCGATCGAGGCGCGGTTGGCGGATCACATCGCCCCCGTCGCGACTCTCGAGTTCTTCGGGAACAACTGGACCGTGGCGATATCGACCGCCCTCGGCGGGGTCGCGCTCGTGATCCCGGCGCTCTCGGCGATCGTGTTCAACGGAGTCGTGCTCGGCGGAACCGCCGCGCTGGAGGTGAACCGTGAGGCGCTGCTCGCGTTCGTGATCCCGCACGGGGTCTTCGAGATCCCCGCCATTTTCGTCGCCGGCGCGCTGGGCGTCCACCTCGGCGTCGTCGGCTGGCGAACGCTCCGCGGACGGGTAAGCCGTGAGGGGTTCGCCGACGTCCTCGAGAACGCGTTCTGGGTGCTGATGGGCGTCGGGATCCTCCTCGCGATCGCCGCGGTGATCGAGGGGTTCATCAGCCCGTACTACTGGCGGCCGTTCCTCTAGCCCGGATCCGAGGGACGGGACCTCCGCTGGCCCGGGAACCGGGCCTCGACCGCCCGTCCGTACGTTGAAGTCGCTCGAGGTCGAATCCTGACCCGTATGACACGACGCGATCCCTTCGGCGAGATCGAGAACCTGTTCGAACGGATGGACCAAGAGCTGGAGAAACTGGGAGCGGGACTCGAGCGCCCCCGTTCTCCGGGCACCACCGTTGACGTCGTCGAAACGGCCGACGGGCTGCAGGTGATCGCCGACCTCCCCGGCTTCGACCCCGACGCGATCGACGTCGAGCTCCACGAGGACGCGCTCACGATCGGTGCGACCAGGGAGGAGATCCACGAGACCGGGACGGACGCGGACGAGGCGGACGCAAGCGAGGAGGCCCCCGAGTCCGGAACACCGCGGTACCACCGCCGTGAGCGCCGGTACGGCTCCGTCTCGCGCCGGATCCCGCTCCCGGTCGCGGTTGAGGCGGACGGAACGACGGCCAGCTACGATGACGGTGTGCTCACGGTCAGCCTCCCGAAGCGGACCGAGTCGGCGTCGAGCGGCCACCGGATCGACGTGGAGTGAGCGGACGGCGGCGTCGACCGCGCCGTGTCCGGTCCCGAACGTGTCGGGCCTCCGCTTCGAGCGCGTCACCTCGTAGTCGCATACCACGAGCGAACACGGCTCAAGCGGGGTTTACTACCTCAGCGACCTATTATATGGGTGATACTCATGAACAGATCGAACCCGTTCGACGAGATAGAGCAGTTCTTCGGCCGAACCCCCTTCGGCGGGGCGGGACGCAGCCTCGGGCACGCGGACGTCGACGTCGCGGAGTACGACGACGAGTTCGTCGTGATGGCCGACCTCCCCGGCTTCGACCGCGACTCGATAGATGTCCGAGTGGACGGGGATCGGGTGACGATCCGTGCCGAGCGTGAGACCGAACGCGAGGGACACGGCGATGGGGCGGAACACGGGGACGCCGACGAGTACGGCGAGGAGGGACGGTACCTCCGACGCGAGCGCCGACACCAGTCGGTGACCCGGTCCGTAGACCTCGGAGCCGACGTACACGAGTCGGACGCGACGGCGACGTACAAGAACGGCGTCCTCACCGTGACGCTCCCGAAGCGGGTTCACGACGAGGACGACACGCACCGGATCGACGTCGAGTAGTCGCTTTCGTCCGCGGCTTACCCCCCACCCTCGAATCACACCGCCGCCGTTTCACGAGAGATCGCCTTCAGCTGAGGTCGCCTTCACGTGAGACTGGCTTCACGCGGGACCGTCTTCGCGCGAGATCGGCTTGTTATCTCCGCCACCAGCTTCTCAACTGTGGTGGTCGTAAGCGGACGTATGAGCGACGACCGCGCGAGCGAGCGGGGGGCCCTGGTCGACCGGCTCCGCGATCGGCTCGACGTCAGCGAGCGAACCCTCGCCGCCATCGGGTCGGTCCCGCGCCACGAGTTCGTACCAGCACGGCTCCGGTCGCGGGCGTACGACGACCGGCCGTTGCCGATCGGACACGACCAGACGGTCAGCGCGCCGCACATGGTGGCGGTGATGATCGACTTGCTCGAAGTCGGACCCGGCGACCGGGTGTTCGAAGTCGGGACGGGCTGTGGCTACCACGCGGCCGTCGTCGCCGAGATCGTCGGGCCGGGCAACGTGTACAGCGTCGAGTACGTCCCGGCGCTTGCCGAGTCGGCTCGCGAGCGATTGCGTCGACTCGGCTACGAGGTGACGGTTCGGGCCGGAGACGGCCGGCAGGCGTTCGAGGACGAGGCCCCGTTTGACGCCGCGTATCTCACGTGTGCGGCCCCGGACGGCATCCCGGATCCGATCGTCGATCGGGTCCGAGTCGGGGGACGTGTCGTCGGCCCCGTGGCGGACGGAGCGGGACAGCGGCTCGTTCGCCTGCGGGTGACGGCCGACGGCGTCGAACGCGAGGACCGTGGCGGGGTTCGGTTCGTTCCGATGCAATGACGCCCGTCTCGATACGGTGGCCCCGGTGTCGGGACGGCAGTCAGACGGGACGGAAGAGCGTGCAGTTTTAGCCCTCCGACGACCCAAGTGGGGTATGGACGAAGCGGCGCTCCGCGCGGACATGATCGAGGGGCTCGAACATCAGATCGGCGAGCCGCTCGGCGGGTCCGTGCTGGCGGCGCTCCAATCGGTTCCGCGGGAGACGTTCGTCGAGGACGCCCCGTACGCGAACCGTGCGAGCGAGGAGGAACGGTCGCGAGCGCTCGCCCCGGCGACCGTGGCGCGACTGCTGACGGCGATCGACGCCGCGGAGGGCGACGACGTCCTCGTCGTCGGGGCGGGGATCGGCTACACCGCCGCGACGCTCGCGGAGATCGCCGGCCCACGCCATGTCCACGCGGTCGACATCGACAGGGGGGCAGTCACCACGGCGCGCTCGAACCTCGCCGAGGCCGGTTACGACGCCGTGCTGGTCGACCGTCGGGACGGTGCTAGGGGGCTCCCCGAGTACGCGCCGTACGACCGGATCCTCGTGGAAGCGGCGGTCGTCACCCCGCCGCGGGCGCTGCGCGACCAGCTCGTTGACGGCGGCCGGATCGTGTATCCGCGCGGGACGGTCGAACAGACCATCGCCGCCATCGAGCCCGCGGATGGGGAAGTCGTCGACGAGGCGGACCCCGCGCCGGACGGGTTCGGTACCGTCGAGGAGGCCGGCCCGGTTCGGCTCGATCCGATGCTCGTCGACGGTGAACAGGCCGGGGTCGAACGCAACCGCAGTCGGCGCGAGGACGCGGAGATCGAGCGACAGGGACAGTTCGCGCGGACCGGCTGGGAGCAGGAGTGGATCGACTGGGACGACCGGATCTAATCCTCAACGACCAGCACCGACGTGTTCTCGCGTTCATCGACGTAGTCGCTTCCCGCCGGCGGCTTGATCTCGATCGAGAGCGTCCCGTCCGACTGGTTCGGACCGAGCTCGGGGTCGATATCGACCGTCGCGATCCCGTCACCGTCGGTTCTCGCCGTCGCGACGCCGTCGATCCGCGCGGAGCCGCTGCGGACGATGACGGTGGCGTCGGAGACGCGCGTCCCGTCGGGGTCGACGACGGCGACATCGATGGCCTGGCTCCCGGGCGTCGTCACCTCCGGTTGCGGCTGCGCGTCGAGCTCGGTCGCGACGAGCCCGTCGATACTCCCGATCATTCCCATCATCACGCTGAGACTCGCGACGCCGACGACGAGCGCGATCACCAGTCTGACCGGCAACCCCTCGATCGCGCGGCTGTCGGCGAGGAAGGAACGGTCGGACCGTGACGCGTCGGATGTCGTATCGAACATACGACCGCCTGGCCGCGGTATCGTATATAAACGGTCGGCCACGACGTCGATGGGTTCGGTCGGTTCGATGGCAGCCGTATGCTCCCAAGCCTGAGTAGCGAACGACGAGTTATATACGATACCGCGGTCAGACCGCGTATGGACGTGATCGGACGCGAGGACTCGGCCGGCGGGGGCGACGAGAGCGGCGGCGGGAGACCCGTCGACGGCGGCACTGGGGAAGCGGAAGCCGCGGACGGGTCCGGATCGACGGGTCCCCCGACCGTCCAC
>NZ_JBHSWW010000135.1:0-6412 GCF_042661865.1 Halorubrum tibetense
GGTCGGGTCGAACGCGTCCGGCTCGGCGCGCTCCACGAGGGGATCGCGGCCGTCGAAGCCGACGGGGACGCGGTCGCGTTCGCGGCGGAACCCTGGAAACACGTCCACGTCCCGTTCGGCGGGTGGATCGACGGCGTGTGTTCGGCGGCCGTCCTCGCTCGCCTCATCGGGACCAAGGGACTCGATTCGCTCCGCGACCCGGTGACGGAACGCCCGTACCGGAAGGTCAGCGTCGACTGTCCGGACGACCTGAAGCCGTCGGTGATGGACGGCCTGACCGATCGGCTCCCGGAGGCGTTTCCGGACGCGAGCGTGAACACTGACCACGGGGTCCGCCTGGAGTTCCCGGATGCGGCGTGGACGCTCGTCCGGCCCTCCGGTACCGAGCCGTACGTCAGGGTGTACGCCGAAAGCGAGACGGTCGACGAGCTGGTCGAGGCGGTGGCGTCCGTCGTCTCGGCCGCCGTCGACGACGCGTAGTGTGAACGAGAGGACAGGAGACCGGCCCGACCGACGATTTTAACCGTTCTAGCCGCGCTTTTCAGATCGATATGGGATCAGACTTCGATCGGCGGCGGTTCCTACAGGTGGCCGGTATCGCGGGAGTCGCGGGGCTCGCCGGCTGTACGGGCGGCCCGGAGGACGACGGCGGAAACGGTGCCGGAGACGACGGGTCCGGCGACGACAGTGCTAGCGACGACGGCGATGATGGAACCGCGGAGACGAACGTGGGGATGGTGTACGCGCTCGGTGGTCTCGGCGACGAGTCGTTCAACGACGCGGCACAGCGCGGCATCATCGACGCGGCCGAGGATTTCGACGTCTCGTACGACGAGTCGCAGCCGGCCGACGCCGGCGAGTTCTCGCAGCTCCAGCGGCTGTACGCCGAGTCGACCGACCCCGACTACGACCTCGTCTCGTGTATCGGGTTCGCCCAGCTCGACGCTCTCTCGGAGGTCGCTCCGGACTTCCCCGAGCAGAACTTCATGCTCGTCGACGACAACCTCGACGAGCCGAACGTTGCAAGCTACGAGTTCAAAGAGGAGGAGGGATCGTTCCTCGTCGGTGCGCTCGCCGCACTTCTCAGTAGCCGGTCGTTCAGTGCCGGCGCGGGCGAAACGGCGTCCGATTCGACGAACGTCGGGTTCGTCGGCGGCGTCGACGCGCCGCTCATCCGGCGGTTCCAGGCGGGGTACGAGGCCGGCGTCGACTACGTGAGCGACGACATCGACGTGATCACGAGCTACGTCGGTGATTTCGCCGACCCCTCCGGCGGCCAGGAGGCGGCCCTGTCGATGTACGAGAGCGGCGCGGACGTCGTGTATCACGCGGCGGGCGGTTCCGGCGTCGGCGTCTTCCAGGCGGCACAGGACCAGGGGCGGTTCGCGATCGGCGTCGACTCCGACCAGTCGCTGACGGAGCCCGACTTCGCCGACGTGATCCTCGCGTCGATGGTCAAGCGGGTCGACAGTGCGGTGTACGAGTCGGTCGAGAACGTCGTCAACGACGAGTTCCAGGGGGGCTCACAGGTCGAGCTCGGCCTCGAGGACGAGGGCGTCTCCTGTGTGTACGGCGATGGGATCGGCGACGAGATCCCCGAGGAGGTCAAAACCGAGATCGACGAGATCCGGGACGGGATCATCGCGGGCGACATCGTCGTCCCGGACGATCCCGACGACGTCTGAGCGCCGTCCCACAGTCGGACGGTTCACCCGAATACGATCGGGGAACCGCCGGTTTCGGGTTCGAAACGACAACGAACGGACGGATCCGCTCACGGACCCGACGCGCTTTTTACCTCCGGACCGAGAGGGTGCGTAAATGGAACCCGCGGTCACCCTCGATGGAATCACCAAGCGGTTCCCGGGCGTCGTCGCCAACGACGACGTCGACCTCGTCGTCGAGCGCGGGAGCGTCCACGCGCTGTTGGGCGAGAACGGGGCGGGGAAAACGACGCTGATGAACGTGTTGTACGGGCTGTACCGACCCACTGAGGGGCGTGTCGTGATCGACGGCGAGCCGCGAACGTTCGACTCGCCACGCGACGCTATCAACGCCGGGATCGGGATGATCCATCAGCACTTCATGCTGGTCGAGCCGATGCGGATCTGGGAGAACATCGTCCTCGGGAACGAACCGACGGAGTGGTTCGGTCTCCGTGTGGACGACGAGGGCGCCCACGAGGCGGTTCGCGAGCTGAGCGAGCGGTACGGGTTCGGCGTCGACCCGGACGACCGTGTCGCGGACGTCTCCGTCGGCGTCCAACAGCGCGTCGAGATCCTCAAGGCGCTGTATCGCGGCGCGGACGTGTTGATCCTCGACGAGCCGACGGCCGTGTTGACGCCGCAAGAGGTCGAGGAGCTGTTCGGCGTCTTCGAGGAGCTCACCGCGCAGAACAAGACGATCATCTTCATCACGCACAAGCTCGGCGAGGCGATGCACGCCGCCGACGAGGTGACGGTCCTGCGGGACGGCGTCAACGTGGGAACGGTCGACACCGACACCGTGACCCGCGAGCAGCTGGCCGAGATGATGGTCGGTCGTGAGGTGCTGCTCGAACGCTCGGAGTCGACGTCGACGCCGGGGGATCCGGCGCTCAGCGTCGAGGGGCTCCACGTCGAGGACGATCGCGGCGTCGAAGCCGTCTCCGGCGTGTCGGCGACCGTACGCGAGGGGGAGGTGTTCGGGATCGCGGGCGTCGACGGCAACGGACAGTCACAGCTCGTCGAGGCGATCACCGGGTTACGTCGGCCGACTGCCGGTGCCATCCGGTTTCAGGGCGACTCGATGGTCGGCGTGAGCCGTCGTGAACGGATCGATAGGGGGATGGCATACATTCCCGAAGACCGACACGCGCGCGGACTCGTGATGCCGTACGACCTGGTGCAGAACGGGGTGCTCGGGAGCCAGCACGACGACGGCTTCACCGGCGGGGGCCGGATAGACTGGGAAGCGGCGGGCGAGCACGCGGACGCGATAATCGAGGAGTACGACGTCCGGCCGCCGAACCGCGCGTCCACGGCGGAGTCGCTCTCCGGTGGAAACCAACAGAAGTTCATCGTCGGGCGCGAGTTCGAACGTGACCCCGATCTCGTGGTAGCGACCCACCCGACACGGGGAGTCGACATCGGGTCGACCGAGTTCATCCACGAGCGTCTCCTCGAGCTGCGGTCGGCCGGAAAGGCGGTCCTGCTCGTCTCCTCGAAGCTCGACGAGGTACAGGCGCTGTCGGACCGATTAGCCGTGATGCACGAGGGCGAGTTCACCGGCGTCGTCGACCCCGCAACCGTCACCGAGGAACAGCTCGGGCTGCTGATGGCCGGCGAGTCGCTCGACGACGACGCCGTCGATCACGTCGCGCTCGACGAGGAGGTGTCGGCATGAGTACGGAGCGTGGCGCGGCCCTCCGTGCGAGAGCGTATGAGTTCCTCCGGCGGTTCGTGGGGCTCACAGGCGTCGAACGGCTGCTCATCGCGTTCGCGGCGCTCGTCCTCTCCGTGGCCGTCGGGTTCCTGATCGTGCTCGTCTCCGGCCGGATCGCCGAGTGTTCGACCGCGGCGTGGACGATGCCGATCACTGGGCTCGGGTTCTGTTATGACCCGTTCCAGGTGTACTTCGTGTTGTTCAACGGTGCCTTAGGGAACCCGTTTTACCTCTGGGAGCCCGCCCTCTTGAACCCGGAGTGGCTCCCCGTCACGATCCCGCTTCTCGGGTTCATGCCCGGCTGGAGTCCGCTCAACAACTCGTTCGCGCTCACGATGAGCGAGACGACGCTCCTGATATTCACCGGGCTTTCCGTGGCGGTCGCGTTCCGTGCCGGGCTGTTCAACATCGGAACGCAGGGACAGCTCGTCGTCGGCGGGCTGCTTACCGCGCTCGTGGTCGTCGCGGCCGCGCCGGTGTTCCCGGCGAACCGCGTCGGCGGGCTCGCGCTTATCGCGCTCGGTATCGTCGCCGGCGCGGCCGGGGGCGGGGTCTGGGGGGCGATCCCCGGCGCGTTGAAGGCGTACGCCGACGCCAACGAGGTGATCACGACGATCATGCTGAACTTCATCGCCGCTAACCTCGCCTACGTTCTGGTCTTAGAGGTGTTCCGTGCCGAGGGGTCGTCCGTCGTCGCGACGGAACGCGTCCCCGACTACGCGCGGATCGACCCGTGGTTCTTCCCGACGACCGGCGATTTCGCCGAGGCGGCGCTGTTGATCGGGCTCGTCGTCGTCGTCGGCCTGTACGTGCTCTTGGAGCACACGCCGTTCGGCTACGACCTCCGCGTCAGCGGGATACAGCCGCTTGCCGCCGAGTACGGCGGGGTAAACGCGAAGCTCACGACGGTTCGGGCGATGACGATATCGGGTGCACTCGGCGGGATCGGGGGGAGCATGTGGGTGTTGATGGCGGAGGGCCGATGGCTGGAGTCCGTCCCCGACCTCGGGTTCGACGGGATCGCCGTCTCGATCCTCGCGGGCAACAACCCGCTCGGGGTGTTCCCCGCCGCCGCGCTGTTCGGGGTCTTGAAAGGCGGCGCGCTACAGGTCGGCTTCCAGACGGACGTGCCGCCGGAGTTGATCGGCGTGTTACGCGGACTCATTATCCTGTTCGTGGCGATGCCGGAGTTCTTCCGGCTGATCGGTCGCCGACTCGACGTGGAGGACGGACCCGGTGGGCCCGGCAGCGACCGGGACGGGCCGGGGGAGTCTGTGGATGAGGCCACCGACGCCGGCTCCGACGCCGACGGCTCGGGTTCGACCGATCCGACCGCCGGGAGCGAGGATCCGACCGGTAGTGGCTCCGAGCCGACCCATGGAGGTGAGTCAAGTGCGTAACCCGCTCTCCGCGCTCGACGTCCCGACGGTCACCGATCTCGCCGCGTCGAGTTACACGAAGTCGATCGTCGCGGGCACCGTCGGCCTGCTGGCGCTGCTCGGCGTCCTCGGTGTCGCGTTCCCGGACAGTGTCGCGGGCGACCTCGCCGGGATCGTGTTCTCGACCGGAACCGCCGCCGCGACGATCCGGATCGCGGCCCCGATCGTGCTCGCGGCGCTCGGCGGCATCTTCGCCGAGAAATCCGGCGTGATCAACATCGGCTTGGAGGGGCTGTTGATCATCTCGGCGTTCACCTCGATATACGTCGCCTTCGTGCTCGGGGACGCGGGCGTGCTCGGCGGTCCCGGCCTACTCGTCGTCGGGTTCCTCGCGGGCGTGGTCGCGAGCACGGTGCTCGCGTTCGTCTTTGGGGTCGTCTGTATCGAGTTCAAGGCGGACCAGATCATCGCCGGGTTAGCGATCTGGCTCATCGCGCTTGGACTCGCGCCGTTCCTCTCGACGGTGTTCTTCGGGAGCGTCAACACACCAGGAATCGGGGCGCGCGTGACCTGGCACTACTCGGCGGCGCTGATCCTCGCCGGAACCGCCGGCTCGTGGTGGACGTTGAACCACACCGCGTTCGGGAGTCACCTGCGAGCGGCGGGGGAGAACCCGCGCGCGCTCGACACGGTCGGCGTCTCCGTCCCGCGGATCCGACACGCCGGCGTGTTGCTGTCGGGGGTGTTCGCCGGCGCGGGCGGGAGCCTGCTGGCGCTCGGCGTCGGGCGGTTCGGTGGCTCGGGCGAGACGATGGTCCAGGGCAAGGGGTTCATCGCCATCGTCGTCTACCTGTTCGGCAACTACAACCCCCTCGGCGCGCTCGGCGCGGGGACGCTGTTCGCGGCGCTGGAAGCGAGCCAGACCCGCCTCCAACAGCTCGGCTACGGGATCCCGAGCACGCTGGTCGAGACGATCCCGTACGTGGTCGTTATCCTCGTCCTCGCGCTGGTCGGAAAGACACGGCTACCGGCCGCGGCCGGCGAGCACTACGAGACGGAGGAGTAGCGTCCATCGACGAGCCGTCCGGACCCCCCGGCTACCCTCGCCGTTCACGGCGAGGAGGGTTCAGAGGTCGCGCCACGCACCGAGGAACCGCTGAAGCGCGGTGAGATGTCCGACGATGGCGAGAAGGCCCAACAGCAGGCCGACCACGCCGAAGTCGGCGACGATCGGGGCCGGGTACACCGCCGCGACGAGACCGACGATCCCCATCAGCGCGAGTCGGTCGGCCCGCCCGAGAAGCCCGCCGTACTCGCGCCCGATGCCGACCGCCTGGATCTGGGTGCCGAGATACGACGTCATCAACACGCCGGTGACCGCGAGAAAGCCGAGGGCGTACGCGTCGATCCCGGCGGTGAACCCCGCGATAATGGCGATGTCTGCGTACCGGTCGAGTACGTGATCGAGGAGGTCGCCGCCCGCGGAGGCGACGTCCTGTTCGCGGGCGAGCGCGCCGTCCACGAGATCGAGCCAGCCGTTGAGCAGGACCAACACCGCGCCGGCGGCGTAAAAGACCACGTACGGGACCGCGAACGCGACCCCGGCGAAC
>NZ_JBHSWW010000136.1:0-6399 GCF_042661865.1 Halorubrum tibetense
GCGGGCGAGAGAGGCGGCTCGCGAGCGTCGTAGCTGAACCGGCCGCCGTCGCGTTCGCGTATCGTCGCGACGACCCCCGGCGCGGATTCGTACTGCGCGCGGACATCGGGCGCGTACCAGGCTTCGGGGTCGTCGGGTGGGATCGGAGCGGGAACCGCGGCGTCGCCGCCGTCGGTCCCACCGCCGATCCGTAGGGTGGGTGTCGTCACGTCGGATCTCGCTTGCTCGACGGGAGTTCGACGATCGGATATAAGTGTTCGTTTCTTGCCTGATGGGGTTGTTTCAGAGTCATGAAATTCTGTAGGATACACACGACGATCGTCGGCCCTGCTCGTTGGGGGCATCCGCCACTCCCGTCGGTCGTGTCGACCCCGCTCAGGCGTTCACTCTCTCCCTCGACTGTCGGCCCACGGTCTCCGCGGGATCGTCCTTTCGGCGTCTGCGTACGCAGTCAGCGGAGCGAGCGCCCCCGACGACACCCGATGAGGGACGCTCGATATCGGGTCGGATCCGGGTCGAGTCCGGGGGTTCCGAAGCGGCTCCGGCGGTCACGGACTGGCCCCTGTGACACCGGTAGCGATCCCCGCACACGGTGTTTCAGGCCCGGCGTGAACCGGCTTCAACCACTGCTACCGTTCCTTCGGGCGGACCAATACTACATACGAACGGCCCTATCCCCGAAACGAACGACGGGGTCATCCTCATGGACGAAAACCAGGGCAACGATCGGACGTCTCGAGCGGGCACCAGCCTCGTGACCGATATCAAACACGTCCTCGGACTGACCGCGCTGATCGTCGGCATCGCCGCGCTCGTAGCGGGCGGTGCGGCGTTCGGCGGGACGGTCGCGAGTGCCGTCTTCGGCACGGCGTTCCTCGCCACCCCGGTCCGACCGCTCACGCCGAGCGGTCGGCGATGAGCAGTGTCGCGGCCGACCGTGACCGGCGGCGTAGGCGACCATGCCGCGGTTAGCCGTGAGCGACCACGCCACGGTTAGCCGTGAGCGACCACGCCACGGTTAGCCGTGAGCGACCGAGACGCTCCCGCCTTCACCGCTGATACCTAACTGGACGGGGGACAACGATTACCCTCCGCATCCCCTTCCGATCTCATGCACCTGTTCTGGCATCGGTGGGACCCGCGACTCCGGGACAACGCCGGGCTCGCGGCGGCTGCACGCGCGGGAACCGTCCTCCCCGTGTTCGTCTACGACACGGACCTGTTCGGGACCGTGGGCGCACGACAGCGCGCGTTCTTCCTCCGGCACGTCGCGGCGCTGAAACGACGGTATCGGGAGCGCGGAAGCGACCTCGTCGTCCGGGCGGGCGACCCCGAGACGGTCCTCGCCGAGCTCGCGGCGGCGTACGACGCGGACACCGTCTTCTATAACGAAGGATACCGACCTGCCCGACGAAACCGCCAGCGGGCGGTGGCGGACGCGCTCGCGGAGATCGGCGTCGACGCCGACGGCCGGACGGACCGCGTGTTGGTCGATCCCGACCGACTGGAACCCCGCTACGAGAACCACAATCGGTTCCACGACGACTGGACGGCGGTCCCCAAACGGGGCCCGTACGCCGAACCCGACGCCGACACGCTCGCCGACGTCTCGGACCCGAAGACGGTGCCGCAGCCCGACGCCGACATCGACCTCCCGGAGGCCGGGTACGCCGGCGCACGCGAGCGGTTCGACGACTTCCTCGCGAACGGGATCGACACGTACAACGACACCCGCGACGACCTCTCGCGGGCGGTCGAGACCCCGACACACGCAGTCTCGCGCATGTCTCCGTACCTCGCCACGGGCGCGATCGGGATCCGGGAGGTGTGGGCGGACGCGAGCGACGCCTACGACGCCGCGACCGGCCGCGAGCGGAAGAACGTCGACAAGTACCGCTACGAGCTGTCGTGGCGCGAGCAGATGTACCACCTGCTGTACTACACCCCGGATCTCGCCGTCTCGAACTACAAATCGTTCCCCAACGAGATCGCGTGGCGCGACGACGACGACGCCTTCGAGGCGTGGACGCGCGGCGAGACGGGGTACCCGCTCGTCGACGCCGGGATGCGCCAGCTGAACGAGGAGGGGTACGTCCACAACCGCCCGCGACAGGTCGTCGCCAGCTTCCTCACGAAACACCTCCTGATCGACTGGCGGAAGGGTGCCCGGTACTTCACCAAACAGCTGATCGACCACGACTACGCCTCAAACCACGGGGCGTGGCAGTGGACCGCCTCAACGGGCACCGACTCCGTCGACGTGCGGATCTTCGACCCCGTGAGCCAGATGGCAAAATACGACGAGAGCGCCCGCTTCGTGACGGCGTACGTCCCGGAGCTCCGCGACGTGCCCGCTGGGAAGGTCGTCGACTGGCCGACGCTCTCGAAACGCGAACGCGACTCCCTCGCACCCGACTATCCCGGCCCGATCGTCGACCGAAACGAGGGGTACGAGCGGGCCCAGCGGGTCTTCGAGGAAGCGCTCGGTAAACGGTAGCACCGCGAACGAACGCTTATACGGTAGTGCGGACCGATCGGGTGTATGGAACGCGTTCGTGCCGCGCTCGGCGGGCTCGCGGTCGTGATCGCGCTGTTCGGCGGGATGATCCTCCTGCGGACCCTGAGCCGGTTCCTCCGGGCGCTGGTCTGGTTCGCCGAGACCGTCGCGTTGTTCGCGTTCGCCGCGCTGTTCGGCTACCTCGCGTACCGGGTGCTGTGGGGCGGTAGCGACGACCCGCGACGTCACTGATCGAAACGACTCAGCTCGTTCTCCCGTTTCAGTCGGCCGCGGACAGCTCGCGCCGGTTTCTGTACGCGACTCGTGCCTGCCACGTGAAGCCGGTCGTCGCGAACGCGATGAACGCGGCCGCGAGCAGGAACCCGATCTCGGTCGACGTGAAATCCATCGTGACGCCGACGAGCACCGGTCCGACGACCTGCCCGACTTTCCAAGAGACGGAACGGAGGCTCATCGCCGACGCGACGGAGTCGTACGCCTCACCCTCCTCGACGAACAGGGACATGCTGGCGGGGAGCCGGATCGAGTCGGCGATCCCTAACAGGGAGTACGCGGCGAACAGCGCGAAGAACGCGCCGCCGAGCGTCTGTGAGTCGCCGAGATACGAGACGGTGACCGGCGACACCGTCCCCTCGAAGTACGCGGCAAGCGGTATCAGCGCGGTGCCGACCCCGTACAGGAACGCCCCGACCGCGACGAACCGATACGTCCGCTCGTATCGGTCCGTGAGGTCGCCGACGAACCCCTGCGTGATCGCCTTCGTCGCCTTCCCCCCCGCCATGATCCAGCCGATCGCGAACGCCGAGATACCGAACGTCGTTCGGGCGTAGATCGGGAGGAAGATGATGACCGCCATCTTGCCGACGCTGAACGTGAACCGGAAGAACACGAGCGACCGCAGCATCGGCAGGCCGAGCAGCGACCGGAACGTCTCGATCCCGCCCGCCTCCTTGGGGTCCTTCCGGCCGCCGGGGTTGTCACGCAGAAACGCGAACACGAGCGCAAACGCGCCGAGCGTGACAAGCGTCAACACCAGATACGTCTCGGTGAATCCGTAGGCGTACAGAAGGTAGCCGCCGATCAGGTCGCCGGCGAGCGACGAAAAGGAGGCAAACTGGTTGTACGAGCCGAGCCACAGCCCTCGTTTCCCGTCAGGACTGATCTCGCCGATGACGGTCGCGCCCGTGATCCACAGCACGCTCGCCCCCAGTCCTTGGAGCATCCGCACCAAGATCACGTGGACGGGGTTTCCGACCAGCATGAACCCGAGGAAGACGCCGACGTTGATCAGGAATCCGGCGAGCAGCCACCGCTTTGCGTTTCCCACATCGACCCACCGGCCGAGCGGGAGGACTATCAGCAGCTGGACGGCGGCGAAGGCGGTACCGAACAGCCCTTCGACGAAACCAGTCGTTCCGAACAGGTCGGCGTACAACGCGATCGCGATGAGGATCGTCGAGTACGCCTGACTGCGTGCGAACGCCGTCCCCGCCAGCGACGCGAACTCGCGGTTCGCGAGCAGTCGTATCGAGTTCCCGAACTCGGCCACGGCTGACCCACGTCGGTGCCATGCGATGGTGAGTGAAAAGGCCCAGCGAGCCGGCGGTCCACGTGGGGTTCGTGCGGACCGTGGACGGTGACGTCGGGCAGCGACGCCGAGACGGTACGCCGCTCCGGCGACCGGGTTTATATACGCGCCGACCGATCTTCCGGCTGTGCTGCTTACCGCTTCGTTCGTGTTACACGTCTTGTCGGCGGCGCTGTGGACCGGTGCGACGCTATACGTCGTCTACGCCGTCCTCCCACGGGCGACCGACGGAACGATGCGCCCGGCGACGTTCGTCGACGGCGCACATCGGCTGCTGCTTATCACCCGCTGGACCGGGGTTGTGCTTCCGCTCACCGGCGCGTACATGATCTGGGTCTTATATGCCCCGCTGGAACTGCTGACGACGACGACGCGCGGGTGGCTCGTTCTCGCGATGCTCTCGCTGTGGGGGATCATGAACGGCCTGATCGAGATGGGCGTGTTGCGGATGCGTCGCGAGATCGACCCCGACCTCGGCTGGGGAACGTACATGGCGGAGGGGTTCCCGTTCGAGGCGGTTCCCGAGTCGATTTCGACCGACCAACTGGCAACGGCCGGCCGACCGTACCTCCTCGCAAGCGGCGGATGTGCGGTCCTGTTGCTCGTCGACGCCGCGCTGCTGGCGGGCGGCGTTCCGTTTTAATTAATTCCGCTGAAATTCTGCTTGTGCGGATATTGAGTACCCTATATCTAGTATGGGCCTCGTGTCACCTCCGGACGATTTCAACGGGGTTTTTTTATTCCTCGTCAACTATCCTACACTATGCCCTCTGTGAAGCGTGGCTACATCACTACTGCGCTGGTGGTCATCGGCGTTGGGACGCTCGCGTATTCAGTACTCGTGGGTCAGATCATTACTGGTGGTGCGATCGCGATTTCAGCGCTTGTTGTTGCAGCACTGGTATCCGATACTGACATCGACGGCGGACCGTCAGAACCAGCGGAGTCACTGCGGCGGGTAGAGGCAGTAAGCCTCCTTCCAGTAGTCCTTGTGATCGGATCGGTCGCAGTCGCTGGTGACGATATCTCGGGGATTTTCGTTTTGACAGCCTGGCCGCTTGCCAGTGGAATCGCTTTTGTCGTCGTTGGCGCGACGACGCTCCGCCGCAAGGTATCGGATCAACTGTCACCGGATCGGCTCACTATCGGCTTTTTACTCATCTACCTCAGTGGTTGGGTGGTTATCTTTGGACTTGATTACCTCCTCTGGACGCTGGGATTTGAATCGGAGTCATGGGTACAGGAAGTCGGTCTCGGGTTAACAGTGGTTGCGATGCTCGGTCTCGTCGCTCACGTGCTGTTTAGAGAGTTCATCCCGTGGAACGCATTCAGCACCGACGAGCCGTAGCAGTTGGAGCGGATCTCGACAGGATCGAACTACGAGGGCGGCTCGCCCTATCGCTGCCGACGAGCCTTTGTCGCGGCCGACCGTCAACAGGGTATGCCGAGCGTCAGCGACACGTACATCGAGAACCGCCAGCGCGTTCAGCCGACTCACACGAACAACTACGAGTCCGCCCACGGGGGAAACATCGTCAAGTGGATGGACGAGATCGGCGCGATGTCGGCGATGCGCGCCGCCGGCGAGACGTGCGTCACCGCCAAGATCAACGAACTGGACTTCAAGCGGCCGGTGCCACAGGGAGACACCTGCCTCATCGAGTCGTACGTGTACGCGGTCGGGCGGACGAGTCTCCGGACGCGGATCCGCGCGTATCGGGAGTCGCCGCGGACGGGCGAGCGCGAGCTGACGACGGAGTCCTTTTTCGTCTTCGTTGCCGTCGACGAGGACGGGACGCCGACCCCGGTGCCGGAGCTGGAAATCACGGGCGACCGGTGCCGCGAGCTCCGCGACGAGGCGCTCGCAGCGGAACCCGACGAGGAACGGTAACGGGAACGCGGAGCAGCAAGGGCGGATCAGTGATGGACGCCATCGGCGTCTCAGTCACTCGCTTATACGTCGTCGCTGGCGCGGTATCCAGATTCAAAGCCCCAGCCTGCTCCGGTCGAGGGGCTCGCTTATAAGTGGTCACTGGTAGATCGACGGTGAACACGTTCAAAGCCCCAGCCTGCTCCGGTCGAGGGGCTCGCTGCGCGCTGGAACGGGCTCGCGACGCTCGCCCGTTCCAGTGCTTGCCTCGCCCGTCTTCCCGGAGCAGGCTGCCCCTTTGAGTCCCACCCCGCACCGCAACCGCCCCGCACCTCACACCTCCCCAGCCTCGCCGCTCACGCCCTACGGGCGTTTCCGGGCTCCCTCGCGGGCTCCTCGCGGTCGCTTATAAGCGACCGCTGC